>JACIYW010000008.1 GCA_014359745.1 Paracoccaceae bacterium | reverse complement strand
ACAGCTTTGCCCGCCTCAAGGACTGGCGCCGCGTCGCCACCCGCTACGACAGATGCCCCAAGGTCTTCCTCTCAGCCTGCGCCCTCGCTGCCGTCGTCATGTTCTGGTTATGAATCCTGACCCTAGATCACAAATGCTCTTAGGGTTACGCGGAACTGGCAAGACCGTCTTGCTGAACACTATCGAAAATGAAGCCGAAAAATCTGGCTATTTAACCTCTGTTATCGAGGCTCCAGAGGACAAGCCGCTCGCGGAACTTTTGTACCCCAAAATGCAACAAGTGCTTCGAAAGCTCTCGCTGATAGAGGCGGCGAAAACGAAAACGCACGATGCGATGAAGGCGCTGAGAAGCTTCGCAAGTGTATTCAAGGTTCAGATCGGTGACTGGTCACTTTCCGTCGATCCAGAGCCTGGCGTGGCAGATAGTGGAAACTTAGAATATGATCTTGCGGATATGTTTGTTGCGATTGGAAGTGCCGCGAAAGCAGCTGGAAAAGGTTGGTGCCTCCTAATCGATGAAGTTCAATACTTGGATTCAGAGGAGCTCGCGGCTCTCATTGTCGCTATTCATAAAATCGGCCAAAAACAGCTTCCAGTCATCTTTTTCGGCGCGGGTCTTCCGCAGCTGGCTGGTCTTTCGGGAGATGCCAAATCATATGCGGAGCGACTCTTTTCATACCCAAAAGTCGGAGCGCTGGACGAAGAAGCTGCCTTAAAAGCGATTCGCGAACCAATAAATGACGAGGGAGAAGAAATCAGGTCTAGCGCGCCGGAAAAAATTCGCGAAATCACAGAGGGTTATCCTTATTTTCTGCAGGAATGGGGGTTCCAATCTTGGAATACCGCAAACGAATCTCCTATTAGTGACCTCGATATTGAAAAAGCTACTGAGAATGCTTTGCGGCGATTGGATGAAGGGTTCTTCCAAGTTCGCTTTGATCGACTAACGCCAAAGGAACGCGAATATGTGATCGCGATGGCAGAACTCGGCAAGGGACCTTACCGGTCTTCTGAAGTCGCTGAGAGGCTTGGGGAACCTCCTTCCAAGTTAGGACCTCGTCGGGCGCAAATCATCGCAAAAGGTATGATTTATAGCCCTCAGTATGGCGACATAGATTTTACTGTCCCAATGTTCGACGACTATCTTCGTCGGAACTGGGAACTAAGCGGCTAACACAGCATGTCTCTGACCCCATGCGGCTTTGAGTAGCTGACTAAAAGCAAATTTTAAGTTGGCAGATATTGACGCCTAATTGGTCCGCAAAGCTGACATCACCCATTCGTCTACCCACAAAGAAAAAGGACCCAGCCGGGCCCCCTTCAGTCACTCCGTTCCACCGCCCTTTCAGGCGACGTTTTCCAGCACCGCTTCGGGCGTCACACCTAGCGCGTGGCAGACGTCGCGGGTCAGGCCGGGGCGGTTGAGCGTGTAGAAATGCAGATCCTCCACGCCACCCTCGATCAGCTTGTCGCAAAGCTCGGTGCACAGCGCGGTGGCCAGCAGCTGCTCGCGGTCGTCGCGGATCGCGGCCTCGAAGGCTTCCTCGACCCAGGCGGGGATGGAGGTGCCGCAACGCTGGGCGAAGTTCTTCGCGCCTTTCCAGGACTGGATCGGCAGGATGCCGGGGATGATCTTGGCGGTGATCCCTTCGCGCTCGCAGGCGTCGCGAAAGCGGAAGAAGGTCTCGGCCTCGAAGAAGAACTGGGTGATCGCCGAGGTCGCGCCCGCCTCGACCTTGCGCTTGAGCCAGCGCACGTCGGCCAGCGGATCGGCGGCTTCGGGGTGGGGCTCAGGATAGGCGCCTGCGCGGATCGTGAAGCGGCCATCCTCGGCCAGCGCCTCGATCAGCTCGACCGACGACGCAAAGCCTTCGGGATGCGGAACGAAGCCCTTGGCGCCTTTCGGCGGATCGCCCCGCAGCGCCACGATCTCGGTCACGCCCACCTCGGCATAGGAGTTCACGATCTCCATCGTCTCGGCGCGGGTCGCCTCCACGCAGGTCAGGTGCGCGGCCACGTTTAGCCCGTAATTCTTGTGGATCGTGCCGACCGCTTCATGGGTCAGCTTGCGCGTCGTGCCGCCCGCGCCATAGGTCACCGAGACGAATTCCGGCTGGAGCGGCGCCAGGACCTGCGCGGTTTCCCACAGCCGGAAGGACGCATCGAGCGTCTGGGGCGGGAAGAATTCGAAGCTGACCTTGGGCGTCGTCATGGGAATATGTCCTTTCGTTCGCTCTCTTGTGCCAGATCGGGCTTTGTGAGACAAACTCATAATCCTCAAAATGGTTATGAGCGTAACTACAAGATGCATCTCGAGTTCCGGCACCTGCGCACGATCAAGGCGATTCACGATGCGGGCGGGCTCGCGAAGGCGGCGGATGTTCTGCACATAACACAATCGGCGCTGTCGCATCAAATCAAGGGGCTGGAAGATCAGGCGGGGGTGGAGCTGTTCGTGCGCCGCTCGAAGCCCTTGAAACTGTCGGCGGCGGGGATGAAGCTGTTGCGGCTGGCCGAGCGTATCCTGCCCGAGATCGCCGCGACCGAGGCCGAGTTCGAGGCGCTGCGCTCGGGCCGCGCGGGCCGCCTGCATATCGCGATCGAGTGCCATGCCTGTTTCGACTGGCTCTTCCCGGTGCTGGAGCGTTTCCGCCATGCCTGGCCCGATATCGACGTGGATATCCGCCCCGGACTGGCCTTCAAGGCGCTGCCCGCGCTTGCGCGCGAAGAGGTGGATCTGGTGATCTCCTCGGATCCCGAAGAGATCGAGGGCGTCACTTTCAACCCGCTCTTCGATTATGCGCCGACCTTCATCGCCGCCGCCAATTCTCCGCTGGCCGCGAAACCCTTTATCGAGGCCGAGGATTTCGCCGATCAGACGCTGATCACCTATCCGATCGACCGGGGCCGCTCGGACATTTTCACCCAGTTGCTCACGCCCGCGCGGGTCGAGCCGAAAGCTGTGCGGCAGGTGGAACTGACGGCGGTGATCCTGATGCTGGTCGCCTCGAATCGCGGTGTGGCGGTGCTGCCCGACTGGGTGCTGCGCGAGGTGAAATATCAGCCCGATTACATCACACGTCCCGTCACCGAACATGGCCTGACCAAGCGGCTCTATGCGGCGACCCGCACCGAGGACGCCATCCAGCCCTTCATGGCGCATTTCCTGCGCCTCGCGCGCACCGAGCCGGTGAAGCTGCAACGCGCCTGAGCTCTCGAATTGGCTGAAATATAGCGGGGACTCCCGCAGGGAGCGGGGCAGAGCCCCTCCGCGGGCGTCACCCTGCGCCAAAGGCCTTGGATTTTCCCTCCAACCCCTGTAAGGCAGCCGCTTGAAACGCGAAGGAGCCCCCAGATGCAAGGCAGCGCAAACCTCAACCTGATGATCAAGGCCGCCCGCAAGGCAGGCCGCTCGCTGGTCAAGGATTTCCGCGAGGTCGAGAACCTTCAGGTCTCGTCCAAGGGGCCGGGTGACTTCGTGTCGAAAGCCGATCGCGAGGCCGAGCGCATCATCAAGGAAGAACTGCGCACGGCGCGTCCCTCCTATGGCTGGATCGGTGAGGAAACCGGCGAGGAAGACGGTGAAGATCCGACGCGCCGCTGGATCGTCGACCCGCTCGACGGCACCACGAACTTCCTGCACGGTCTGCCGCATTGGGCGATCTCGATCGCGCTCGAGCACAAGGGCGAGGTTATCGCCGGCGTGATCTTCGATGCGGCGAAAGACGAGATGTATTACGCCGAGAAGGGCTTGGGCGCTTACATGAACGAGACCCGCCTGCGCGTCTCGGGCCGCAACCGGATGATCGAGTCGATCTTCGCGACCGGTGTGCCTGGGTGCGGGTGTCGATGCATGGCGATCAGGGGCTCGATCCGGTTCCGGGCATGGTGGTGATGATGACCGGCCATCTGGCCCCGCCCGAGGGGCCGGTGGAACCGGGCGGCTTTGATTTTCGCCGCCATGCCTGGTTCAGCGGGATCGGCGCGGTCGGCTATACGCGCAGCCCGGTTCTGGTGCTGGAACCGGCGGCGGCGGGGACGGCCCTGGCCGTTACCCGTCTGCGCCTGCGCATATCAAAGGCGGTGCAGGCGCGCATTCCCGGCGATCCGGGGGCCTTTGCCGCCGCCATCCTGACCGGCGACCGGTCGGGGATCAGCCGCAAGACGCTTGATGATCTGCGCGCGGCCAATCTGTCGCATCTGCTGGCCATCTCGGGGCTGCACATGGGGTTGCTGACCGGTTTCGTCTTTGCGGCGCTGCGCTACGGGCTGGCGCTGATCCCGCCGCTGGCGCTGCGCCTGCCGGTGCACAAGATTGCCGCGGCGGTGGCACTGGCGGCGGCGGGTTTCTATCTGGCGCTTTCGGGGGGCAATGTCGCAACACAGCGCGCCTTTACCATGGTTGCGGTGATGCTGGTCGCGGTGCTGGTGGATCGCCGGGCGATCAGCCTGCGCTCTGTCGCGATCGCCGCCACGATCCTTCTGGTGTTTCGCCCCGAAAGCCTGACAGAGGCGGGGTTCCAGATGTCTTTCGCGGCAACCGTGGCGCTGGTGACCGCGTTCAACGCGCTGACCAGACTGCCCCGGAACCGGCGCGGCCCCCGCTGGGCGCAACCGATCCTGACGGTGATCTTTACCTCTGCGGTGGCGGGTGCGGCAACCGCGCCGATCGCCGCCGCGCATTTCAACCGGATCGCCGATTACGGGCTGATCGCCAATCTGGCCTCGGTGCCCTTGATGGGCGCGGTGGTGATGCCCGCCGCCGTGATCGCGGGCCTTGTCAGCCCCCTGGGCCTTGCCACCCCGGCGCTGTGGATGATGGAACAGGGTACGCGCTGGATTCTGTTCGTCGCAGGCTGGGTGGCGGCGCTTGACGGCGCGGTCACGCCGGTGCCCGCCCCCCCCGGCGCGGTGCTGCCGATCCTGGCACTTGGCGCGCTCTGGCTGGTGATCTGGCCGGGGCGCGCGCGGCTGGCGGGGGCGGTAATGATGCTGGCCGCGCTTGGCCTTTGGGCCAGCGCAGATCGCCCGACGCTGCTGGTCGCGTCCTCGGGCAAGATGGTCGGGCTGATGACCGATCACGGCCGCGCCCTCTCGAAGCCGCGCGGCGACGGGTTCGCCACCCGCAGCTGGCTGGAAAACGACGGCGATCCTGCCCTGCCCGCCGTCGCCGCCACCCGCCCCGGCCTTGGCGCTGTCACGGGCGCGCTGGGCTTTCGCCTTGGCACCACCCGCGCCGTGCATCTGTTCGGCAAGGGGGCAGAGGCGGCGCTGCCCGCCGCCTGCCAGCCGGGAACCCTGGTCATCTATGACAAGGCCGCGAAAACCCCGCCAGGCCCCTGCCTGCTGATCGACGCGGATTATCTGCGCAAAAGCGGCGCCCTTGCCATAGATCCCGGCCCGAACGGCCCCCGCGTGCGCCGCGCGCAGGACACGGCGGGAACCCGGCTCTGGTCACGCTGAACGCAGATCCCGCCTCAGATCCGCTCGATCGCCAGGGCAATCCCCTGCCCGCCGCCGATGCACATGGTGATGATCGCGCGCCGTCCGCCGGTGCGCTCCAGCTCGTACAACGCCTTCACCGTCAGGATCGCCCCCGTGGCCCCCACCGGATGGCCCAGCGCAATCGCGCCGCCATTGGGATTGACCCGCGCCGGATCGAACCCCAGCGCCCGGTTCACCGCAACCGCCTGCGCGGCAAAGGCCTCGTTCGATTCGATCAGATCGAAATCCGACACCTGCAACCCGGTCCGCGCCAGCAAGGCCTGCACCGCGGGCACCGGCCCGATCCCCATCACCTCGGGGCGCACCCCGGCATGGGCATAGCCAAGGATACGCGCACGCGCCACCAGCCCGGCCCGCGCCGCCGCATCGGCGCGCGCCAGCACCAGCGCCGCCGCGCCATCGTTGATGCCGCTGGAATTGCCCGCCGTCACCGATCCGCCCTTCTGAAACACCGGGCGCAACCCGGCCAGCGCCTCGGCGCTGGTGGCCTTGGGGTGCTCGTCCACCTCGAACACCACCGGCCCCTTGCGCGATGGCACCTCGACCGGCACGATCTGCCCGGCAAAATGCCCCGCCGCGATCGCCGCCGCCGCGCGCCGCTGACTTTCCAGCGCGAACGCGTCCTGATCCTCGCGGCTCACCCCGTTCTCGGCGGCGACATTCTCGGCCGTCACCCCCATATGCCCGGTTCCGAACGGACAGTTGAGCGCGCCAAGCATCATGTCCTGCGCCCCCGCATCGCCCATCTTCTGCCCCCAACGGGCCGCGGGCAGGATATAGGGCGCGCGGCTCATGCTTTCGGCCCCGCCTGCCAGCGCGAATTCCGCATCCCCCAGCGCCAGCGCCTGCACCGCGGATACGATCGCCTGCGCCCCCGAACCGCACAACCGGTTGACGTTCATCGCCGGAACCACATCGGGCACCCCCGCGCCGATCGCCGCAACCCGGCTCAGATACATGTCGCGCGGTTCGGTGTTGATCACATGACCAAACATCACATGCCCCACCTGCGCCCCCGCCACCCCGGCCCGCTCAAGCGCCGCGCGCGCGACCGTCTCTGCCAGGGTGATCGGCGGCACCGCGGCCAATCCGCCACCAAACGTGCCGATCGCGGTACGGGCCCCGCTCAGAATAACGATGTCATCCATGTTCTCAACCTTTCGAATTGTGCCTGTCGGGATGGGCGGCGGCCACCGCCGGAATCTCCTCCAGTTCAGCCATGATCGCATTGATCCGGCGATGCAAGGAAATATCCACCCCCCAGCGCCGCGCATTGTACACCTGCGGGATCAGGCAGATATCGGCCATCGTCACCTGATCGCCATGGCAAAACCGCCCCGTCGCGGGATGATCCAGCAGCGCCTCATAGGCCGCCAACCCGCGCCCCACAAAGGTCTCCATCCACGAGTCCATGGTGATCCCGCCGCCCGAATGCGCCACCGCGAATTTCGCCACCGACACATTGCACACCGGATGGATTTCCATCGCGATCGCATAGGACAGGGTGCGCACCCGCGCCCGCCCCACCGCATCCGATGGCAGAAACCCCGCCCCCCGCGTCTCGTCAAGATATTCAAGGATGGCCAGCGATTGCGTCATCATCATCCCGTCGATCTCGACCGCGGGCACAAGGCCCTGAGGATTGCGCGCCAGATGCGCGGGAGAGCGATTCTGTTCGCTGGGCAGATCCACCACCACCGACTGATAGTCGATCCCCAGCAGGCCAAACGCCACCCGCAGCCGATAGGCCGCAGAAGAGCGCCAGAAATCATAAAGCGTTACCGTCATCATTCCTCCGAAATCAGCCGCGTCAACGCGCGGCGCAGGCCCGGCGCATCCTCGCCAAGCCGGGTGATCATCTCCGCCTGAAACCGATGCGCCATCGGCAGGATCCGGCACAACAGATCCCGCCCGCCGGGCGTCAGCGTCAGATCGACAAGCCGCCGATCCCCGGCATTGGCGGCCTTGGTCAGATATCCCGCCGCCTCCAGCCGCGCAGCGGCGCGGCTGACGCGCGGCTTGTCCATATCCACCTGCGCGCAGATCTCGCGCACGCTGACCGTGCCCGATTGCGCCAGATGCGCCAGCACCCGCCATTCGGCGATGCCGATGCCGAATTCCGCCCGGTAATGATCGGCAAACATGCGGCTGACCCGCGCCGAGGCGGCCGCAAGCTGATAGGGCAAAAACGCATTCAGATCGAAACTATCGGCCATGGCTGATCATTGCACCCAAAACGAATTCGTCAAGCCCAACCCCGCCCATCCATCTTGGCGAAAATACTCTCGGGGGTGAGGCCGCAGGCCGAGGGGGCGGAAAGCCCCCTTGTCACGCCCCCCGCCCCCTCATCCCGCTTCGGGCACCAGAATATCGCGCTTGCCCACATGGTTGGCCGGGGTCACGATGCCCTGATCTTCCATCTGCTCGACCAGCCGCGCCGCCTTGTTATAGCCGATCGCCAGCTTGCGCTGGATATAGGATGTCGAACATTTGCGATCCTTGATCACCACCGCGACGGCCTGATCATAAAGCGCATCATCGCCATCGCCGCCGCCAAGGCCCAGCACCGCGTCGATCTCTGCGGCGTTTTCCTCGTCCGGCCCGTCGACCACACCCGATTTATAAGACGGCGGCCCAAAGGATTTCAGGTGGTTGACGATCTCCTCCACCTCCTCATCCGACACGAACGGCCCGTGAATACGGGTGATGCGCGCGCCCCCGGCCATATAAAGCATATCGCCCATGCCCAGCAGTTGCTCGGCCCCCTGTTCGCCCAGAATGGTGCGGCTGTCGATCTTGGATGTCACCTGAAAGCTGATCCGGGTCGGGAAGTTGGCCTTGATGGTGCCGGTGATCACATCGACCGACGGGCGCTGCGTGGCCATGATCAGATGGATGCCCGAGGCGCGCGCCATCTGCGCCAGGCGCTGGATACAGGCCTCGATCTCCTTGCCCGCGACCATCATCAGGTCGGCCATCTCATCGACGACCACCACGATGAACGGGATCACCTCGGGGGCGAATTCCTCGGTCTCGAACACCGGATCGCCGGTTTCATCGTCGAACCCGGTCTGCACGGTGCGCTTGAACATCTCGCCCCTGGCCAGCGCTTCGCGCACCCGGCCGTTATAGCCCTCGATGTTGCGCACCCCCATCTTGGACATCTTGCGATAGCGGTCTTCCATTTCCGCCACCACCCATTTCAGCGCCACCACCGCCTTCTTGGGATCGGTGACAACTGGCGAAAGAAGATGTGGGATGCCGTCATAAACGCTCAGCTCCAGCATCTTGGGATCGATCATGATCATCCGGCATTCTTCTGGGCTCAGCTTGTAAAGCAGCGACAGGATCATGGTGTTGATCGCCACCGATTTCCCCGACCCGGTGGTGCCCGCGATCAAGAGATGCGGCATCTTGGCAAGGTTGGCCACCACCGCATCGCCGCCGATATCCTTGCCCAGCGCCAGCGGCAGGCGCATGGCACTGTCGCCAAAATCGCGCGCCGACAGGATCTCGCGCAACACCACCTTCTCGCGGTGCTCATTGGGCAGTTCGATACCGATCACCGACCGCCCCGGCACCGTGGACACCCGCGCCGACAGCGCCGACATCGACCGCGCGATATCGTCGGCCAGCCCGATCACCCGGCTGGCCTTCAGCCCCGGCGCCGGTTCCAGTTCGTACATCGTGACCACCGGGCCGGGGCGCACCGAAACGATCTCGCCCTTGACACCGTAATCATCCAGCACCGATTCCAGCATCCGCGCGTTTTCCTCCAGCGCCTCGTCCGACAGCGGCATGCGCTGCACCATCGCCGGGCTGGTCAACAGCGTCAGCGGCGGCGCCTCATAGGCGACCGGCGCCTTGGGTTCCAGAGGCAGGCGTGGCTGCACCTCGGCCTGCGCCTGGCGCGACGGCGGCGCGGCGCGGCGCTGGATATTGGTCACCAGGGGGCGGCGCGGCTCTGGCGCACAGGGCGCGGGCGCCTCGATCAGCGCCTCGGGATCGGTCAGATCGGGGCCGGGATCGTCGCCCGCGTCGGTATCGATATCTGCAAACAGATCGAACGGCGCCGCCTCGGCGGGCTGCACCTCGGCGGGGTGCGGTTGTGTCAGCGGCGGTTCGGCCAGCAGGGGGGAGGGCGGCACCGCGCGGCGCAGATCGGCCATCAGCGGCAGCGGGCTACGGCGGCGCAACACTTCCTGCACCATCTCCGCGCGGGTCACGGGCGGCGGAGGGGTCGGCGCCCGCGCGCGGATCACATCGGCAATGCGCGCCTTGATGCGGTCATCGCCGGTCATCTCCTCGGGGCGGGGGGCAGCGGGCCCGGCCGAATCGGCCTCGGGCGCGCCCCCCGGATGCGGCCGGGCCACCCGTTTCATCAGCCCCGGCATCCGGGCCAGCAGGCCCAACCGTGCGCGCGGCTGTTCATCCGGCAGTGTTGCGGGCAGTGTTGCGGACAGCGCCGCGGGCAGTGTTGCGGGCCGGGCCGGTTGCACAACGGGCGCGGCCACCGCACCCCCAATCCCCGCCCCGGCACTGGCCGGGCCGGGCGCGGATGCAAAAATCGGCGGCTCGGCGCGCAGCACCGGCACCGGCCGCCGGGCGGTATCGCCCCTGTCGCCAGCCCTGTCGCCAGCCCTGTCGCCCGCAAGCCCCGCGGTCTGCGCCGCGCGCGACGGCACGCGCACCGCCGTCATGTCGGGCGCAAACCCGGCGGGCGCAAAGCGCCGCGCGTCGGGCGCCCCGGCCGCAGGAACGGCGCCCGCATCCGCGCGCCGCGCGCGCGCCGCGCGGTGCCGCTCAACCCCGGCCTGCGCCGCCCGCAGACATCCCCGCAGCCCATGGCGCAGCGCCGCCAATATCCCGGCATAGGCCATCACCAGCCCCAGCACGATCAGCCGCCCGATCGCGTTGACCTCGGCGCTGTCATAGCCCGCGGCAAAGGCCACACCGGCCAGCATCAGCACCGCAAACACCAGCGACAGCACCTTCAACCCGAAGGTCGCGCTGATCGGCACCACCCCCAGCACCGCGCCCAGCACGGTATCGCCAAACAGCCCCCCCATCCCGAACGGATGCACCCATCCATCCGACGGCAACAGCGTCGCAGCATAGACCGAGGCCACCGCCACCGCGATCGGCACGAACACCATCCGCGACAGCGCGCGTTCCGCCCCCCGATGCGTCATCAGCCGCCCGCCCCAGATCATCACCACCAGTGGCAGCGCCCAGGAACCATAGCCCGCGATGATCATCAGGGGTGCCGCCACCGCCGCCCCGAACAGCCCCAGCGCATTATGCACCGGCGCCTCGGTCGCCGACATCCAGCTTGGATCGGCGGGCGCATAACTCAGCAGGATCAGCGCCAGCATCCCCCCCAGCGCCATCAGACCAAGGCCGATCATCTCGCGGCCACGCCGTTGCATCACCGCCTGCATCTTGCCGTCAAGCAGGGGGTCGCGCTGTCTGATCTGATAAGATGCCATCGTGCCTTGTCCTTACCTGTACAGGCAGTCGCGGATCAGGGTGATCCCACGCTGCACCTCTTCACCTGGGGCGACCAGCGCCACCCTGATATAGGTCTGGCCGGGATTGATCCCGCCCACCTCGCGGCCAAGATAGCCGCCGGGCAACACCCGCACCCCGGTTTCGCGCCACAGCCGCAGCGCCGCCGCCTCGTCATTTTCCACCGGCAGCCACAGGAAAAACCCGCCCCCCGGCCCGGCATAGCCCGGAACCCCGGCCATGATCCGGTCAACCAGCGCGAATTTCTCCTGATAAAGCGCGCGGCTGGCCTCCACATGCGCCTCATCCGCCCAGACCCGTTCCGACACCCGCTGCACCGGCAAGGGCAGCGGCGCCCCGGCATAGGCGCGCAACTGCTTGATCCGCGCCAAAGCCCCGGCACCGCCCGCAACAAAGCCCGACCGCAGGCCCGGCAGGTTCGATCGCTTGGACAGCGAGAAAAAGCTGACCACCCGGTCGGGATGCGCGCCCATCTCGGCCGCCACCTGCAAGGCGCCGACGGGCGGCGTATCGCGGTACACCTCGCCATAACATTCATCGGCGAAGATCAGGAAATCATGCTTTTCCGCCAGCGCGATCAGCCCGGCCCAATAGGCGCGACCGGCCACCGCGCCCTGCGGGTTGGACGGCGAACACAAGAACGCAATCGCCACCCGATCCAGCACCGCATCCGGCACCGCGCCGAAATCGGGCAAAAAGCCGGTCTCGGCGGTCGCGGGCAGAAACACCGGCTCGGCCCCCGCGCTTAGCGCGCCCACGGCATAGACCTGATAAAACGGGTTGGGGATCAGCACCACCGGCCGCCCGCCCGCCTTTTCCTCGGGGCACAGCGCCAGCGTCGCGCCAAAAAGCCCCTCGCGGCTGCCGTTCAGCGCCATGATCTGGCGCGCGGGGTCCAGCGCCACGCCATAGCGCCGCCCGACCCAGGCCGCCATCGCCGCCAGCAATTCGGGCGTGCCGTCATTGGGCGGATACACCCCGAACCCCTTGATGTGTTCGGCCAGCACCGCGCCCACGAAATCCGGCATCGCGTGTTTCGGCTCGCCGATGGTCATGTCGATAACCGGCCCGCCCGCGGGATACGCGCCAAGAAGCCCCCGCAAACGCGGAAACGCATACTCCGGCAGGTTCGAAAACCGCTGTGGAAACGCCATGTACTGCCTCATCACCGGGATCATTGCGCCCCGTTTGGCCCGACGATAACCAAAGATTTGCGCCGGGTCCACAAAAACGCTGCATGATCGGGCGGTTGCCCGGCAAAACGTGATGATTTTGCACGGATCTGGCGGCGCCCCCTGCCCCCCCTGCCCTATCGCCCCCCGAACTCCACCGCGCGCTTATCCCAAAAAGGCCAACACCCCGCCGCGAAAATCGCGGGTCTGCCCGACGCCCGCAGCCTGCTGACAGGGAATGGTCTGATGATCATGCCACCCTCCCCGTTTCAAGGAAGGCCCGTTTCAAGGAAGGCCCGTTTCAAGGAAGGAATGGCAGCAAGTACCAAAAGCGAAACGCGGCGTTACGACCGCAATATTTCGTCCACCCGCGCCTGTTCCGCATCCGACAGGGCCATATCCCCCGCATCGCGCGCCCCGCGCCGCCGCCGCAGGTAAACCGCCGCCCCGCCCAGACCGAAAACCAGCATCATTGGCCCGGCGATCCACAGAATCAGCGTCGATCCCGTCGCAGGCGGGTTCAGCAGCACATATTCGCCATACCGATCCACCAGCCAGGCCACCACTTCGGCATCGGTGTCGCCCGCCACGATCCGCTCACGCACCAGAATGCGCAGATCGCGCGCCAGATCGGCATTCGATTCGTCGATGGATTCGTTGCGGCACACCAGACAGCGCAGCCCCTTGGACAACTCGCGCGCCCGTGCCTCAAGCGCGGGGTCAGGCAATATCTCGTCGGGCAGAACCGCGAACACCGGCCCCGCCAGCATCACGCCAAGCGCCGCGATGGCGAACGCCCGCCTCATTCCGCCGGAACCCGGCTGGCAGGCGC
Source organism: Paracoccaceae bacterium (assembly GCA_014359745.1). Lineage (GTDB taxonomy): Bacteria > Pseudomonadota > Alphaproteobacteria > Rhodobacterales > Rhodobacteraceae > JACIYW01. The sequence continues at coordinate 27,656 of JACIYW010000008.1, read as the reverse complement.
TTGGGTGGCCGGGCGCGCGCCCGCCGCGATGCGATACCGCCGGTCGCTCAACGACAGGAACCCGCCAAGACACATGATGATCGCCCCGCCCCAGATCCAGTTGGCCATCGGCTTGACATAGCCGCGCACCGCCCAGCCGCCATCCGCCTGCGGATCGCCGATCACCAGATACAAATCGCGAAACAGGCCGTTATCAATCGCCGCCTCCGTGGTCGGCATCCCGGCCACCGGATAGACCCGCTTTTCCGGCGTCAGCCGCGCCACCGGGCTGCCGTCGCGCGATATGTCCATGAACGCCATGGTGGTCAGGTAATTCGGCCCCTCAAGACGCTGAACATCGCTTAGCCGCACCTCATAGGCGCCCAACGCGAATGTCTCGCCCACCTTGACGACACGGATCACCTCTTGCTGCCAGGCCAGCATCGCCGAAATCCCGATGAACGTGATCCCCAGCCCGCCATGCGCCACCGCCTTGCCCCAATCGGCGCGCGGCAGCCGCAACAGCCGCCCCAGCCGTGCCCGCAAGGCCCCGCGCCCGGTCCGCTGCACCAGATCGAAGGCAGCCCCCAGCATCAGCCAGACCCCCAGCGCCGCGCCCACCGGGCCCAGCGCGCTGCGCCCGGTCTGCATCGCCCAGATCAGCGCGCCAAAGGCCACCGCCAGCACCAGAAACGGCCACAGCGGCCGCATCGCCCGGCCCGCACGCGCCCGCTTCCACGGGATCACCGCGCCCAGCGGCAGAATGATCGCCAGCGCCACCATGAACGGCGTGAAGGCCGCATTGAAAAACGGCGCCCCCACCGACAGCTTGCGCGCGAACGCCAGTTCCGCCACCAGGGGCCAGATGGTGCCGACAAAAACCACGAACGCCGCCACCGCCAGCAACACGTTGTTCAGCACCAGCGCCGACTCGCGGCTGACCGGCGCGAAGACGCCGCGCGCCTCCATCGTGCCCGCCCGCGCCGCATAAAGCATCAGCGCGCCGCCGGTGAACACCGCAAGGATTGCCAGAACGAATACCCCGCGCGTCGGATCGGTGGCAAAGGCATGCACCGATGTCAGCACGCCCGACCGCACGATGAACGTGCCGATCATCGAAAATCCGAACGCCAGAATCGCCAGAAGGATCGTCCAGCTTTTCAGCGCCTCGCGCTTTTCCACCACGATTGCCGAATGCAGCAACGCCGCCGCGATCAACCAGGGCATGAATGACGCATTTTCCACCGGATCCCAGAACCAGAACCCGCCCCAGCCCAGTTCGTAATAGGCCCACCACGATCCCAGCGCGATACCGATGGTCAGGAAAATCCACGCAGCCAGCGTCCAGGGCCGCACCCAGCGCCCCCATGCGGCATCCACCCGCCCCTCGATCAGGGCGGCAACGGCGAATGAAAACGCCATGCTCAGCCCGACATAGCCAAGGTACAGAAACGGCGGGTGAAAGGCCAGACCGGGGTCTTGCAACAGCGGGTTCAGATCCTTGCCGTTGAAAGGCGGCACCTCCAGCCGCAAAAACGGGTTGGAGGTGAACAGGATGAACGCCAGAAACGCCACCCCGATCGCCCCCTGCACCGCCAGAACCCGCGCCCGCAACCTCGGCGGCAGATTGTTGCCAAACAACGCCGCCGCCGCGCCATAGGCCGACAGGATCAACACCCAGAGCAGCATCGATCCTTCATGATTGCCCCAGACCCCGGCGACCTTGTAGATCAGCGGCTTGGCCGTATGCGAATTGGCCACCACCAGCGCCACCGAAAAATCCGATGTCACGAACGCATAGGTCAGCGCCGCAAAGGAAAACCCGATCAGCAGAAATTGCGTCCCCGCCGCCGCATCCCCCGCCGCCATCCACCCGGCCCAGCCCTGTTGCGCGCCGATCAGCGGCACCACCATCTGTATCACCGCCACCATCAGGGCAAGGATCAGCGCGAAATGTCCCAGTTCGATAAACATGGGATATCAATAGCGCCTGCGCCCCCCCGCGCCAAGGCCCTGCGCGCCGATGCCACGCCCCGGTCAATCACGATTAGCGGCGCGCGCTTATTCGCGCCCCTCCTCGCGCCAGGCAGCAAGGGCGGGGTTCTCGTCGATACCCGGCCCGGCTGCGGGCTTGGCTGCGGGCGCGCGCGAAACCTGCGGGCGCGTCATGCGGAAATGATGCGCCTCGCGCGCGCCGAAATAGAACGACACAACCGCCCCCAGCAGCCACCACAAAGGTTCGGGCACAAAAGCCAGCCCCTGCATGCGCAGCGCAAACCCGTCTGGCGCGGCCATCGCGTAAACAAACAACCCCAGCGTTCCCAACGCCAGCATCGGCCGCGGCAATCGGTTCAGCCCGTTCACGAACCCGTCAAACCACCCCGAACGCGGCTGCGCAAATTCCGCCCCCGCCGCCCCCAGCGCCGCGACATAGGCGTCATGAGACAGCTCCATCCGCCGGGTGGCGTTGGCGGTGAACACCTCCGACACCCCTTCAACCGCGTTGCCCAGCGCCTGAACCGCACCGCCGCCAATAATGCGCGAAATCAACCCCATGCGCGTGTCCTTTCCATATGCGCCGCGGCGCTGAGATGAAATTTCGGAGAGATGAATTCCTCGGCCCGCGCGATCCAGCCGCCCTTGCCGCCATCGCGCCTGCGGGCATATTTGCGGCTTTGCGGGCGGCGGTCGGCCAGGGCGTAATAATAATTGCGCCGCGCGATGCCGTAAGCATCGGCCAGATGCCCCGGCGCCGCCCGGTCGGCGGCATGGGCGGCGCGGATCGTCAGCGGCCCGATCACCCCGTCAACCGCCAGATCATGCCCGATCTGCCCCAACAGCCGTTGCAGGATCTTCACCGCCGCCGATCCGGCATTGACATACATGTCGAACACCGGCGCCTGCACCGACTCGGGCAGCCCCCCCAGACCGGGGCGCCGGAAATATTCCTCGACAAAGATCGACACCGCCTGCGCCCGGCTCAGCGCCCGCACATCGGCCACGTCCACCCCGCCATCCCCGGTCAGATCCAGCCCCAGCCGCCGCATCGTCCCGATCGTCACCCCGAAATGCGTGGCCCCGCCAGGATCGTCGGGATCGTTCACATATCCCCCCTCGCGCGCCACGATCGCCTCGGCTATCTCTTCCACCGTCTGCATCAAGATACCCCGCTTGCACCTGCGCAAAGGCTGCCGTCAGCGGGTAAATATCTTCCTGCCCCACCGCGCGGTGGGTCTGTTGTCGCGATGCGTGCACAGCCCCGCCCGGCGCGCGTGTGGCGGGGGCGGGAATTGAGTATTTTTTTCGAGAGGATGGAAAAGAAGGTTTTCTTCTGCGGATCTTATCGGGCGCAACGCGCGTCAGCCCGGTACGCCTGCGGACCCCGGCGTCAGCTTGCGTCGGGCTTTACATAGACGCCCTGTTCCTTCAGCGCGTCGATCACTTCCCTTGGCATGTAGGTTTCATCATGTTTGGCAAGGATTTCCGTGGCTTCAAAGACGCCGTTCACATAGCTCCCCATGCCCACGACCCCCTCGTTCTCGGAAAACAGATCGGGCAGTATCCCCCGGAACACCACCGGCACCGAGGCGCCGCCATCGGTCACCGAAAACCGGATCTCCTCGCCCTGCCCGCGTTGCACCGATCCCGCCTCGACCAGCCCGCCGATGCGGATCACCTGATCGGGCGCGGGGGGGGCGGCCACGATCTGCGCGGGCGACATGAAGAAACTGATCCCGTCGCGCATCGCATACCCGATCAGCCCCGTTGACAGCGCCAGCGCCACCACTGCCACCGCGATCACCTGTATCCGCCGCTTTTTCTTCAGCCCGCGCATGCGCACCCTCTCAGGGGAAAACCGGGGCCGCCATCAGCCCCGTGGTTTCTTCCAGCCCCAGCATCAGGTTGGCGTTCTGTATCGCCTGCCCGCTTGACCCCTTGGTCAGGTTGTCAAGCGCCGCAAACACCACCGCGCGCCCCGGCACCCGGTCGCCAACCACACCGATATGCACGAAATTGGACCCCCGCACACTGCGAGTCGAGGGGGGTGCGCCAAAAGGCAGCACATGCAGGAACGGCTCGGACGCATAGCGCGCCGCCAACACCGCGTGCACCGCCCGCGCATCGCCGCGCACATAGACGGTGGCCAGGATGCCGCGATTCATCGGCAACAGGTGCGGCGTGAACTGCACCTGTACCGGACGGCCCGCCAAGGCGCTGAATTCCTGATCGAATTCGCCCAGATGCCGGTGCGTGCCCCCCGCCGAATAGGGATGCGTGCCTTCGGACAATTCCGCATGCAGCAGGTTTTCCTTAAGGCTGCGCCCCGCCCCCGACACCCCGGCCTTCAGATCGATCACGATCTCGTCAAGGTCGATCACGCCCGCCTCTATCAGCGGGCAAAGCGCGTATTGCCCGGTCGCGGCATTGCACCCGGTGCCCGCCACCAGCCGCGCCGCGCGGATCTTGTCGCGGTAGAATTCGGTCAGCCCGTAAACCGCCTCGGCCTGCAGATCGAGGGCGGCGTGCGGCTTGCCATACCATTTTTCATAGGCCGCCGGATCGCGCAGCCGGAAATCGGCGGACAGATCGACCACTTTCAGATCGCGCGGCAGATCGGCGATCACCGCCTGGCTGGTGGCATGCGGCAGCGCGCAGAACGCCAGATCGACGCGGCCCAGATCGATCTCTTCGATCCTTTGCAACACCGGCAGATCAAGATGCGCCAGATGCGCGAACACCTCGGCCATCGCCAACCCGGCCTTGCGTTCGCCCGACAGCGCGGCAATCTTCATCCCCGGGTGGGTGGCCAGGATGCGGACCAGTTCGGCCCCGGTGTAGCCGCTCGCGCCGAGTATCGCTATGGAATGGGTCATCACGGTTTCCCTTCAGGAATCGCCGAAGTGATGCCGGAGCGGGGCGGATGTTTCAACCGAATTTTGCGCGCGGACCCAAGTGCCGCGCCCGGTGTCAGGTGCCGCGCCCGGTGTGTTGGTGTCGCCTATCGCAATTTTTCGTAATCCGCGAGCGCCGTTTATGGCAGGGTGCATCTGACAGGTCATTTGCAGAAAGCCAAATCATGGACACACACACCTTCGTGGAGTCATTTTCACGGATCGCTCGGGCGCTTCTCATCCCGCTGGCCCTGTCTGCATGCGGTGCGACCCACATCGGTGAGGATCTGGCCTCCGATCCTCATGGATGGGAAGGCGAAGGTCGGGTTATCCGGCAGGCCTCCGTTCCTCTCTCGCGCGAACTGACCCGCGGGTTCAACGAGGCAACGCGCGGCGCGGTCTATTTTGGCGCAATACATATAAATCCTGAGACCGACAGATATTTTTATGCGAGGAACTGGAACTCTCTCGCCGCCGCGATCGATGTGACCCGCGCGCAATGCGAGGACGTCAGCACACGGGGACGCTGCATCCTTGCGGCAACCGTCGTGCCCGCCCGACTTCGACCGGAAACCACCTCGGCGGAGGGTTTCGGCGTGTCGACGCTCCATCGGTATCGCCTGATCTATCGGTCGCAGCACGCCCGGCGCGGCCAATGGGGGGCATTCGCGTATGCGGCGCTTTCGGCATCGGGTATCGCGTTGGATCAACCCGATCGTGCGGCGGCCGAGGCGCTGGCGGCTGCCAATTGTGAGGCTTTCGTCAAGGCTGAAATGGCTAGGTTTTCGCCATCGGCCCAACAGGTCGTGCGGAACAAGGGCTATGATCGCTGCCGCGTCGTCGATGTGGTGGGGCCTCTCACGCCGCCTCAAAACTGATCCCCCGGCGCAGGAAATGCGTCGCGTGATCCGACACCGCCCGCGGTGTTCCGGTGGTCAGAAACTTCGTCGCGGTCCCCGATCCCAGCATCTCCGGGCGCCGCGCCAGATAATCGGCCAGGCTGTCGGCCACCAGCCGTGGCTGGCTGTAGACCGCCACATCCGGCCCCAGCGCCTCGGCGAACACATGTTCCAGCAGCGGATAATGCGTGCAGCCCAGGATCGCCGCCTCAGGCCGGGGCATCCGGCGTTTCAGCGCCTCGACATGGCTGCGCACCAGCGCCTCGGCCAGGATGATATCGCCCTGCTCGATGGCATCGACCACGCCGCCGCAGGGCTGCGCCTCGACATCGACGCCAATCGCGCGGTACGCCAGTTCGCGCTGAAACGCCCGGCTGGAGACCGTGGCCGGCGTCGCAAACAGCGCCACATGTTTCACCGCCACCTCGCGGGGCGGCGAACTGTCGCCCCATTGCCGTTCGGTCAGCGCCTCGATCAGCGGCACGAACACGCCCAGCACCCGCTTGTCTTCGGGCACCCAGCGTTCCTGCATGCGCTTGACCGCCACGGCGCTGGCGGTGTTGCAGGCGATGATCACCAGATCGCAGCCCTCGCGCCACAGCCGTTCCACGCCCTGACAGGTCAGCGCATAGATATCCTCGGCATCGCGCACCCCGTAAGGCGTGTGGGCATTGTCGCCATAATAGACGAACGGCACCTCGGGCAGCCGCCGCATCGCCGCGTCCAGCACCGTCAGCCCGCCAAGGCCACTGTCGAACATTCCTACCGCCATGCCGCACCCACCCTGCCCGCGTTCCGCCGACAGGGTTAGCGCGTCACGCCGCAGAAATCCATGCGGAATCCATTCGGAAATCCATCGCCAGGGCGCCCTATTCAGCGGCCTGCCGCACCCCCGCCCCCCCGGCGCGAAACGCCGCCAGAAGCTCTTCGCGCCGCTTGGCGGCGGCGCGCTCATTCGCGGCCTTGACCGGGCCGAACCCCTTGATCTGGATCGGCAATTCGGCCAACGCCACGGCGGCATCCATCGTTTCGGGCGTGACCGCAGCCAGCACCTCGGCCATATCCGCCTCGTATTGGCTGATCAGCGCGCGTTCCATCCGCCGTTCGGCGCCATAGCCAAAGGGATCGAACATCGTGCCGCGCAGCGCCTTGCCCCGCGCCAGAACCCCGAACACCTTCTCCATCCACGGGCCAAAAGCGCGCTTTTTGGGGCGCCCGTCGCCGTCCTTGCCCGGCAGAAACGGCGGCGCAAGGTGGAATGTCATGCGAAAATCGCCGTCAAATTCCGCCCGCGCCTTGGTCGCGGTGTCCAGATGCAGGCGCGCCACTTCGTATTCATCCTTGTAGGCCAGCACCTTGTGATAGCCCTTTGCCACCGCCTCGCGCAGCCGCGCATCAGCCGCGCGATCCACCATCGCGCGATATTTCGCGGCCAGCGCCCCCGACTGATAGGCCGCCAGATGATCGGCCCGCAGCGCGATACGCTCTTCCAGCGACAGATCCGGCGCCGCCGCAACCGCGCCCGCCCGCGCCGCATCCTCGGGATGCAGCACCGCCCAGCGGCCAAATTCGAACGCCTGCTGATTGCGCTCCACCGCCGCACCGTTCAGCGCGATCGCCGCAACGATCGCCCCGTGCGAGATCGGGATCAGCCCCATCTGCCACGCCGCGCCAAACACCATCATGTTGGAATAGATCGAATCCCCCATCACCCGGCGCGCCAGGTCCGAGGCATCGAACATGCGCAACCGATCCTGAAGCCGCGCTTCAAGAGCAAGCTGCAACCGCCCGACAGGCAATCGAAATTCGGTGTTGCGGGTGAATTCCCCGGTGACGATATCATGCGCGTTGACCACCGCGCCGGTGCGCCCGGTCCGCATCAGCGCCAGCGTCTTGGTGCCCGCGCTCACCACCAGATCGCCGCCGATCAGGCAATCGGCCTCGCCGGTGGCAACCCGGATCGCATTGATATCGCCGGGCGTCTCGGCGATCCGGCAGTGGATGTGCACGGCCCCGCCCTTTTGCGCAAGCCCGGCCATTTCCATCATCGCCGCCCCCTTGCCATCGACATGGGCGGCCATCGCCAGAATCGCCCCTACCGTCACCACCCCGGTGCCGCCAACCCCGGTGACCACCACGTTATGGGTGCCATGGATCGCGGGCAGATCGGGCATCGGCAGGTTGGGCAGATCAACGCTCGCGGTTGCCGATTTCTTCACCGTCGCGCCCGAAAGCGTGACAAAAGACGGGCAGAACCCATTGACGCAACTATAATCCTTGTTGCACGAGGATTGATCGATCGCCCGCTTGCGCCCCAGTTCGGTTTCCACCGGCACGATGGAAACGCAGTTCGATTGCACCCCGCAATCGCCGCAGCCCTCGCAGACATCGGTGTTGATGAACACCCGGCGGTCGGGGTCGGGGAAGGTGCCGCGCTTGCGGCGGCGGCGCTTTTCGGCCGCGCAGGTCTGTATGTAAACAATCGCCGATACACCCTTGTATTGGCGGAATTTCTTCTGAACCTCCATCAGGTCTTCGCGCGGATGCTTTTCGATCCCGCCGGGGAACAGCGCAAAATCCACCTCTTCCTTGGGATCGTGCACCACGGCGATATGTTCCACCCCCATCGCCTGCAATTCGCGCACGATGCGTTCGGGGGGCAGGTCGCCCTCGGTCTGCTGGCCGCCGGTCATCGCCACGGCATCGTTATAAAGGATCTTGTAGGTGATGTTGGTTCCCGCCGCGATCGCCGCGCGAATCGCCATCACCCCCGAATGGTTGTAGGTACCGTCGCCGAGGTTCTGAAACACATGATCCCGGCTGGAAAAAAGCGCCTCGCCCATCCAGTTGGCGCCCTCCCCCCCCATATGCGTGAAGCCAGAGGTGGCGCGGTCCATCCACTGCACCATGTAATGGCACCCGATCCCGGCATAGGCGCGGCTGCCCTCGGGCACCTTGGTCGATGAATTGTGCGGGCAGCCCGAACAGAACCACGGGGTGCGGGCGGCGATCTCGGGGCCGTTATCGGCTTTGTTCATCTGATCAATGGCTTGCAGCGCGGCTTTCACGCGATCCGTGCCGCGCCCCTCGTCGATCAGGATACCGCCCAGCTTTTCGGCGATCCACACCGGGTCCAGCGCGCCGCGCGTCGGGAACAGTTCCTCGTCCCGGTCATTGTGCCAGCCGAACACCCGCCGCCCGCGCCGGTCGTGAAAGATCGCCTCTTTCACCTGCACCTCGATCAGCTTGCGCTTTTCCTCGACCACCACGATCAGGTCCAGCCCCTCGGCCCAGTCGTGAAAGCCCTTCATGTCCAGCGGCCAGGGCTGCCCGATCTTGTAGGTGGTGATGCCCAGCCGCTCCGCCTCGGCGCTGTCCAGCCCCAGCAGATCCAGCGCATGCACCAGATCAAGCCAGTTCTTGCCCGCCGCCACCAGCCCGATCTTCGCGCCGGGCTTGCCCCATACCCGCTTGTCCATCTTGTTGGCATGGCTGAACGCCTCGGCGGCAAAGCGTTTGTAATCGATCATCCGGGTTTCCTGCGCCACCGGCGTGTCGCCCAGACGAATGTTCAGCCCGCCCTCGGGCATCTTGAAATCGGGGGTCACAAAGGCCATCCGGTCGGGCCGGCCATCCACGACCGCCGTCGCCTCAACCGTGTCCTTGACCGCCTTCAACCCCACCCAAAGCCCGGAAAACCGCGACAGCGCATAGCCGTAAAGCCCGTAATCCAGCATCTCCTGCACACCGGCGGGCGACACGATCGGCATATAGGCATCGATCATCGCCCAGTCGGATTGGTGCAGCGTGGTCGAACTTTCGGCGGTGTGGTCATCGCCCATCACCATCAGCACCCCGCCATGGGGCGCGGTGCCCGCGAAATTGGCGTGCCGCATCACATCGCCCGACCGGTCCACACCCGGCCCCTTGCCATACCAAAGCGCGAACACCCCGTCATACAGCCCCTCACCGCGCAATTCGGCCTGTTGGGTGCCCCAGACGGCGGTGGCGGCCAGATCCTCGTTCAGTCCGGGCTGAAATTTCACCCCCGCCGCCGTCAGGATCTTTTCGGCCTGCATCATGTTGCTGTCCACCGCCGCCACCGGCGATCCGCGATAGCCCGTAACGAATCCCGCCGTGTTCAGCCCCGCCGCCCGGTCGCGCGCCGCCTGCATCAGCATCAGCCGCACCAAAGCCTGGGTGCCATTAAGCAAGACCGTGCCCTTCCCAAGGTCGAATCGGTCGCTAAGCTTCACATCGTGCTGCGTCATGGTGCCCCCTTCACTGAAATCGAGTATAACATGACAATAGGTCAAAATACATGACCTAGATATACAGAATTTCGTTATGTGTTCATTGCCATGTGTTTTAATCATGAAGTACGAACCGCGCGCAATCGCGGGTAGATCTGACAGAGAGTTGCGGGATGGATTGGGACAAGCTCAGAATATTTCACGCGGTGGCCGATGCGGGCAGCCTGACCCATGCGGGCGATACGCTGCGCCTGTCGCAATCGGCCGTCTCGCGCCAGATACGCGCGCTCGAGGAAAGCCTCGATACCACGCTTTTCCACCGCCACGCGCGGGGGCTGATTCTCACCGAACAGGGCGAATTGCTGTTCGATGCCACCTCCGCCATGGCCAAACGGCTTGACACCGCCGCCGCGCGCATCCGCGACAGCGAGGATGAGGTGTTCGGCGAATTGCGCGTCACCACCACCACCGGCTTTGGCACGATCTGGCTGGCCCCCCGCCTGTCGGCGCTTTACGCGCGCTTTCCTGAACTGAAAATCGACCTGATGCTGGAAGAGCGGGTGATGGATCTGCCGATGCGCGAAGCCGACGTGGCCATCCGCATGAAGGAACCAAGCCAGGCCGATCTGATCCGAAAACGCCTGATGAACATCAACATGCGCCTTTATGCCACACCCGCCTATCTTGCCGAAAACGGCAACCCCACCCGGATGGAAGACATGTCGGGCCACCGCCTGATCAGCCAGAACACCAGCACCCCACAGGTTGCCGCCGGTGCGCGTCTGGTGCAGGAACTCCTCACCCATGATGTGCGCTCCACCCTGACGGTGAACAATTACTTCGGGGTCTTGCAGGCGGTGCTCAACCACCTCGGCATCGGTGTGCTGCCCGATTATGTGATAGAGGATTTCCCCGAAATCGTCCGCGTCCTGCCCGATGTCGAAAGTGCCGAGGTGCCGGTGTTTCTGGCCTACCCCGAAGAATTGCGCCATTCCAAACGCATCGCCGCTTTCCGCGATTTCGTCGTGGAAGAAATCTTTGCCCGCCGCCACCGCTCTGGTTGAGCGGCAGCCATGCACCATACGCATAGCGGCCATGCATCGGCGCGGGGCGATAACCCTTGATACGGGTCTGCGCGACGCCTAGTTATTCATCGAAGACGATGACGGGATGACCGTTTTATCTTCACCTCCCTGTTGGACTAGGGCCGAGCGTTTGCTCGGCCTTTTTTTTGGGCGCCTGATCATCTGGGTGCGCCCTGCATCGGCACATCGAAAACCCGCGGTTCTGGCCGATCCACCCGCCCCGCCCCCCCGAACCGCCCTTTTCCCGCCCCGCGCCATGCCCTAGAAGGGGCCTGCAACCATCCGGGAAACATCGATGACCGAGCCAGAGATCACCCAAGCCCTGATCAAAGCCCACGGAATCACTGCCGACGAATACGCGCGGCTTCTTGACACGATCGGCCGCACCCCCAGCTTCACCGAACTGGGCATCTTTTCGGCGATGTGGAACGAACATTGTTCCTACAAATCCTCGAAGAAATGGCTGCGCACCCTGCCCACCACCGGCCCGCAGGTGATCTGCGGCCCCGGCGAGAATGCCGGCGTGGTCGATATCGGCGATGGGCCCGATGGCCGCAAACTGGCCGTGGTCTTCAAGATGGAAAGCCACAACCACCCTTCCTATATCGAACCCTATCAGGGGGCTGCCACCGGCGTCGGCGGCATCCTGCGCGATGTGTTCACCATGGGCGCGCGCCCCATTGCCGCGATGAACGCGCTTTCCTTCGGCGAAACGTCGCATCCCAAAACCCCCCATCTCGTGCAGGGCGTGGTTGAAGGCATCGGCGGCTACGGCAACTGTTTCGGCGTGCCCAACGTGGGGGGAGAGGTGCGCTTCGATCCCGCCTATAACGGCAACTGCCTGGTCAACGCCTTTGCCGCGGGCCTCGCCGATGCCGATGCGATCTTCTATTCCGCGGCCTCGGGCGTCGGCATGCCCGTCGTCTATCTGGGCGCCAAGACCGGGCGCGACGGTGTGGGCGGCGCCACCATGGCATCGGCCGAATTCGACGACACTATAGAGGAAAAGCGCCCCACCGTGCAGGTCGGCGACCCTTTCACCGAAAAACGCCTGATGGAGGCGTGCCTGGAACTCATGGCTTCTGGCGCCGTCATCTCCATTCAGGACATGGGCGCGGCCGGCCTCACCTGTTCGGCGGTGGAAATGGGCGACAAGGGCAATCTGGGCATCCGCCTTGATCTTGATCGCGTGCCGGTGCGCGAAGAAAACATGACCGCCTATGAAATGATGCTGTCCGAATCCCAGGAACGCATGCTCATGGTCCTCAAACCCGAACGCGAGGCCGTGGCCCGCGCCATCTTCGACAAATGGGATCTCGATTTCGCCGTCGTCGGCGAAACCATTGCCGAGGATCGCTTTCTCGTCCTCCACAACGGTGAAACCAAGGCCGATCTGCCGCTCAAGGCGCTGTCGGGCACCGCCCCCGAATATGATCGCCCCTGGGTTGAAACCCCCGCCGCCGCCCCGCTGGCCGATGTGCCCGGCATCGACCCCATCGACGCGCTGCGCGCCCTGATCTCCAGCCCCAACTACGCCCACAAGGCCTGGGTCTGGGAACAATACGACTACCAGGTGATGGGCGACACGGTGCGCGTGCCCGGCCTTGGCGCGGGCGTGGTGCGGGTGCATGGCACGGCCAAGGCGCTGGCCTTCACCTCGGATGTCACGCCGCGCTATGTGCGCGCCAACCCCTTTGAGGGCGGCAAACAGGCGGTGGCCGAGGCGTTTCGCAACCTCTGCGCGGTCGGCGCCCGCCCGCTGGCCGCCACCGACAACCTCAATTTCGGCAATCCCGAAAAGCCCGAAATCATGGGCCAGATCGTCGGCGCCATCAAGGGTATCGGCGCGGCCTGTCTCGCGCTCGATATGCCGATCGTCTCGGGCAATGTCTCGCTTTACAATGAAACCGATGGCGTGCCGATCCTGCCCACCCCCACCATCGGCGCGGTCGGCCTGCTCGACACCCTTGACGAAATGATCGCGGGCACGCCCAACGCGGGCGACGTGGCAATCCTCATCGGCGACTCGCACGGCCACCTTGGCCAATCCGCGCTCCTGGCCGAGGTGTTCAACCGCACCGATGGCGATGCCCCCCCGGTGGATCTGGCCGCCGAACGCCGCAACGGCGATTTTGTGCGCGCCAACCGGGCGCTGATCGGTGCCGCCACCGATCTTTCCGACGGCGGCCTCGCCCTTGCCGCCTTCGAGATGGCCGAGGGGGCGGGCATCGGCATCACCCTTGACGCCGCCGACACCCCCACCCTTTTCGCCGAGGATCAGGCCCGCTATCTCATCGCCTGTACCTTCGACCAGGCCGAGGCGCTGATGGTCGCGGCCCATGCCGCGGGCGTGCCCGCAGCCTCCGTCGGGCGCTTTGGCGGCGAGACGGTGAAATTCGGCCCACATGAGGCCGCGATGGCCGATCTCTCCACCCTTTATCGCACCGCCTTTGCCGCAGCGATCGCCCCCTGACGCGCGCGTGGCCATCAATCCGGTCCGCACCCTCACCGCACAAGAAAACGCCCGCTCATTTCATCTTGGCCCAAATACGCATCTCCCGCCCCCACCCCGCGCGCGCCGGTCCGGAAACCGAACCCGGCTGAAGCAACTCCGCCCTAAGCGCGGCGCGCGGGGTCAACACCGGTTTCATTGCGTGGGATAAATGTTTAGGGTGCAGGCTGTCACCCCTGCAAAAGCGGTAACATCGTGAAAGGACACCCCATGACAGACCTTCGCACCCCCTTCCGCGTCCTGCTTGGCGCGGCCCTCCTTGCCCTCTCAACCACGCCGTTGCTTGCCGCAGGAAGCCACGACGGCGATCATGGCGCAAATGTGGGGCATCCCGGCATGGCCGCCGACGTCGGGCGCACCGTCGACGTCATGATGACCGACAACGCCTTTTCCATCCCCGACCTTGATGTGAAACCGGGCGAAACCATCCGCTTTGTCCTGCACAACCGGGGGCATTTCCTGCACGAATTCGCGATCAACACCCCGCAGGAACACCACGAACACGAGGCGGAGATGGCGGAAATGTTTGCCAGCGGCGCGCTTTCGATGATGGGCACGGGTGCCACGGACAATCACATGGGCGGCAATTACATGGGCGGCAATTACATGGGCGGCGGTCACATGGGCGGCAATCATATGGGTCTGGCGGCCGGTCCTGCAACCGAAGCGACCGAACCGCACACCGGCGCGGGCGCCATCCTCGTCAACCCCGGTGACAGCGCCGAAATGATCTGGACATTTCCCAAATCCGATCCAGCTTCGCAGATCGAATTCGCCTGCACCGTTCCCGGCCACTACGCATCCGGCATGGTCGGCCCGGTGCATATCGACCAATAGGCAGCCGCCCTTGCAGGCCACCCCGCGCTGTCCTAGATATGGCGTTGGAACAAAGAGAGGAAGCCCATGGCCATGCAGGCGCAGGATATCGAAAACCTGATCCGGGAAAAATTCCCGCAGGCGCAGATAACCATCACCGATCTTGCGGGCGACGGAAACCATTGGGCGGCCGAGGTGATCGACGAAAGCTTTCGCGGCCAGAACCGCGTTCAGCAGCAGCGCGCGGTCTATGCCGCGCTCAAGGGTAAAATGGACGGCCCGGCGGGCGAATTGCACGCGCTGGCCCTCACCACCAAAGTACCGGAGTAGCGACCATGACCGACGCAACCACCAGGATCAAGGAAACCGTGACGGCCAATGACGTGGTGCTGTTCATGAAGGGCACCAAATCCATGCCGCAATGCGGCTTTTCCTCGCGCGTGGCGGGGGTGCTGAATTTCATGGGCGTGGATTTCGCCGATGTGAACGTGCTCGCCGATGAAGAGATCCGCCAGGGCATCAAGGATTATTCCGACTGGCCGACCATCCCGCAGCTTTACGTCAAGGGCGAATTCGTCGGCGGCTGCGACATCATCACCGAAATGACCCTGTCGGGCGAACTCGATCAGTTGTTCGAGGCCAGCGGCGTCACCTATGACAAGGCCGCCGCCGACAAGATCCGCGAAGCCAACGCCTGACCGGCACACCACCAACCGGGCACCCCCGAATGACCAAAACGCCGGGCCAGCGCCCGGCGTTTTTCGTGGCGTTTGGGGATGTCGCCTTGAGGTAAGTTTAGACTCGCCTTCGCACAATCACTGCGCTAACGCTATGGGATGCCAATCCCTTTTTCGGAAGCTGACTACATCTTTCGTGCTTCGAAACGCCTTCTCAAGCCACTGAGATGGGATCAGTTGAGAGGACAAAAAAATGCCGACACCAGAACGAGCCTTGAGGCCCGCTTTGAAATCGCGGGCGTGGTGCCGCGCGGGGTCTTCTTTCGTATCGTGGCCCACCCCGGCTCCCTGACTCGTGTTACCTTCCAGCTGGAGGTTGATCTTAACGCGGTCCGCTTCAAACCAGTACTTTATCGTTTTGAATTGAATCCTGCCCGCGCACACACAAATAAGATGTATGGTCCTGAGGATGTTGCTGGCGTCTTTATCGATGCTGGTGTACCGCACGAACATATGTTCTACGACAGCCTTAAGGGCGACGGTGAGCTTCGGGCGAGACCAGATGAGCAGGGGCGGATAGTAGCGAACCCACCCTCAGATTTTGCTACCGCATTCATGTATGTTTGTAGTAGAATCAATATCGTCAACGGCGGAGACGTGCCGCCATTGGAGAAGCAGGGCATCTTGATTTGATCGTGGCGCATGAAGATACACAGACGCTTGAGCGAGTGCGCGAAGCGCTGCGACGGATTGCTTCCGTGCGCGATCTTGACAGCAAGACTGCGGTCGATGTTCCTGTTATGTATCCAAGCGGCGCCACGACCGTCGTTGAGGTTGAGCGCAACGGTGACAACTTCTGGGTATCTGACATGGGGTATGGGCTGGTAGAGGCACAGATATCTGGCGCGCATACATTCTACGGAAAGATTGCCGCGCGCGTTGCTGATGACTTTGGTGTTGGATTTGACGGAAACGCGATGTTTGCCCTTTGGGTGCCAAGCGCTCGCCTGGAGTCCGCCATCATTTGCATCGCCAACGCATCCAATCGCGCGTGTTCAGAAGCGATCTTTCAGGCATCCGAAGCAAAAAACCGGAGGCAAAACGAGAAAATTTTCGAACGGGTAAAATCCGTTTTTGGCGAGAGACTGGTGGCAAGGTCCGCTGATATCGTTGGTAAGCACGCACATTGGGAGGCGCACAACGTTGTGGTCTTCCCGAATCGTCATAGGGCGATATTCGAACACATGACGGCACACACGACATCGGTTTCGACCAAGTTTCTAATGTTCAGTGACATTAGGTATTCAGAACAGGACATCTCGCTTAACGCGATGGTCAGGGATGTTGGCGCGCTTGATGAGAAGGGCCAGATGATCGGAGATGTTGCAAACATACTCTCAATCTCGGCAAGCGATCAGCAGATTATGGAATATGCGAAGGTGTCTTGATGTTGTCGATTACCAAATAGTTGGAGGTTAGAAGACCCCCGGCCACCCGCCCGAACGCGGCGCACAGTGTATGTACGCAAGATGTACGCGATATGTACGCGTGTCAGACGCGGGTTCGGGGCGGTTATTTTACCGCCGCCGCCTCTTCCATGCGCGCGGCCAGCGCCTCGGCGCGGGCGGCCAGTTCGGCCATCGTCTCGGTCACTTCGGCGGGGATCACCGGCACCTCGATGCGTTGCGGCGCGGGCGCGGGGCGCTTTCGCAGCGTCGCCAGCTCGGCCGCCTGCACCTCGACCGTTTGCTGTGCCGCGCGCAACTGATCCTCGATCCCGGCGGTCTTGTCGGCCAGCAGCAACCCCGCCATCAACAGCAGTCGCGCCTCGGTCAGGCGCCCGATCTGGCCTAACAGTTCCGACGCCTCCCCATCCAGCAACCTGGCGGCGGCTTGCAGGAAATGCTCCTCCCCGTCCTGGCAGGCGACGGTGTAATCGCGGCCACCAACCGAAATCGTGATGTCAGGCATTGATATCCTCCCTGATCAGCGGCGAAAGTTCTTCAAGGATTTCAGCGATTTCCACCGCCTCGGCCTGCCGCGCCGCGCGCAGCGATTCAAGTTCGGCCAGCATGGATTTGTTGATCAGATGCGGCTCTGACAGGCCGGCCTCATGCGCCTCGCGCAGGGCGCGCTGCGCCTCGCGCAACCCGATGCCGGCCTTTTTCATCCGCTGCAATTCGATCCCCTGCGCATCCAGTTGCCGGGTCATGCGCTCCAGCTTGCGTTCCAGCCCGGCGACGGTGGTCTCCTGACGCTCGCGGATCGCGCGCACCCGTTCATTCAACTGCGCATTGGCCGCGCGCTCCGCCTCCAGCGCCTCGCGCAGGCGCGCCACCTCGTC
The DNA here is from genome assembly GCA_014359745.1 of Paracoccaceae bacterium. Lineage (GTDB taxonomy): Bacteria > Pseudomonadota > Alphaproteobacteria > Rhodobacterales > Rhodobacteraceae > JACIYW01. The sequence goes on along the minus strand of JACIYW010000008.1, from coordinate 10,199 downwards.
GCCAGAAGCATCCTTGGCCCCATCCGGCGCCTTGGCCGCCGAACCCGCCGAACCTATCGCATCCAGCCCCGCCCCGATCCGCTCCAGCGCGGCCGCGATACGGTGTTCCAGTTCCGTGATCTCGTTCATCGCGAATCACCCCTTTTCACCCAAAGTCAATCCTAACGCAAATACACTGTCCAGTGCGCCCCTTTTGCGCCAAGGGCTTACGCGGTGCGCTTGAACTTGCCCGGCAGGCTGTTATCACCCTGCCATACGCGATCCACCGGCATAAGGAACACCGCCTTGGACATCACCGCCCTGCGCAGCGCGCATCCCACCCACTGGAACCGCGCCACCGCCCTCAGGGTTCTGGCCATGGACGCGGTCGAGGCCGCCAATTCCGGCCATCCCGGCATGCCGATGGGCATGGCCGACGTGGCGGCCGTTCTGTTCGCCAACCACCTCAAATTCGACGCTTCCAACCCCGACTGGCCCGATCGCGACCGTTTCATCCTGTCGGCGGGCCATGGATCGATGCTGCTATACGGGCTTTTGCACCTGACCGGCTATGCCGATATGACCCTGGATCAGATCAAGAATTTCCGCCAATGGGGCGCCAGAACCGCCGGCCACCCCGAATATGGCCACGCCAAGGGGATCGAGACAACCACCGGCCCGCTGGGTCAGGGCATCGCCAATGCGGTGGGCTTTGCCATTGCCGAACAATCGCTTCAGGCCCGTTTTGGCAAGGCGCTGGTCGATCACCGCACCTGGGTCATCGTTGGCGACGGGTGCCTGATGGAAGGCATCAGCCAGGAGGCCATCGGCCTTGCCGGCAAACAGCAGCTCTCCAACCTGATCGTGCTTTGGGACAACAACCAGATCTCCATCGACGGCGCGGTCAGCCTGTCCGACATCACCGATCAACACAAACGGTTCGAGGCCTCGGGTTGGCAGGTGATCGCCTGCGACGGCCACGATCCGGTGGATATCGACCGCGCGCTGACCGCCGCCAAGGCCGCCGACCGCCCGGTGCTGGTGGATTGCGCCACGGTGATCGGTTTTGGCAGCCCCGCGAAATCGGGCACCTCGGGCGCGCATGGCTCGCCCCTTGGCAAGGATGAAATCGCGGCCACCCGCGCCGCCTACGGCTGGACCCACGCCGCCTTCGACATTCCCGCCGATATCCGCGCCGATTGGGCCGCGATCGGCGCGCGCGGTGCAACCGACCGCGCGGCGTGGGAAAACCGCCTGGCCAGCCTCTCGCCGGGCAAACAGGCCGAATTCACCCGCCAGATCAAAGGCGAGGCCCCGAAAAAGCTGGCCGCCACCATCCGCGCCCTCAAAAAACAGATCTCCGACTCCGCGCCCAAGGTCGCCACCCGCCGGTCGTCCGAAATGGTGCTCGAGGTGCTCAACCCGATCCTGCCCGAAACCCTTGGCGGGTCGGCGGATCTGACCGGGTCGAACAACACCCGCACCCCCGATCTGGGCATGTTCACCCCCGACAACCGCAAGGGGCGCTATATCCATTACGGCATCCGCGAACATGGCATGGCCGCGGCGATGAACGGCATGGCGCTGCATGGCGGCGTGCGGCCCTATGGCGGCACCTTCATGTGCTTCACCGATTACGCGCGGGGCGCGATGCGGCTTTCGGCACTGATGGGCGTGCCGGTGACCTATGTCATGACCCACGATTCCATCGGCCTGGGCGAAGACGGCCCAACCCACCAGCCGGTCGAACATCTGGCAATCAGCCGCGCCACCCCCAACACCTGGGTGTTCCGCCCCGCCGACACCGTGGAAACCGCCGAAGCCTGGGAACTGGCGCTGACCGCCACCCGCACCCCGTCGGTGCTGTCGCTGACCCGCCAGAACCTGCCCACCCTGCGCACCACCCACACCAACAAGAACCTGACCGCGCAAGGCGCCTATGTGCTGGCCGAGGCGGTGGGCAAACGTCAGGCAATCCTGATGGCCACCGGGTCCGAGGTGGAAATCGCGCTTGCCGCCCACGACATCCTGCAAGAGGGCCATATCGGCACCCGCGTCGTCTCCATGCCCTGCTGGGAACTGTTCGAGGCGCAGCCAGAAGACTACCGCCGCAAGGTGCTGCCCGCAGGCCCGGTGCGCGTGGGCGTCGAGGCGGCGGCGCGCTTTGGCTGGGACAAATGGCTGTTTTCCGAACGCGGCCGCCGCGACAAGGGCGATTTCGTGGGGATGGACGGCTTCGGCGCCTCCGCCCCCGCCCCGCGCCTTTACCAGGAATTCGGCATCACCGCCGAAGCCGTCGCTGAAAAGGTCCGCGCGCTGCTGGCCTGAATATATGGCCTGAATATATGGCCGAATATATGGTCGGCACAGATGCCGGGACAGATACAGGGCAATCGAATGAGGTTTGTGTAGCGCGGAGGAGAGAATTGTGATCCGGCGGCTTCCTGTTTGATTCGGACAGGAAGGGCGCCGATCTGTCAGGACGGTCCGGAAGGGGCTGGGCGGGAAGCTTGATTTTCTTGAACATCTTGCGGCGCTGGATGACCCGCGCCAATCCGGGAAGGTGCGTTATCCGCTCTCGACGAGGTTCTGCTTTCGACCTTGTGTGCGGCGCCGCATGGTTGGGTCGGCATGGCCCAGTTCTGGCCCAGTTCTGGCCCGGTTCGCTGAGCAAGCTCTCAACCTTCTGCGCCGTTTCCTGCCCTTTGCGAACGGCGCGCCGTTCCTTCGACCGGGTCGGCAACAAAATGCGCCAGGGCACAAAATTCAGGATAGTCCCCTCAAGGCCAGCCAGTAATCGCTTCACGCCGAATCGGCCCTCTTCTTCGGGACAGAAGCCCCAGGCCCCGACACCCACAAGGCCATCGATGCCGGCCACGGATGGATCGGGACGCGGCGCGCCCCGTCGCCCCCAACATCACAAAAGTTATCCCCGATGAAACCAGCCTGAAGGTTGGCCGCAAAATCTTCGCATGGGATGGCCGCTACCTCGAAAAATCACTCCGATGCGCCTCATGATCCTGCAAGCGATTCCCCTGGCGCAGCCTGTCGCCTGGCGCAGCGCGGCAAACTTTGCCTTTGCACCACAAATCGCTATGCTGAAAGCACCGCAGGCAGCGCGACTCACCGAAAGCAAAACATGAATGTGCCGATGGAAATGGACAATCTGGCCGTCAAGCGCGTGCGGCTTGAGGTGCTCAAACGTGAACACCGCGATCTGGACGAGGCGATTCATGTCCTTGAAACCTCGGGGCGCGGCGATCAGTTGCGCCTGCGACGCCTGAAAAAGCAGAAACTGGCGCTGAAAGATGAAATCGCGCGCCTCGAAGATGATCTGACCCCGGATATCATCGCCTGAAGGCGGTGGGAAAGGCCGCGCATGATCGGGCGTGTCATCGAAACCGAAACCTGTGTCGCCGAAGGGGCGGCCTGGCTGCGATCGGTCGAACCGCGCTTTGGCGCCGCCCTTGCGCGCACCGGGCCGCTGCCGCTGCGCCGCCGCCCCGAAGGGTTTGCCGCCCTCTTTGATGCGATCGTCAGCCAGCAGGTCAGCGTGGCCGCAGGCGACGCGATCCGGGCGCGCCTTGAACGCGCGGATCTGTTCGCGCCCGACACGGTGGCCCGCGCCCCGGATGAGGATCTGCGCGCCTGCGGCCTCAGCCGCCAGAAAATCCGTTATGCCAGGGCGCTGGCCGGGGCCGCTATCGATTACCCGGCCCTGCGCCACACCCCCGACGCCGGGGTGATCGCGCGGCTGACGGCCGTGCCCGGCATCGGCCGCTGGACCGCCGAGATTTATGCGCTGTTCTCGCTGGGCCGCGCCGATATACTGCCCGCAGGCGACCTGGCCCTGCAAGAGGCGGCAAGGATGCTGTTCACGCTGGATGGGCGCCCCTCTGAAAAGGGCCTGCGCGCCCTTGCCGAACCTTGGGCGCCGTGGCGGGGCGTTGCGGCCCGCCTGCTCTGGGCCTATTACAGGGTGGCAAAGGAACGGGAAGGGATCAGATGACACGGGAATTGACATTCGGGCGGCGCGCGGCCGCATCAGGTAACCCAAGATCGCTGGTCGTGTTCCTGCACGGCTATGGCGCCGACGGCAACGATCTGCTGGGCTTGGCCGACCCGCTGGCGATGCACCTGCCCGATACGGTGTTCATCGCCCCCAACGCGCCCGAGGACTGCACCGCCAACCCCTTCGGGTATCAATGGTTCCCGATCCCCTCCATGGGCGGATCGACCGTGGCAGAGGCCGAGGCCGGCCTCGCGCGTGCCGCCGAGGATCTGAATGCCTTCCTTGATGCGCGCATGGCCGAAGAGGGAATGACGCTGGCGCAAACCGCGCTTGTGGGCTTTTCGCAAGGCACGATGATGGCCCTGCATGTGGCGCCGCGCCGCGCAGCCCCGGTGGCCGCGGTCGTGGGGTTTTCCGGCCGTCTGCTGCATCCCGAAACATTTGCCGCCGAAATGGTCTGCGCCCCCCCCACCCAACTGATCCACGGCGATCAGGATCCGTTGGTGCCGCTTGCCGCGATGCGAGAGGCCACGACCGTGATGATGGAGGCCGGCGTCGAGGTGCACAGCCATGTGTCGCGCGGCACCGCCCATGGCATCGCCCCCGATGGCCTGGCGCTGGCGCTTTCCTTCCTGAAGGATCATATCCCCGGCTGATCCAACTTCGTCATGTACCTGTCAAACAATCACACTACATAGTGTTTGCAGGACACCTGAATTTCGGTGCTTGCGCGGCGTTCAACGCCATATATAGTGGATACATCGGGGGCGGCGCGCCCGTCTGGGCGCACCCGGCCTTGGGCACCGGGGCGATGCCCCGCTGAAAAGGGGAAGATGGCAACGATGAACGCCTCTTTGCTTCAGGCGGATTTCAGAACCGCCTTCGTGCGTGAACCTGCCGCGCTGAAAAACCATCCGGCGCTGGTGCTGAACGCCGATTACCGGCCGCTGTCCTATTACCCGCTGTCGCTGTGGCCCTGGCAGGAGGCGGTCAAGGCCGCGTTTCTGGACCGGGTGATGATCGTCGCCGAATATGACACGATCGTGCGAAGCCCGACCACCGAGATACGAATACCCTCGGTCGTGGTGCTCAAGGAATATGTGAAACCCCAGAAGCGCGTGGCCTTCACGCGCTTCAATCTTTTCTTGCGGGATGAATTTTCCTGCCAGTATTGCGGGGCCGCGGGCGATCTGACCTTTGATCACGTCGTTCCCCGCGCGCGTGGTGGGGTGACAAGCTGGGAAAATGTCGTTGCCGCCTGTGCGCCCTGCAATCTGCGCAAGGGTGCGCGGTCGCTCCGGGACGCGCGCATGAACCTGCGCAAACCGCCGCGCCAGCCCGGCACCGAGGAATTGCGCAACGCCGGGCGCAAGTTTCCGCCCAACCACCTGCATCAAAGCTGGCTGGATTATCTGTATTGGGACGCCGAACTTGATGCCTGATCCGGCCTGCGGATCATCACAGACCCCGGCCCCCCTACCGCAGCCCCGTAACCTCGGCCCCCTACCGCAGCCCGGCGTCGGTCACGACCCCAGGATCGCCTTCACATAGGCCCGCGTTTCGGCATAGGGCGGCACGCCGCCATTGGCCTCAACCGCCTCCGGCCCGGCGTTATAGGCCGCCAGCGCCAGCCGCCAACTGCCGAATCGATCATACATCTGGCGCAAATAACGCGCGCCGCCTTCCAGGTTCTGCACCGGATCGGCCGGATTGACCCCCAGCATCCGCGCGGTGTCGGGCATCAGTTGCGCCAGCCCCCGCGCGCCCTTTGGCGATACCGCGTGCGGGTTCCACCCGGACTCCTGTTGTACAAGCCGCAGGAACAGATCCTCTGGCACCGCGCGCCGCCGCGCGGCCTTGCGCGCCGTTTCCAGATGCGGACCACTGTAGCGCCCGCTATAGGCCGGGATCATCGCGCCAATCCGCGCCGAGCCCGGCAGCAGCCGCGCCGAATTCTCGTATTGCCGCGCCAGCCGCGTATCCAGAAACTGCGTCTGGCTGCGAAACATCTTGGTGCGCGTGGCGCGATCGTTTGAAAACCGCAGCCCTTCGGCCGCGGCCGGATCGGGTACGCCCAACCCGATGCCCGCCATCCCGATGCCCACAGCCCAAAGCCCGGCAACCAGACCCGCCCTCATCCACATTCCACCTGCCCCCGCAGTTTGAGCCTTTATACGCGACGCCCGGCAAAAATCCAGCCCGGCGACCGACCCCGCACGGCCCGCGCCGCCGGTTGGCAAGGAACTGCCAGACGGCCCGCGCGCATTAACAGCGTGATAACCCTGTTGCGGGATGCTAGGAACGCAACAAGGGATTCGAAGGAGGGTGCGATGGCAGGATCGGTCAACAAGGTGATCATCGTCGGAAATCTGGGGCGCGATCCCGAGGTGCGCAGCTTTGCCAATGGCGGCAAGGTGTGCAACCTGCGCATCGCGACCTCGGAAAACTGGCGCGACAAGGCAACCGGCGAACGCCGCGAAAAAACCGAATGGCATTCGGTGGCGATTTTCAGCGAACCGCTGGCCAGGATCGCCGAACAATATCTCAAGAAAGGCTCCAAGGTTTATATCGAGGGGCAGTTGGAAACCCGCAAATGGCAGGATCAATCCGGCCAGGACCGATATTCGACCGAAGTGGTGCTGCGCCCCTACAAGGGCGAACTGACCCTGCTTGACAGCCGTGGCGATACACAGGGCGGCTACCCCGGTAATGACCGCAGCACCCCCGATGATGCCATATATGGCGACAGGTCGGGGGGCAGGGATGCCCGTGGCACACCGGTGGACGCGCGCAATGACATGGATGACGAAATCCCGTTCTGACCGGCCAACCCGCCCGCCGGACGAGACTGCGGGTGAGACGGCGGGCGGGACGGCGGGCGGGACGGCGGGCGGGACGGCGGAAATCCGGCAGGGGGGCGAGTTTGCCCTATACACTTGGGCCCAATGGCATTAGGTGGTCGCTTTGCGTTGGCCGCACCCACCGGCAATGCGCCCCCCCAGCCTGAAAAGTTTGCGCCGTGATCCATACCCTTGCCCAAGCCCTTGAAACCCGCGGCTATACCGCGCTGACCCCCGTGCAGCAGGCGGTGACCGACCCCGACCTGACCGGGGCAGACCTGCTTGTGTCGGCCCAGACCGGGTCGGGCAAGACGGTGGGCTTTGGCCTTGCCATCGCGCCGACGCTTCTGGATGACGCGGCGCATTTCGGCCCGGCGGGGGTGCCGCTGGCCCTGATCATCGCACCGACGCGCGAACTGGCGCTTCAGGTCAAACGCGAATTGTCGTGGCTTTATCAGGTGGCCGGTGCGGTCGTGGTGTCTTGCGTCGGCGGCATGGACATGCGCGACGAACGCCGCGCCCTGGATCGTGGCGCCCATATCGTTGTCGCCACCCCCGGCCGGTTGCGCGACCATATCCAGCGCGGGTCGCTTGACATGGGCGCGGTGCGCGCCGTGGTGCTGGATGAGGCCGACGAGATGCTTGATCTCGGCTTTCGCGAGGATCTGGAATTCATCCTGGGCGAGGCGCCGGCCAACCGCCGCACGCTGATGTTCTCGGCCACCGTGCCCAAGGCCATCGCCACGCTTGCGCAGCACTACCAGAAAGACTCGCGCCGCGTCACCGTGCGCTCTGACACCAGCCAGCACGCCGATATCGAATATCGCGCCCTTACCGTCGCGCAGCACGACGCCGAAAACGCGCTGATCAACGTTCTGCGCTTCTACGAGGCGCCGAATGCGCTGGTGTTCTGCAACACCCGCGCCATGGTCAACCGGCTGACCACGCGGTTTTCCAACCGTGGGTTTTCGGTGGTGGCCCTGTCGGGCGAGTTGACACAGACCGAACGCACCCACGCCCTGCAAGCGATGCGCGACGGGCGCGCGCGGGTCTGTGTGGCCACGGATGTGGCCGCGCGCGGCATCGACCTGCCCAACCTTGAACTGGTGATCCACGCCGAATTGCCGTCGAATTCCGAAACCCTGCTGCACCGTTCGGGCCGCACCGGGCGCGCCGGGCGCAAGGGGGTCAGCGCGCTGATCGTGCCCGCCAAGGCGCGGCGCAAGGCTGAAATGCTGCTCAGGGGCGCCAAGGTGACGCCGGTCTGGGCCGAACCGCCCTCGGCCGATGAGGTGATCGCGCGCGATGAAGAACGCCTGCTGACCGATCCGATCTGGCAAGAACCGGTGACCGGGGCGGAAAGCGGCCTTGTCGCCACCCTGACCGACCGCTTCAGCGCCGAACAGCTTGCCGCCGCCTTTGTGCGCCTGTCGCGCGCGCGCCAGTCGGCCCCGGAAGAACTGTCATCCTCAGGCGCCGATCCTGCGCCGCGCCGCCACTCCGACTTTGGCAGCAGCACATGGTTTTCCGTCTCATTGGGGCGCAACCGCAACGCCGAGGCGCGGTGGCTGTTGCCGATGCTGTGCCGCGCGGGCAACATCACCCGTGACGATATCGGCGCGATCCGCATCCGCGAAGAGGAAAGCCTTGTGCAGATCCTCGATGCCAGCACCGCGAAATTCGTCGCGGCCCTTGGCCCGGCCATGGCGCTGGAAGATGGCATCAGCGTGAAACAACTGGCGGGTGAGCCGGATCTGACCCCCTCACCCCGCCCCGAACGCCCCGCCTTCGCGGCCAAACGCGCCCCGCGCGACCGCACCGAAGCGCCAACGCCAGCGGCCACCCCGGACCCTGTTGCGGCCCCCGTTGTGCCCGCTGCCGACACCGCGCCCGAGGCACCGCGCAAACCGCGCCACGCCGCCAAAACCCAGGATGCCAAAACCCCGGACGCCAAAACTCCCCAAGACCGGCCCGCCAAACCCAAATGGCAACCCGACCGCCCCGACCGCGCCGATGCGCCACGGCCGAAATACGCCAAACCCTTTGATAAAAAGCCCTATGCCCCCGCCGATGCCAAACCGCGCGGCAAACCCTATGCGGGCACGTCCGAACGCCCGGCAGCCCCTGCCGCCCCTGCGGGCGATGCGCGCGACCCCTCAAAACGCTTCGTTCCGCCCGGCAAACCGGGCGCTTCGGGGGCGCCGCGCAAACGTCCCGGCAATGACGGCCCCGCCAAACCGCGCGGGCCGGGCGGCAAAGGCGCGGCACATGGCGGCGCGGCCCCCGGCGGCGGCTATGCCCAGCGCACCCGGCCAGCCGGCCCGCCCCGTGGCCCCGCCAAACCCCACCGGGGCAAACCGAAACCCTGATGTTGCGGCCTACCGCCCGCCCGGATACCGGGCGGCGGCAAGGCTGGCCAGAACCGCCCCGGCGGGCACGTCATCGGCGACAAAGGCCTCGCCGATCCCGCGCGCCAGGATGAACCGCAAGCGCCCGTCAACCACCTTCTTGTCCTGCGCCATCAGCGCCAGCAGCCCCGCATCATCGGGCAGATCGCCGTCAATATCGGCCAGATCGGTCTTCAGCCCCATGGCCCGCAGATGGGCGCGCACCCGCGACGGATCTTCCTGCGCACACAGCCCCAGCCGCGCCGACAGATCAAAGGCCAGCGCGCAGCCGATCGCCACCCCCTCGCCATGCAAAAGCCGCGCGCCGTCATAGCCGGTCGCAGCCTCCAGCGCATGGCAGAACGTGTGGCCAAGGTTCAAAAGCGCGCGCTCTCCCTCTTCGGTTTCATCGCGCCCGACGATGGCGGCCTTCATCGCCACCGACCGGCGCACCGCATCGGCGCGCAGCGCAGCACTTCCCGCCGCCATCTCGGGCGCATGCCCTTCCAGCCATTCGAAGAACCCCGGATCGCCCAGCAGCCCGTATTTCACAACCTCGCCATACCCCGCCAGGAAATCGCGCGCAGGCAAGGTGGACAGCACATCGATATCGGCCAACACCAGCACCGGCTGATGAAACGCCCCCACCAGGTTCTTGCCATGGCGGGTGTTGATGCCGGTCTTGCCGCCCACCGAACTGTCAACCTGCGCCAGAAGCGTGGTCGGCACCTGCACGAACCGCACCCCGCGCCGCAGGATCGCGGCGGCAAACCCGGCCAGATCGCCGATTACCCCGCCGCCAAAGGCCACCACCATGTCGCGGCGTTCCACCTTTTCATCCAGCAGCCATTCCACCGCCCGCGTCAGCCCGGCCCAGCCCTTGGTCGCCTCGCCGGGGGTCAGCGCCAGGCTGCTGACGGCAATGCCCTGCGCCGCAAATCCCGCCCGCAGCGCGGGCAGATGCAGCGCGGCCACGGTTTC
>JACIYW010000079.1 GCA_014359745.1 Paracoccaceae bacterium | reverse complement strand
GGGGCGACCGAGGCGCTGGCGGGCTGGCTGGCCGAGGCGCGCCCTGATCTGAGCTTTCCGCAGGATGCGGGCGCGGCGTCGGATATCCGCATCGCGCATTGCCCCGAACGGGTGCTGCCGGGCAACAAGCCCTTCAAGACGGCGCCCCGGCCCGAGGGCAGGATCGTGGATGCGCGGGGGGTTTGGGGGTGAGGGATATTCTTGTTCCGAATCTGTATGCACGTTTATCTGTTTGTCCCGTCAAGCATTCCGCCTGGCATTCCGCTTACAGTCTTGCCCGCAAGTAATTGGAGCAGGACCAGACTTCTTAGCGTGTCTCTACTTGATTCGTTGTCGAGGCCATCACAACCCATGGCCTTACCTAACTTCGGCCGCGTCGAGAACCGTTCAAAACGATCCGCCGAGAACAACCAAAGCGTGCTATCCGGTGCGTTGCCCCGACATCGGCACCCTCAAATCGGCGCGGCCCAGGCGGTTTCAGCACCCTTTGCGGCCGAACACCGTTTGCAAGGTGCGCCACAGCACATAAAGATCCAACTTCAGGCTAAGGTCGCGGGCGTAAACGAGGTCAAGCTGCACCTTTTGCCGCGTGCCCTCGGAACTATCGACATAACCCAGATCGGTCTGCGCCAATCCGCTGATGCCCGGCCGCACACCATGGCGCGCACGGTAACCGCTTACCGACCGAATGTACCGCCGCGCGTGATGAAAATAATCCGGGCGGGGGCCGATCAGGCTCATATCGCCACGCAGAACATTAAGTATCTGAGGAAGCTCGTCTATCCGGGTTTTGCGGATGAATCTGCCAAGGCGGGTGATGCGATCATCCTCGATCGGGTCTTCGGCACCGCGCGTCACCCGGTCGATGGGTGTCATGCTGCGGAACTTTATCGCATGAAAGGCCGCGCAGTCCCGCCCCATGCGCACCTGAACAAAAAACAGCGGGCCCCGGTTGAACCAGGGGTTCAGCACCAGCAGCACAATGCACGCCAGCAGAAAAACGGGCAGCAAAAGCACGCTTAACACCAGATCGAACCCGCGCTTGCCAAACCGTTCATAGAATTGCCCGCCAAAATCCGACGTTCCCGGCACGACGACGCTATGGGGACCGGCGTCAAATGTTTCCTTTTTCATGACAAATATCCTTGAACCTGAACAAAACAGGCGATTTGGAACCTGTGACACCCACCTGCGATCAATACCAACGCTTTCGTAACACCTTAGTGAAGTTGCGCCAACGAAAATTGCGCGCCCGTTGTGGTTGAGTAAAAACCGGCGCGCCCATCGCTTGTAACAGGACAGGCGCGCGGCCCTATTGGGCCGCCACGCCAGCCCCCGACACCAGAACCTGCGGCAAGATCTGGGTGATGGTGCGGTTCCACCGGGTAACCGGCTGTTCCGCAACAAAGACCACATCGTCAGGGCGCAGTTCGAACCGCGTCGCCAGCGCCAGGGTGGCGGCATTGCGGCTGTCCAGATGCCAGGCAGTGACCGCGCCAAAGGCGCCCGGATCGCTGGCCGCCCGCAGCACATAAACCTGGGTTATATCACCTGTGCCCTGCGCCACGCCGCCGGCCTCGCCATAAAGGGCATCGGCAAGACTTGCCGTGCCCCCGATCGGCAGGGCAAAGCGCGTCTGCTTTTTAACCTCGCCCGAGACATAGACATAATCGCGACTATCCACGCCCAATTCGCGCTGCGCCATGTAATTCGCGCGCGCCTCTTCAAGCGCCTCGCGCCGGATCGCGATTTCCTGCGACAGATTGCGCAATGCCTCTCCGCGCACCGACTGGCGCAGTTCGGTAAGCCGGATCTGCTGTTCGAAATACGCCTGCGCCTTGCTAAGCTGGAACGCCGCGTCGACGAAGATCGCATCGCCATCCTTAAGCCGGGTCCGCCGCAATCCGCTTTGTGAAAACAGGTCGTTCAGCGGGATCTGATACAGCTTTTCATCGCGATAAAGCCGGATCGCCGCAAAGTCGGGATCTTCGACGTTCAGGCCACCCGCCGCTGCCAGGGCCTCATCCAGATAAAGCGGCGTCAACGTCACCGGCACCACGCTGGGTTGCGTTACCGCCCCGCCGATCGAGACGCGCTTTGACCTGAATTCGGAAATTTCCAGACTGAAGGTCGGATCGATCCCCGCCTCGACAAGCCGTTGGAAAAGGTCCGCCTCGGCCTCTTCTATGGTGCGCCCGGCGATGCGTACCCGCCCCACATCGGGCACATTGATCGCACCGTCATCCTGAACGGTATAGCCTTGGCGCGCATTCTCGGCGGCAAGGAGGCCGGGGAATTCCGCCGCAAGCGCGGCATTGCGCGGCACCGACAGCAACACCACGTCGCCGACACCGATCTTGTAGGGTTCGGGCGCAAAGTCTGGCGGCGGGTTCAGCGACATGCGCGCGGGTCGTTGTTCGGGCATCACCGGCGGTTCAGGCAGGGCACCCGCACCGCGCAGCACGCCACCCCCGCCCGCCGTCGTTTCGAACACGGTCGGCAGGGCTCTTGGCGCGGACGGGGCGCTATTTGCCTCGATCAGGGTTTCGGGCGTGATCGACACGACCCGCACGTCGCTTCTATCCGAAACACCTGGAACCACAGTCGACGACCGATAGATTACCCCACATCCACCCAACGCCAGGGACGCCACCACAGCCACCGCAAATCTCGCCTGCACAACACCGCCCCCGCTTTGATTGCATTCGGGATGTAGCAAGCGTTGACAAAAAGGTCACGCCTGATTGACCGGACGCCCGCAAAAATTGCATTCAGGGGGCAGAATGTGTCAAACCTGCCGCGCCGCGCGGATGAGTCCGTTTCACCTGCACACTCCGGAAAGCCGCTGATGAAGTTTCTGAAATCGCTGTTTGCGCGCGCGCCACAGGCCGGGGCGGTGTTCGAGGCACCCTCGACCCCGCGCGCCTTTGCCGCCATCGGCGATATTCACGGGCGCGCCGACCTGCTTGAAAAGCTTCTTGCGCAACTTGACCCCGGATTGGTGGTGTGTGTCGGCGATTATGTCGATCGCGGCGATCAGTCGGCCGAGGTGTTGCGCCTGTTGCGCGCCCGGCCCGACATCATCTGCCTGAAGGGAAACCACGAAGAGATGCTGCTTGATTTTCTGGCACGGCCCGAAACGCATGGGCGGCGCTGGTTGCGCAACGGCGGGCTTCAGACCATGGCCAGCTTTGGCGTGGCCGGCCTGACGGAGACCAGCCGCGATGACCACCTGCTGGCGGCGCGCGACCGGCTGGCGGGCGCCATGGGCGAGGATCTGGTTGCCTGGATCGCGGATCTGCCGTCAAGCTGGCTGTCGGGGACTGTCGGCGTGGTTCACGCCGGGGCCGATCCCGCCCGTCCGTTCGAATCGCAACCCGCCGATATCCTGCACTGGGGGCATGCCGATTTCTTGGCCACACCGCGCCGCGACGGGATCTGGATCGTTCACGGCCACACGATCGTGGATACGCCCCGGATGGAAAACGGCCGTATCGCCATCGATACCGGCGCCTATGCCACCGGCCGACTGACTGCCGCCATCTTCAGGGATGCGGATGTGAGTTTTCAGACCACCTGACACCGCCGCGCACGGCGGGTATAAGGCCGCCGATCCTGGAAAGGCCGATCCTAGAAAGATCGTGCAGCGGATGTCGCGCAGGGGATGCCCGGCGAGACGGATCGGGTCGCGACCACCGCCCAGCCGGTCAACGACATGCAGGTTCCACAACCGGTCAAGATCGGTGTCGGCCGTTCAGGCAACCCCTTGGGCAAGGGCGGAGAGCGGGGCGGTGTGGCCGAAGGCCGTGCTCAGATCAGCGGCTTCGCGGCACAGAACCTGCGCGATGGTCGCGGCCTGCGCGGCATCGAAACGCTGGCGCGGCATGGTGATACACAGGCTGCCGAAAACCTCGCCATTGCCCAGAAAGACCGGGGCGGCGAAACCGACGGCACCGCCGATCTGTTCACCGAACGACATCGCATAGCCCTTTTCCCGGATGTTTCGCAATGAGGCCGCAAGGGTTCTGGCATCGGGCGGGTTTTCGCCCGCCAGTAGCGACGGCTTGCCCTGGGCGCGGGCCGCGTCCACCTCTGCCTGGGGCAGAAAGGCCAGGATCGTGCGCCCCGGCGCGCCCCACAACAGCGACAGCGGTTGATACAACCGGACGAAATAACGCAGCTGGTGCGGCCCATCGACCGAATGTTCCAGCATCACCTTCCGCGGGCCTTTCATGTAGCGCATCAAGAGACATGTCTCGCCGGTGGCCTGCACCACCCGTTCCATGAACGGCTGGGCCACATCGCGGGTACTGACCGCCGAAACCACCAGCGAGGCGAGGCGGTAATATTCGGGGCCGACCCGGTAGGATTGCGCCTGTTCCCCCCGTTCGGCGATGCCCTGCTTCATCAACAGGGCAAGCAGGCGGTGAACGGTGCTGGGCGGCAGGCCGGTACTGTCCGACAGTTGCTTGAGGTTGGTCGAACCGCTGACCTCGGCAAGGGCGCGCATCAGCACGATCACCCGCTCAACGGTGCCGACAGGTGCCTGTTCCATAACCGCGCCCCCTTTGCTGCCTTTGCCCAGAAATTCCATTCACCGGAATTGTCTTCCGCTAGATGAAAGATAACGGCACTGACAGCTTGCCGTCAAGCGGGGATCCGGCGCCCTGGATGGCAATACTCATGGTCTGCGCCGTCTCAATCGCGCCGGGCATGTTCATGGACCCGGTTTCGATGATAGTGTTGACATTGTCGGTGGTCTGCCCGCCGGTTTCAGCGACGGGGTTCGATCCGGGGGCCGGGACCACAGACATCATGATCGGTGCTGCCGTTCATCGTGGCGATGCGGCTGATGCCGGGCCTGCCCGCCGCCACCTGACAGGAGACAGAAAACATGAGCATCGACGCCATCAAGGCCCTTACCTTCGACACCGGCGGCACTATTCTTGACTGGCACGGCGGCTTTCGCACAGCGCTGGAACGGGCGGGCGGGCGCCACGGGCTTACCCATGACTGGGCCGGTTTCACCAATGAACTGCGCCGCCGGTCACTGGGCAGAATGCTGCGCCTGGGCGAACATGAACCGCCCGCCTATAATTTCGATCAGGCACATCGCAAGGTGCTGGACGATCTGCTGGCCGAACGCGGGCTTGACGCCCTGACCGAGGAAGACCGCGTTGATATTTCCTGGACCACGCCGCACGCATTCACCTGCTGGCCGGATTTCCCCGACGTGCTGCCCCGGCTGCGGCGGAAATTCATCTGCGCCTCTTTCACCATCCTCAGTTTCCGGATGATCATCGACACCGCGCGCGCCAACGGGCTGTCCTGGGATGCGGTGATTTCCTGCGAAGCGATCGGCAAGTACAAGATCCTGCCCGAATCCTATCAAACCGCCGCGCGCTTCCTGCAACTCGATCCCTCGGAATGCTGCATGGTGGCCTGCCACAATTTCGATCTGGATGCGGCCAGGGCGCAGGGGTTTCGCACTGCCTTTGTGCGCCGCCCCGACGAATGGGGCGACGCGGGCCCGCCCGATCCCACCCCGAACCCGCATCACGATTTCATCGTTGACACCTTCCCCGAGCTTGCCGAGCGGCTGGGCGCCTGAAAATACCCTCCGAAAAATCCCGACCGAAAATTCGGGGCCATGACGGGGCCGGGTGTCTGCCATGCGGCCATCAGGGGCGGCGGGGCCTTGAAATCGGCGTGATATTCTGGTCGGGATAGGCAGGCCACATGGCGGCCCCTATCGGCCATCGGGCGGGCACCCCCGATCACAGCAGGAAACCACCATGGCATCGCGCATCATCCCGGTAGACCCTTTCGACCTGGTGATCTTTGGGGGCACCGGCGATCTGGCGCGGCGCAAGATCCTGCCGGGGCTTTACCGGCGGTTTCTGGACGAACAGATCACCGAAGACAGCCGCATCATCGGGGCGGCCCGCAGCACCATGGACGATGCCGCCTACCGCGAGGTGGTGCGCGCCTCTATCCGCGATCACATCCCCGCCGCCAAGCAAGCCGCGGATGCGGTCGATCGCTTCGTGAACATCGTGGGTTACGTCGCGCTGGATGCAAGGGGCACCGATGGCTGGGACGCCCTTGCGAAACTGATGCGCAAGTCGGTGGTGCGGGCGTTCTATCTGTCGGTCGCACCCACCCTGTTCGCCGAAATCGCCACCCGCCTGCACCGCCACCGCATCACCGACAAGCACAGCCGGATCGTGATCGAGAAACCCTTTGGCCGCGACCGCGCCAGCGCCCGCAAACTGAACGCCGAAATGGCCACGCATTTCAAGGAGGATCAGATCTATCGCATCGATCACTATCTTGGCAAGGAAACCGTGCAGAACCTGATGGCGGTGCGCTTTGCCAATATCCTGTTTGAACCGCTGTGGAACGCGCAATATGTTGATCATGTGCAGATCACCGTGGCCGAAACCGTCGGGGTCGAGGGGCGCGGCAGCTATTACGATACCTCGGGCGCGATGCGTGATATGGTGCAGAACCACCTGATGCAACTTTTGTGCCTGATCGCGATGGAACCACCCTATAAATTCGATCCCGACGCGGTGCGCGATGAAAAGCTCAAGGTGATCCGCGCCCTTGATCCGGTCGCCCCCGATGATATCGTGCGCGGCCAGTATCTGGGCACCGGGCAGGCCGACAGCTATCTTGATCACACAGGTCGCACCGAAAGCCTGACCGAAAGCTTTGTGGCGCTGAAGGCGTCGCTGTCTAGCTGGCGCTGGAAGGGCACGCCGTTCTACCTGCGCACCGGCAAACGCCTGCGCGCCCGCGCCTCGGAAATCGCAGTGACATTCAAGGAACCGCCGCATTCGATCTTTGAACAGGAAGAGGGCTGGCGCGCCAATGTGCTGGTGATCCGCCTGCAACCCGACGAGGGGATCAACCTGAAGGTGATGATCAAGGAACCGGGCCCCGGCGGCATGCGCCTGACCGAGGTGCCGCTGGACATGTCCTTCGCCGAGGCTTTGGGCGAGGAAGGCACCGACATCCCCGACGCCTATGAACGGCTGATCATGGATGTGATCCGGGGCAACCAGACCCTGTTCATGCGCGGCGACGAGGTCGAGGCGGCATGGGCCTGGACCGACCCGATCATCGGGGAATGGGAAGCGCGCGGCGAATCGCCCAAACCCTATGACGCCGGTTCCAGCGGCCCCGAGGATGCGCTGATGCTCATGCATCGCGACGGCCGCCGCTGGCGGGAGATCCGGTGATGGAAATCTGCGCCTATCCCGACCGCGACATGCTGATGCTGGGCCTTGCCGACCGCATCGCCGGGCAACTGGCCGATTTCCTGCGCCGGCTGGGCCGCGCCACCCTGTCGGTGCCCGGCGGCAACACACCGGGGCCGGCGTTCGATGTGCTGTCGGGCGTCGATCTTGACTGGGAACATGTCGCGGTGGTGCCAAATGACGAACGCTGGGTGCCCCAGGACAGCCCGCAATCGAACGCCCGCCTGATCCGCCAGCGCCTTCTGGTAAACCGTGCCGCCGCCGCCCGGCTGATCCCGCTTTACACCGACACCCCCACGCCCGACGACGGGCTGGATACCCTGACCGAGGGGCTGCGCGATCATCTGCCGATTTCGGTTCTGCTGCTGGGCATGGGCGCCGACATGCACACCGCCTCGCTCTTTGCGGGGGGCGACCGGCTGGCCGAGGCCCTGGCGCCCGACGCGCCGCCGCTGCTGCCGATGCGCGCCCCCGGCCAGGTGGCGCGCATGACCCTGACCGCCCCGGTCCTGCGCGCGGCGATGCGCACCCATATCCTGATTACCGGCCCCGAAAAGCGTGCCGCCCTTGAACAGGCCATGGCCCTGCCCCCCGAACAGGCCCCGGTGCGCGCCGTCCTGCAAAACGCCACAGTGCACTGGGCGGAATGACCCCCCATCCTCTCGACCCAAATACTCTCGCCGAAGGCGTTCCTGCCCATCCGCCCAAGCCAAAGGATTGCACAATGTCACTTTGGGACGATCTCGCCGCCCATCACGCCGCCACGCAAGACCGCGCCATCCTGTCTTTGTTCGACGATCCGGATCGCCCCGCCGCCTTCTCGGCGCGGGTGGATGACATGCTGTTCGACTATTCCAAGACCAATATCGACACGGCGGCCCGCGCGCTTTTGCTGGGGCTGGCCGATGCCGCTGGCCTGGCCGAACGGCGCGCGGCGATGTTTTCGGGCGCCCCGATAAACGAAACCGAGGGGCGCGCCGTCCTGCACACCGCGCTGCGCAACACGGGTGGCCCGGTGATGGTCGACGGGCAGGACGTGATGCCGGGGATACGCGAAACCCTTGCCCGCACGGCCGCCTTTGCCACCGACCTGCGCGCGGGCCGCATCATCGGCGCGGGCGGGCCGATCACCGATGTGGTCAACATCGGTATTGGCGGGTCGGATCTTGGCCCGGCCATGGCCACGCTGGCGCTGGCCCCGTTCCACGACGGGCCAAGGCTGCATTACGTCTCCAACATCGACGGCGCGCATATCGCCGACACGTTGCGCGGCCTCGATCCGGCGCGCACGCTGATCATCGTCGCTTCCAAGACCTTCACCACCACCGAGACGATGACCAATGCCCGAACCGCCCGAAACTGGATGGCGGCGGGCGTGGCCGATCCGGGCGCGCAATTCGTGGCCCTGTCCAGCGCGCGGAACAGGGCAGCGGCCTTTGGCATCGCGCCCGACCGGGTGTTCGGCTTTGGTGATTGGGTCGGTGGGCGCTATTCGGTCTGGGGGCCGATCGGGCTGGGGGTGATGATCGCTGTGGGGCCGGGCAATTTCGATAGCTTCCTGGCCGGGGCGGCGGCGATGGATGCGCATTTCCGCACCGCCCCCTTTGCCGAGAACCTGCCGGTTCTGCTGGCGTTGGTCGGTATCTGGCACAACCAGATCTGCGGCCACGCCACCCGCGCGGTGCTGCCCTATGATCAGCGCCTTGCGCGGCTTCCCGCATATCTGCAACAGCTTGAAATGGAATCGAACGGCAAGTCGGTGGCGATGGATGGCCAGCCCCTGCCCCGCCATTCCGGCCCCATCGTGTGGGGGGAGCCGGGCACAAACGGCCAGCACGCCTTTTATCAGCTTATCCATCAGGGCACCCGCGTGGTGCCGTGCGAATTCCTGCTGGCCGCACGCGGGCACGAACCCGACCTGGCCCATCATCACCGGCTTCTGGTCGCCAATTGCCTGGCGCAATCGCAGGCCCTGTTGCGCGGCCGCACCCTGGACGAGGCGCGCGCGCTTCTGGCCGATCGTGACCTGGCCGGGCCCGAGCGTGACCGTCAGGCCCGCCACCGGGTGTTTCCGGGCAACCGCCCGTCAACCACGCTGATCTATCCACAGCTTACCCCGTTCACGCTGGGCCAGATCCTGGCGCTTTATGAACACCGGGTCTTCGCCGAAGGGGTGATCCTGGGCATCAACAGCTTTGATCAATGGGGGGTGGAACTGGGCAAGATACTGGCCGACCGGCTGGCGCCGGTGCTTGAGGGCGGCGAGGGTGGCGCCGATCAGGATGGCTCCACCCGCCAGCTTGTGGCCTATGTGCGGGATCAGGCGCGCGCCTGATCCGATTGGCGCCGCCGGTTCAACGCCTTCTGTCGCGCCGCGCCGACATCGGTTGAAACGCCACACCCACATGCGCCTCGCAATAGGGTTTGGATGACTGGGTCGGCAGGCCGCAGAACCAGAAATCCGGCGTTGCCGGATCGCCGACGGGCCATTTGCAGGTGCGTTCGGTCAGTTCCATCAGCGTCAGCTTCTTGGCGCGTTTTTCCACCTCGCGCACCGAGGCCAGCACCTCGGGGCTGATTTCATTGGCCGAGGGCTGGGGCGGCAGCGGCTGCCCGGCGGGAATGATCTGGCGCCGGGGGGGGGCGGCCTGCGGTTCGGGCTGCGCCGGTGCCTGCGCCGGGGTCTGCGCCGCCGGTGCCTGGGCGGCGGTCGGCGCGGCCTCCTCCTCGGGGCGCGCGGTTTGGGTGGCTGCCTGCGCGGGGCGCGCCGGTGCCGGATCGTCCGCCACCGCCACCTCTTCCACCGGGACGGGCCGCGCGGCCGCCGCCGGTTGTTCGGCGGTCGGGGCCGTCCGGTTCGACAGGCCAAGCCGATGCACCTTGCCGATCACGGCATTGCGCGTCACCCCGCCGATTTCCTTGGCGATCTGAGAGGCGGATTGCCCCTCGTTCCACATCCGCTTCAGGGTTTCGACACGCTCATCGGTCCAGGACATTCAAGCCTCCGTCTGCGGCGCCGGGCCTGGGCCCGGACCGCGTCAAACTGTTCAACCCCTATTTTAATCGGGACGCACTGAGATACAAGCACAGCCATGGAATGGCAAGGAGGGCGTGATGCAAAGCGGCAGCGATCATGAAATGGGGGTGCGGCGGTTCGGTCGGATCAACTGGATGGGGCTTTATACCCTGTCAGCGCGCGAAACGCAGCGCTATCTTGTGGTCTGGACCCAGACGCTGCTGGCACCGCTGGTCACGGCGGGGCTGTTTCTGGCGGTGTTCGCGCTGGCGATCGGGCCTGCGCGGGGCGATGTGATGGGGGTGGGTTTCACGCATTTCCTTGCCCCCGGCATCTTGATGATGACGGTGATCCAGAACGCCTTTACCAACAATTCCTCGTCGATCCTGGTCTCGAAGGTGCAGGGCAATATCGTCGATACGCTGATGCCGCCGCTTTCGCCGCTGGAATTGCTGCTCGGCTATACCGCGGGCGCGGTGGGGCGCGGGGTGATGGTGGCGGCGGCGATCTGGATCGTGCTTGTCCTGGCGTTGGGAATGGGGCTTGCGCATCCGTTCTGGGCACTTGCCTTCGTGCTGCTGGGGTCGGCGATGATGGGCGGGGTCGGCATCGCGGCGGGGATCTATGCAACCAAGTTCGATCAGATGGCCGCGATCACCAATTTCATCATCGTGCCGCTGTCGTTCCTGTCGGGCACCTTCTATTCGGTCGAGGCCCTGCCAGGCCCGATACGGGCGCTGTCACACTGGAACCCGGTGTTCTATCTGATCGACGGGGTGCGCTTTGGGGTGATCGGCGTATCCGACGCTTCGCCATGGCTGGGGCTTACGGTCTGTACCGGGGTGACGGCCGCGGTGCTGGGCCTGTGCTGGCACTGGTTTCGCAGCGGCTACCGGCTCAAATCCTGATACCTGCGGCCCCTGATACCCTGCGAACGGGGCGCGGATCAGCGTTGCAAGCTGCCGCAGTTTCGCGCGGGCTTCGCCCCGGATCGTCGGGAAACCTGATCCGCGCAGACGGATAGGCCGCGTACCGGTTCTGACCGCCGGGCGCGCGGCCTTCCATCAGACGGTCCGACAGGTCTTTGTCGATGCTGATACACGGGTCTTATGATCAGGGGGTTACCAGGTCCGGGCACAAAATCCTGCGCGATCCCCCAGCCTACAGTCCCCCGGCCTACAGAGCCCCCGGCCTACAGTCCCCCGGCCTCAGGCCCGCCCCCATCGCCCAGCAGCCGCATAAGCCGCGCCTTCTCGCCCCCATCGCGCGGGTCGGAAATCACCGTTGCCAGCGCCTCCAGCGTGGCGATCGAATGCCCGGCCCGAAAGGTATCGACATGCGGCAGCATGGAACGGATACCCCCCGCACGCGGCGCGAACCCCTCCCAGCGCAGCAGCGGATTGACCCAGATCAGCCGCCGCGCCGAAAGGTGCAGCCGCGCCATCTCATGGCCCAGCGCCGCCGCGTCGCCCCGGTCCAGCCCGTCGGTGATCAGCAAGACCACCGCCCCCGTCCCCAGAACCCGCCGCGACCAGTCGCGGTTGAAGGCGTGCAGGCAGTCGCCGATCCGGGTGCCGCCCCGCCAATCCTGCGCCTCGGCCCCGGCGGCGGCCAGCGCCGCATCGACATCGCGCGCCGCAAGATGCCGGGTGATGTTGGTCAGCCGGGTGCCAAAGGTGAACCCATGCACCCGCGCCCAGCCCGCCCCCTTCTGATTGGCGACCGCATGAAGGAAATGCAGCACCATGCGCGAATAATCGGCCATCGATCCCGAAATGTCACACAGCACCACAAGGTTGGGCCAACGCAGCCGCCGCGCCCGCCGCGCCAGTGCCGTTACCTCGCCGCCCTGGCGCATCGCGCCGCGCATCGTGGCCTGCCAGTCGGCCATCCGCCCCGCCCGCGCCGCCACCGTCCGGCGCGAGATCAGCGGGCGCACCGGCAAGACCAGCCGCGCCAGCAATCGCTTGGCCTCGGCCATTTCCGCAACGCTCATCTGCTCGAAATCCAGCGTCCGCAGCCGCTCTTCCGCCGAGGCCGTCAAACTGGCGTCAACCTCGACCACGCCCTCGCCCGCGTCCGCGTCGGGTGGCGGCGCCTCGGGTTCCAGCCCGTCCAGCAGCGCCCCGGCCGCCCGCTTTTCCGCAGGGGCCGCGCGGCGTTCCTCCTGCACCCCGCGCAAGGCGGGCAGCATGAACGACATCATCTGTTCCAGATAACGCGGATCGCGCCAATACAAACGAAACACCTGCGCGAACACCGCCCGGTGTTCGGGGCGCGACACGAAACAGGCATGCAGCACCCAATAGAAATCGCGCCGCTCCGAAAACCCCGTCGCCGCCACCGCCCGCACCGCATCCACCACCCGCCCCGGCCCGATCGGCAGCCCCGCGCGCCGCAACGCCCGCGCGAAATGGGTGATATTGGCGGCCAGCTTGCCATCTTCGGGAATGTCGAGCGGGGCATATTGCGGCATGGCTTATCCCGCCGCCGACGGCACGGCGGCGCTGATCCACACCCCATCCTCTCGACAAAAATACTCCGGGGTCCGGGGCAGCGCCCCGGCGGCCCGCCAGATGTGGCGGGGCCGGGGGGGGGGGGGGGGGGGGGGGGGGGGGGGGGG
>JACIYW010000078.1 GCA_014359745.1 Paracoccaceae bacterium | reverse complement strand
CTACCTGGGGATAGATATGGGCGGTACGGTCACTCGTTGGGTGCTTGTTGACGCCGCCGGGGCCGAGGTTGGGCGCGGCGCTGTCGGCGGGGCATCGGCGCATCTGTTCAACGCGGCGGCGCGCGCGGCGCTGGTTGCGGTGCTGCGCGACATCGCGGGGCAGGTGCCGGGGCCGCTTGCCGGTCTTCATGCCGGGCTGACCGGCCATGACGATGGCGCGGGCGATGCGGCGCGCGCGCTCTTTGCCCAGGTTTTCGGCACCCGCCCCGCAGCGATTGCGATCACCGATGATGTGGAACTGGCCTTTCACGCAGCCTTCGCGCCCGGCGCCGGGCATCTGATCGTGGCGGGCACCGGATCGGTGGGCCTGTCGGTCGCGCAAGATGGCCGGATCACCCGCGTTGGCGGGCGCGGCATGCTGATCGATGATGCGGGGTCGGCAAGCTGGATCGCGCTGCGCGCCCTTGAGGCGCTGTTTCAGGCCGAGGACCGCGACGGCGATTTCCGCGCGGCGCCGACGTTGGCCCAAGCGCTTTGGGCGGCGATGGGCGGGCAGGGCTGGCCGGGGGCGCGCACCTTTGTCTATGGGGCCGACCGCGGCCGGATCGGCACGCTGGCGCGCGCGGTTGACGAGGCCGCGCAGGCGGGCGACCCCGTTGCGCGCGCGGTGCTGATCCGGGCGGGCCAGGAACTGGCCCGGCTGGCGCAGGTGCTGGTCGCGCGCTGTGGCCCCGGCCCGGTCGCGGTTGTCGGCGGGGTGGCGCGCGCGCCGCTGGTCATCGACAGCCTTGCACGCGCCCTTCCCGGCATTGCCCTTGCCACCCCGCCCATCGATGCGGCGCTGACCGCCGCCCACCTTGCCCGCGCAAAGGCCTCCGCATGACCGAACGCATGACCGACCGCCCAAGCCCCCGCCATCATGATCTGGAAACCTGGCCGGTGGCCGATCTGGTGGCCGCGATCACCGAAAGCCAGTTCACCGCCATCGCCGCCGTGCAGGCCGCCGGGCCGACCCTTGGCCGCGCGGTGGCCGGGGCGGCAAAGCGCCTGGCGCGGGGTGGCAGGCTGATCTATCTGGGCGCGGGCACCTCGGGGCGGCTGGCGATGCTTGACGCGGCCGAACTGCCGCCCACCTTCGGCTGGCCGCCCGACAGGGCGCTGGCCCTGATCGCGGGCGGCCCGTCAGCCCTGACGGCCGCCATTGAGGGGGCCGAGGATGACGCCCACGCCGCCGCCGCCGCGCTGAGCGATCTTGCCTGCGGGCCCGATGATGTGGTCATCGGCCTTGCCGCCTCGGGCGCCACGCCGTTCACCGTGGCGGGCCTGCGGGCCGCGCGGGCATCGGGCGCGCTGACGATCGGCATCGCCAACGCACCGGGCACCCCTTTGATCGAGGCCGCAGAAATCGGCATCATTCTTAATACCGGCCCCGAACTTGTCGCGGGGTCCACCCGGATGAAGGCGGGCACCGCGCAGAAGGTGGCGTTGACCACTTTTTCCACGGCGCTGATGGTCAGGCTGGGCCTTGTCTATCAGGGCCGCATGGTTGAAATGCGCCCGACCAACGCCAAGTTGCAGCGCCGCGCCGAAGCGATTGTCGCCGATCTGACCGGCGTGTGCGCGCAGGACGCGCGCGCGGCACTGGCGCGGGCCGAGGGATCGATCAAACTGGCCACCGTCATGCTGGCGCTGGACCTGCCCCTTGAAGCGGCCCGCGCGCGCCTCGATGCCGCCGGTGGCCGCCTCGCGGACGCCCTGAAACCCTGACCTTTGCCTCATCCTCTCGATTGCAAATACTCCCCCCGGAGGGTCGGGTGCCGCCTGGCGCGCGCTCTGACACTCGCGGCAAAGCAGTTTGCCTTTACGCCCGCGCGCCCCTAACCTTCGGGCGATGGCGTAACCACGGGGGGAACCGATGTCAGACGCGGCGCAGGATTTCGGCCAATACGATTACGTCATCATCGGCGCGGGATCGGCGGGCTGCGTGCTGGCCAACCGCCTCAGCGCCGATCCCGCCAACCGGGTGCTGCTGCTCGAGGCGGGCGGGTCCGACAACCGGTTCTGGGTGCATGTGCCGGTGGGATATCTTTACGCCATGGGCGACCCCAGCCTTGATTGGTGCCTGTCGACCGAGGCTGAACCGGGGCTGAACGGCCGCGCGCTGGCCTATCCGCGTGGCAAGGTTCTGGGCGGATGCAGTTCGATCAACGGCATGATCTATATGCGCGGGCAGGCGCGCGACTATGATCTGTGGCGGCAGATGGGCAATACCGGCTGGGGCTGGGATGATGTGCTGCCCTATTTCCGCAAATCCGAGGCTTATCACGGCGGCGCCGATGCGGCGCATGGCGCGACCGGCGAATTGCGGGTGGAACGCCAGCGCCTGGCCTGGCCGATCCTTGATGCGGTCCGCGAGGCGGCGGCGGAACTGGGCATCCCCCCGACCGAGGATTTCAACCGGGGCGACAATGAGGGCGCGGGGTATTTCGAGGTGAACCAGCGCGCGGGCCTGCGCTGGAACGCGCGCAAGGCCTTTCTTGATCCGGCGTCCAGGCGGGCAAACCTGCGCATCGTGACCGGCGCCGAGGTGGAGCACCTGACGCTGGACGGCCTGCGCGTCACCGGCGCCCTGTTCCGGCGCGGCGGGCAGCGCCATGTGGTGCGGGCGGGGGCCGAGGTGGTGCTGGCCGCAGGGGCCATCGGCACGCCGAAGATACTGGAACTGTCGGGCATCGGGCCGGGGCGGGTGCTGTCGGATCATGGCATCGCGGTGCGGCACGACCTGCCCGGCGTGGGCGAGAACCTTCAGGATCACCTGCAAATCCGCACCGTGTTTCGCATCAGCGGCGCGCGCACCTTGAACGATCGCGCCGCATCGTTTTGGGGCAGTATCGGCATCGCCGCCGAATATGCATGGCGCCGCAGCGGGCCGATGGCGATGGCACCCAGCCAGTTGGGCATCTTCACCCGGTCCGCGCCCGAACACGAGACCCCCAATATCGAATACCACGTTCAGCCGCTGTCGCTGGATGCCTTCGGCCAGCCGCTGCACCGCTTTCCGGCACTGACGGTTTCGGTGTGCAACCTGCGCCCCGAAAGCCGGGGCACCTGCCATATCCGCAGCAATGATCCCATGGCGGCCCCGGTAATCCGGCCGAATTACCTGTCGGCCCCGGCCGATCGCGCGGTTGCCGCCGACAGTATCCGCCACGCCCGCCGCCTGATGGCGACCGGGCGCCTGCGCGGCTTTGCGCCCACCGAACTCAAACCCGGCCCCGATGTGTCAAGCGACGCCGATCTGGCCCGCGCGGCGGGTGATATCGCCACCACCATCTTTCATCCGGTCGCCACCGCGCGCATGGGCACCGATCCGATGGCCGTCACCGCCCCCGATCTGCGGGTGCACGGGGTCGGCGGGCTTTCCATCGCCGATGCCTCGGTCATGCCCGCCATCCCGTCGGGCAACACCCACGCCCCCGTGACGATGATCGCCGAAAAGGCGGCCGAGATGATCCTTGCGCGCGCAAGGGCCGGGGCGGCGGCCTGACAGGGGCGGGTGCATCATCGGGAAAATTCCATGCGACCGCCCTATTGTTGCCTTCTGGAAAGCATTGAACGGAAGCAACAACAATTGTCCATGATCATTGCCGGGGTGCGCGCCTATGGAAACTTCCGCCGAAATCCATTCCCTTCCCCGTTCAAGGGCGCGGGCGCCTTTGGTCACGCTGATTGTTCCAGTCTATAACGAGGAACGCAGCGTTGACAGGTTTCTGGATGCGATCACCCCGGTTCTTGCGGCGCTGCGCCCGCGTGTGCGGGTCGAGATACTGTTCGTCAACGATGGCAGCCGGGATGGCACGGAACGGATCATCCTTGCCGCCGCCGCCACGTGCGACGATATCGCCCTGATCAACCTGTCGCGCAACTTTGGCAAAGAGGCGGCGCTGTTTGCCGGCCTCAACCACGCAACAGGCGATGCGGTGATCCCGCTGGATGTCGATCTGCAAGACCCGCCGCATGTTATCGCTGACCTGATTGACCGCTGGCAAGGCGGCGCGCGCGTGGTCAATGCCCGGCGACGCAGCCGTGATGGCGATGGGCCGCTGCGGGCCATGACGGCGCGGGCCTTCTACCGCGTCTTCAACGCGCTGTCCGATCATCCGATGCCCGCCGATGTGGGCGATTTCCGGCTGTTCGACCGCGAGGTGGTCGAGGCGATCCGCCAGCTTGGCGAACGGTCGCGCTGCAACAAGGCGCTGTTTTCATGGGTGGGTTTCGAGGCCGAGGAAATCACCTATGACCGCCCCGCCCGCGCCGAGGGCACGACACGCTGGTCGTGGTGGAAACTGTGGAAATTGGCGCTTGACAGCATATTCGCGTCCTCGACCCTGCCGTTGCGGATCTGGACCTATGTCGGGGTTGCGATCGCGCTGGCGGCACTGTGTTATTCGGCGTTCATCTTTGCGCATACCCTGATCTTCGGCGCGGATGTGCCCGGCTATGCGTCAACCGTGATCCTGATCCTTGTGTTCGGCGGCATGAACGTCTTTGCGCTGGGTATCATCGGCGAATATGTCGGGCGCATTTATACCGAAGTGCGGCAGCGCCCGCTTTACATCGTGCGATCGCACCGCCACGCCGGGGAACCCTGAGATGGAGCGCAGCGTCTACGACCGGATGAACGATCTGGAAGCGCGGCATTGGTGGCTCGCCGCCCCTTTGTGCCTGTTGATGAGGCAGTCCTGCGCAAGACCGGAAATGATCTGATGACGATGCAGCAACTGCTCCGTTTCGGGGGTGTGGGCGTACTGGCGACGGTCGTTCACGTTCTGGTCGCGCTGACCGCCAGCGGGGCTGGCGTGGCACCACTTGCCGCAAATTTTTCCGGGTTCGGCACGGCGCTGTGCTTTTCCTATCTGGGCCATGCCCGTTTTACCTTCGGCACTGTGCCGCGTTTCGGGGCCGAGGCGGGGCGGTTTGCGGTAACGGCGCTGATGGGCCTTTGCGCCAGCAGTCTGACGGTCTGGGCGGTAGATATGCGTCTGGGGCTGGGAATGGGGGCGGCGATGGCCGCCGTCGCCCTGATCGTGCCTGCGGCCACCTATATCGGGCTGCGGTTCTGGGTGTTTACCGGGGATGCGGCGCGCGGCCCGACCGATGGCGCCGGTCTGGCGGTGGCCGCATCCGTGGCGCTGGCCGTCACCGCGTTTTTTTGGGGGCGGATGATCAACCACGATACCGCCTGGTATCTGCTTGCCACGCGCGACTGGCTGGCGGGCGCGGGGCTTTACACCGACCTGAGCGAGGTCAACCCGCCGCTGAATTTCTACCTGACATTGCCTGCACTGGGGCTTGCCGATCTGTTCGCGATTTCCGACACGAACGGGCAGTACCTGGCGCTGGGGCTGGTGATCTTTGCCAGTCTTGCGTGGTCATCGGCGGTGCTGCGCGATGCGCTGGCCTTGCCGGTGCCGCGCCACATATTGCTGGTGGCGGGGCTGGGGATGGCGATGGTGCTGCCCGCGCTCAACAACATCGGCCAGCGCGAACAGATTCTGGTGATCCTGGCGATGCCCTGGGCGGTTGGCCAGCTTGGTGCGGCGGGGGGGCGCGGCGCTGTTGCGCGCGCGGCGCTGGCGGCGGTGGGTGTTTGCCTGAAGCCGCATTTCCTGTTGCTACCCCTATGCATCACCTTGTGGCGGGTTGCCACGACACGGTCGCTGCGCCCGGTTCTGTCGGCCGAGAACCTGACCTTCGTCGCGATCGGGGCGGCCTATGTCGGCTATGTGGCGCTGATCCATCCGGCCTATTTTACCGATATCGTGCCAATGGCGCGAGAGGTGTACGGGGCTTACGGCGCGCCGATGGTTCTTGTGGTGGGCGTTATCCTGTTGCGCGGGGTCATCCTTTCAAGCGCGGCGCTGATCACGTCCCGGTCACCCGAAGCGATGCGGCTGTCGGCGCCGTTCTGGGCGCTGTCGGCGGCGGGGCTGGGGGTGTATCTGGCGCAGGGCACGGGCTTTGGCTATCACACCATCCCCTTTGTCGCCTTCGGGATGGTTGCCTGTTTTCTGGCGGTGATCACCGCGGTCCGGTTGAACGTGGTTGCCATCGCCCTGCTTGTGGCCTTGGCGCTGTTGTCAACTGAGGCGCTGCGGCGTGGGCCATACCGCAATCCTGACGCGATCAGGATCGCAGAGGAAGCGCGTAAAATTGTGGATATTACAAGCCTTATAGTACTGACGACCGGGGTCCATGCCGGGCCGCCCGCCGCAATCGCGGCAGGCGCCGACTGGGCCAGCAGCTATTCCTCGAACTGGCTGGTGCCCGGCGCGATCAATCGGCTGGCCCGAACCGATTGCGAGGCAGTGCCCGACGTTTGCGCCAGGCTGCGCGCCATTGCGGCACGCAACCGCACCGACACGCTGGACGATATAGAGGCGCGCGCGCCGGAACTGCTGGTGATCGACCGCCGCTCTGGCTATTTTGATCGGCCCGGTTTCGACTGGATCAGCTTCATGGCGGGTGACCCGCGCTGGGCGGGTCTGTTTTCGGCCTATGACCCGTGGCAAAACACCGAACGGTTTTGGTTCTATATCCGCCGGCGCGCGGTAATTCACACCGGGGCGACGGCAAGCTCAAGCCGGGGGGTGCCGCCGCAATAGGCTTGGCGCACCAGATCCGCCAGGTGATCAACGCCGCGGCCGCGTGCGCGGTCAAGGATATACATGTTGATGTGCTGGGTGGTCAGATCGGGCAGGGCGCCGCCGTGGGGGATCGGTTCCAGATAGGGGGGGATGCTGCCCGCAAGGGCGGTGTGCACCGCCAGATCGGCGCTTACCGTGGCCTCGATGGTGCGGGTGCTGTCGGAATCGACCGCCATTTCCCACGGGATGCCCACCCGATCCAGCGCCGCCTGCGCGCCGGTGCGAAAGATGCAATGCCGTTCATACGCCAGTCGCAGCGGCCGCGCCCGCCACGCCTGCCCGCCGGGCGCGCCGACCCAGACCAGCGGCACTTCGGCCAGCATCTCGCCGCCGGTGTCAATGGCGTCTTCGGTGGTCAGGATCAGGTCGCATTCGCCGCGTGCCTGCATCGCCTTCAGCTTGCGGGTATAGGACGACAGCAGATGCACCCGCATGCGCGGGAAATCGGCGCTGAAGCGGCGCAAGACCTGCGGGATCGCGGGGTAGACGATATCGGATGGCACCCCAAGCGCGATCTCGCCCTCGAACGCCTGATGGGTCAGACGGCCGATTGCCTCGTCGTTCAGGTGGATCATCCGGCGCGCGTAAGACAGCAATTGCTCGCCCGCCCCGGTCAGGGCGATCTGCCGCGCGCCCCGATCCAGCAGTTGCACGCCTAGCGCCTCTTCCAGCCGCTTGATCTGCATCGACACCGCCGATTGCGTCAGGTTCAGGAACCCCGCGGCACGGGTCACCCCGCCCGATTCGGCGATGGTGACGAATGAGCGCAGCGCGGTCAGGTCCATGTTCCGGGTCACATCACGGTTCCTTATGTCATCCCCAACAAACATTCGTTTTACAAATGAACCACAGCGGCGCAGTGACATCAAGAGAATTGATGAAACCTGCCCAAGCGTTCAGAATCTGAAGGAGAGCGCCATGTTTACCTCCGTGTTCAAATCGGTCTTCCCCGCAGGTCCGGCGCCGGTTGCCGGGCTGGTCACGCGGTTCACCCTTGCCCTTGCCGCCCGCCGTCAACGGCAGGCGCTGGCGCGGCTTGACGATGCGGCCCTGCGCGATATCGGCCTTGACCGGGCCAGTGCCGAGGCCGAATGCCGCCGCGCGGCATGGGATGTGCCCGCGCATTGGTTGAAATAGGCGCCAATCGTGCCTTATGGCGCCAGAAATTCTTGAAAACCCTGCCGTGACAACCAATATAGGGCACAATCGGTGGCCGATCACGGCCAGCGGCATTTCAATGGATGGAGGACCATATGGCAGACTATCAGACGATCCGTACCGGTACGGGCGGCGTCCGGACCGCGCAGATCGATGAGGGCCTGCGCGCGCACATGAACAAGGTCTATGGCCTGATGTCATTGGCGATGCTGGTGACCGGGGCCGTGGCCTATACCGTGGGGTCAAGCGAGGCGCTGCTTCAGCAGATCTTCGGCAGCCCGCTGCGCTGGGTGGTGATGTTTGCCCCGCTGATCGTGGTCTTTGGCTTTGGCGCGATGATCAACCGCATGTCGGCGGCGGTGGCGCAGATCGTGTTTTATGTGTTCGCCGGGTTGATGGGCCTGTCGCTCAGCTTCATCTTCGCGGTCTATACCGGGATTTCGATCGCGCAGACCTTCGTGGTGACGGCCATCGCCTTTGCCGGGCTCAGCCTTTACGGCTACACCACCAAGAAGGATCTGTCGGGCTTTGGCACCTTTCTGATCATGGGCGTGATCGGGCTGATCGTGGCCTCGATCGTCAACATCTTTCTGGCCTCGCCCGCGCTGATGTTCGCGATTTCGGCCATTGGTGTGCTGATCTTCGCGGGGCTGACGGCCTATGACACGCAGTCGATCAAGAACGAATATATCCAGATGGCCGCGCAAGGCGATCAGGAATGGCTGGGCAAGGCGGCGATCATGGGGGCGCTGCGGCTGTACCTCGACTTTCTCAACATGTTCATGTTCCTGCTGCAATTCATGGGCAACCGGCAATAACCCGATCCGCACCGCGAAAAGGTTTGAGGGCCGCCCTTGGGGGTGGCCCTTTTCCATTGGCCCGCCGCCTTGGATGCGGCACGCGCGGGACGCCTCCGGCGGGAGTATTTGGACCAAGATGAAAGCCTGTGCTGCGCAATGAAAAAGGCCGCACCATGTTGGCGCGGCCTTTTAGAATGCGATGTGGCGCGATCTTACTTGATCTTGCCTTCCTTGTATTCGACGTGTTTGCGCACGACCGGATCGAATTTGTTCACGGTCATCTTTTCGGTCATCGTGCGGGCGTTTTTCTTGGTCACATAAAAATGCCCGGTTCCTGCCGTCGAGTTCAGGCGGATCTTGATCGTGGTTGGCTTCGCCATGGTCTCATCTCCTCAAGCAGGGAAACCAGTGCTTCCCGCGAAATCCTTGAAGCCCGCGTTTTACCCATGCAAGGCGCGGAGTCAACAGCAAAAGCACCAATCACACGGCAGGCACGGCCGCTTCAGGGATTGCGGGCAAAGACAATCACCCGGCAGGGGTAATCCGCATCCGCCATCCGCTCCAGCACTTCCTGCACCTGCCCCAGATCACCGCAGGACTCGACCAGAATTCGCAGCAACCCGGCCTCGGTGGCACCAAACGGGTCCAGCGCCGAGGTGGCGCGCGGCTGATGCCCGGCAGTATGATCCAGCAGCAGCACCCCACCGGGTTTCAGACATTCGACCCAGGCACGCAAGGCCTTGCCGGGGTCATAGGCATGATCCCACGAGTTGGAGTAGACAAAATCCGCCCGCCCGGCCCAATCGGGGTTGGGTTCGTGAAAATCCCACTGCACGGTGTTGGGAAACTGGGTCGCAGTCTCGGAAATATCGGTTCCTATCACCTCGGGCGCGCCGGGCAGCTTGCGGCGGAACCAGGCTTGTTCCTTACCCCGCCGCACCCCATGACACAGACCAAAACTGATCAGCCCGCAAGTCTCGGTCAGATATCCGGCAAGATACGCGATATGGCTTTTCTTGACATATTGCGCCCTGATCTTGGCCTTGTTGCCAGCCTCCTGCACCTTGCAGTAGGTCTGGTAATCGGGATAGGCGAACAGCACGAAATCATCGCCTGCCGTTGCCTCGGCACCCGAGATCTGCTCGGCCTCAGCCACTGCGCGACTGAATACACCCTCGGCCATCGTCATTCTCCTGCCCTGCCCTGCCCTTGCCCATCCCGGCACTCTGGGCAAACCTACCGGCCATCGACCGGCAAAGCAACGCCGGGTCGCGGCCGGGTCACAAGCAATCTGGTGCGCGGATGGCCTGTAAGCCGGATTCTGTTCCGGGGGCCGTTTCGGGCGCCCCTTCGATGACCATTCCTCTGGTCCCGCCGTTACCGGCGGGATCGTGCTGCCAACCCGGGCCCCGGGCTGAAGTTCCCTGCTGCCGGTTGCCCGGCATGCGTGGGGCCCCTATTCGGCATTGCTCCCGGTGGGGCTTGCCGTGCCGGTCCGGTTGCCCGTCCCGCGGTGGGCTTTTACCCCACCGTTTCACCCTTGCCCGCGGTTGCCCGCGGGCGGTCTGTTTTCTGTGGCGCTTTCCCTCGGGTTGCCCCGGCCGGGCGTTACCCGGCACCGTTTCTTCATGGAGTCCGGACTTTCCTCGACCCGTTGCCGGGCCGCGGCCATCCGGCCATCCGCGCGCGGTATCGGTTAGGCGTTCGGGCGCGGCGGGTCAACCGCAAAGCGCGCGGCAAGGTTCTGTGCGGCCGCCATGTCGGCCCCCGACAGCGGGCCGGCGGCCTGCGGGCGAAACCGCAGCCGGAAGGCGTGCAGCAACAGGTCATCATCCGCGTCGGGATAGCCAAAGCGGCGCAAGGCCGCGCGAAAGCGGGCGGGATCGGGGGGAACCGGCGGCATCGGCATGGGCCAGACCGACAGGCCCGCGCGCGCCAGCCCGCGCCAATCGAAACGCGGGCCGGGATCGGATTTGCGGTTTGGCGCCATGTCGGAATGGGCGATGATGCGTTCCGGCGCGATCTGCCAGCGGGTCATGATATCGCGCAGCAGCCGGGCCAGCGCTGCCATCTGCGGCGCGGAAAAGGGGCGGGTGCCGGGGTTGTCCAGCTCGATCCCGATGCTGTGGGAATTTACATCCGAAATCGGCCCCCAGGCCCCGGCCCCGGCGTGCCAGGCGCGCCGGTCTTCGGGCACAAGGGCGTGAACCCTGCCGCTGTTGGCGATCAGGTAATGCGCCGACACCTCGGCCGCGGGATCGCAGAGGCGCGCCAAAGCCGCCGCGCAGGAACCCATGGCGGTATAGTGCAGCACGATCAGTTCGGGCCGCGCGCCCTGGCGGCGCGGCCCGTGGTTGGGAGAGGCCGCGCCGCCGCCCGTCAGCGCGATACGGCCGCGCGGAACGGCGCCGGATCCCAGTCGCAGGCATAACCGTCGCCATCGGGATCAAGGCTGCGCGGGTCACGCTGTGGGCCGCCACGGCGCAGAAAATCGATCTGGGCCAGATCAGGCCCGGCATATTCGGCGCAGTTGGTCGCCGACAGGCCGTTGCGGAACGGATTACTGCGCGAATAGCGCTGTTCGCCGACGCGGTTGGTCGAACCAAGCGCATAGGCCACGATATTGGGGCCGGCGTCGCCCGACCTTGTGGGCAGGGCGGTGGGGGCGATCACCTCGCGCTGGGCACGCAGCTGTTCCAGGCGCGCGCGGTCGCTGGCGATGGTTTCGCGTGCCGAGACCGCCTCGAAGCTTTGCTCGTCGGATATTGCCGCGTGGCTTTTCTGGATCATCTCGCCGTTTTGCGGGCTGATGTTGTTGGGGGCATCGCCGCGTGGGCGGGCCGGGTCAAGCGGATCAAGCGTGGCCGACCCCGGAACACCCGGCGGCACGATCGCCGTACCCGCGTTCTGGCCGCGCAGCTCTGCCTCGCGGCGTTGCAGGTAGGTGTTGTAATTTTCGGAACGGGTGCCTGAATCAGGCACCGTGGGGGCGCAGGCCGTCAGGGCCGCGCCGCATATCATCGCAAGACAGATCCGCATCATGTGTTCCGGTTCCCCTTGTATCAAGCGGCGTGTTACCACCATTTGCCCGGCTTGGAAACAAATCCCGCCGCACGTTCCAGAACATAAGCGGTGTTCAGCAACGCCGCCTCTTCCCAGGGGCGCCCGATCAGTTGCAGGCCAAGCGGCAGGCCGTGCGCGTCAAGCCCCGCGGGAACCGAGATGCCGGGCAGGCCGGCAAGGTTGACGGTGACGGTGAACACATCGTTAAGGTACATCTGCACCGGATCGGCGCTGGCCATATCGCCGATGCCAAAGGCCGCCGAGGGGGTCGAGGGGGTGAGGATAGCGTCGATACCATCGCTAAACGCCTGATCGAAATCACGTTTTATCAGGGTGCGCACCCGGCGGGCGCGGTTGTAATAGGCATCGTAGAAACCCGCCGACAGCACATAGGTGCCGATCATCACCCGGCGCCGCACCTCGGGGCCGAAGCCTTCGGCGCGGGTTTTTTCATACATCTCGGTAATGCCTTCGCCGGGATCCAGGCTGGCGCGGTGGCCGAACCGCACACCGTCATAGCGGGCAAGGTTTGACGAGGCTTCGGCCGGGGCGATGACGTAATAGGCGGGAAGCGCGTATTTTGTATGGGGAAGCGAGATATCCACAATATCCGCCCCGGCATCGCGCAGCATTTCGGCGCCGCGCGCCCAAAGCGCGGCGATTTCGCCGGACAGGCCGTCGAGGCGGTATTCGCGGGGGATGCCGATCCGTTTGCCGCGGATATCATTGGTCAGCGCCGCCTCGAAATCGGGCACGGGCAGGTCGGCCGAGGTGCTGTCTTTTGGGTCGTGTCCGGCCATCGCGCCCAGCATGATCGCCGCGTCACGCACGTCGCGCGTCATCGGCCCGGCCTGATCCAGCGACGAGGCATAGGCCACAATCCCCCAGCGCGAACAGCGCCCGTAAGTGGGTTTCAGCCCGACAATCCCTGTAAAAGCAGCGGGTTGGCGGATCGATCCGCCGGTGTCAGTGCCGGTCGCGCCAAGGCAAAGCCCCGCCGCGACGGCGGCGGCGGAGCCGCCGGAGGAGCCGCCGGGGGTAAGCGCCTTGTCATCGCCTGCGCGGCGCCAGGGGTTGATGGCGGGGCCGTAGGCGGAGGATTCGTTGCTGCTGCCCATGGCGAATTCATCCATGTTCAGCTTGCCCAGCATCACCGCGCCGGCATTGGCCAAAGACCGGGTGACGGTGCTTTCATATTCGGGGCGAAAGCCCGCGAGGATGCGCGATGCGGCTTGGCTGACCACGCCCTGGGTGCAGAACAAATCCTTGATTCCAATGGGAATTCCGCACATCTTTGG
>JACIYW010000077.1 GCA_014359745.1 Paracoccaceae bacterium | reverse complement strand
ACGCGGCCCCGATCACCGGAACGATGCGTTGCTTGCCGCCCTTGCCGGTGATGCGCAAGACCTCGGGCAGCGCCGCCTCGGCCCCGGTCAGTGACAGGGCTTCGGAAATCCGCAGCCCGCAGCCGTAAAGCACCGTGACAACGGCGGCATCGCGCAGCCCGATCCAGGCCTTTGCCCCAAGGCTGCCGCCGCCGCCCTCGGCCAGGGTGCCGATCATGTCGCGCGCCGCCGATTCCGACAGCGGGCGCGGCAGCTTGGCGCGAAATTTTGGCGCGCGGGCTGCCAGAACCGCCGTCGGTTCCACCCCCTGATGTTCGGAAAGCCACCGATAGAACGATCGCACCGCCGACAGCCCCCGCGCCAGCGACCGGGCCGAAACGCCGCGCGCCCGTTCATGCGCCATCCAGGCGCGCATGTCGGTCGGGCCCAGCCGGGTCAACGGGCCCAGCCCCTCGGCCGCGCCGTGGTGATGGGTGATGAAGGCCAGAAAGCCGGTCACATCGGTGCGATAGGCGGTCACGGTGGCCGTGGCCACGCCCTGAACCCCGCGCAGATAGGCCTGCCACCCTTCCAGCGCATCGCGCGCGGCGGGCGACAGCGCCAGTGTCACGCCAGCCAGCGCCGCAGGGCGCGTTCAAAGATCGCCGCGAAATAGGTCAAAAGGTCGGTGCCCTGGCTTGGCTTGAACTGATGCGGATCCTCGGCGCCCAGCACCAGCATTCCCGGCAGCCGCCCGGCCCCAAGATCCAGCCGCATCAGCGCCTCGGACTGTACCCAGTCCGCCCCGTTGCCATAAAGGCGCGCATCATGCGGCGCGCCTTGGCGCAGCGTTACCATGCGTGCCGCGCGGTTCCGGCCATCGCTGATGTAGCAATCCACAAATCCCGGTTCGACCACGCGCAAAACCTTGTCCAGCTTGTGCAGCGCCTCATTGCGTGGGTCTTGCCGCGTTTCCAGAACCAGGCGGATCGCATCGACCCGCAGAATCCCGGCCACCTCATCGCCCAGAACCCGCAGGAACCCCACGAAATCGGCCGGTTCCATCAGGGCCAGCGTGGCGCGATGTATCTGATTGGTGCCGGCCAGATTGTCATAGGCCGCCGCGATCACCGACCGGTGGGTATCTTCCAGCCGGTCAAGCCGCGCTTCCAGCCGTTCCATGGCGATGCCGCGCAGATCGACGATATTGCTGCCCATGCTACGCTCGTTCGCGGTCACCAGCGCGCGCATCAGATCCGTGTCGTTCAGAATGACATCCGGTTCGGCCAGGATGCGTTCGCGCACGTCATCGGTGATCGCCATAACCGTATTTGTTGCGGTTTCCGCCATATCCGTCCCTGTTGTCATCTGCTTCGTTGATCCTGTGGGCAGCTATACACGAAATCAGATGATTTTTTGACCAGTTTTTGCCCAATCGGCCAAAAACAGCTCCAGCCCCTTGTCGGTCAGCGGGTGCATCGCCAGTTTGCGGATCACTTCGGGCGGGGCGGTCATCACATCGGCGCCGATGCGCGCGGCTTCGGTCACATGGTTGACGGTGCGGATCGACGCGGCAAGGATCTGCGTGGTAAAATTGTAATTGTCATAGATCGTGCGAATGTCGGCGATCAGTTCCATCCCGTCCAGGTTGATGTCATCCAGCCGCCCGATAAAGGGCGAAATGAACGTGGCCCCGGCCTTGGCCGCCAACAGCGCCTGATTGGCCGAAAAGCACAAGGTAACGTTGACCATGTTGCCTTCGCCCGTCAGCACCTTGCAGGCCTTCAGCCCGTCCCAGGTCAGTGGCACCTTGACGGCGATATTGGGCGCGATCTTTGCCAGCTTGCGCCCCTCGGCGATCATCTCATCGGCCTTGATCGCGACCACCTCGGCCGATACCGGGCCTGATACGATGCCGCAAATCTCCTTGGTCACTTCCAGAATGTCGCGCCCGGATTTCAGGATCAGCGACGGGTTGGTTGTGACCCCGTCCACCATCCCCAGATCGTTGAGTTCCGAAATCGCCGCAACATCCGCCGTATCGACAAAGAATTTCATGGCCAGTTTCCCCTGATGCCCAAAGTTGCCGCCCTGATAGCGCAAGCCCGCCCGCGGCGAAAGTCCCGGCGCGCCTTCCCCATCCTCTCGACAAAAATACTCCCGCCGGAGGCTCCGCCCGCACCGCTGGCGCAGCGGTTGGCCCTATCCCGCCACCATCAACCCATCAGCCTTCAGTTCCGCAAGGGTTTCATCCAGCGACTGCACGGCCCGTTCCATCAGGATATCGATCTCGGCGGGGGTGATCACCAGGGGCGGCGCGATGATCATCC
This sequence comes from Paracoccaceae bacterium, assembly GCA_014359745.1. Classification (GTDB taxonomy): domain Bacteria; phylum Pseudomonadota; class Alphaproteobacteria; order Rhodobacterales; family Rhodobacteraceae; genus JACIYW01. The sequence continues at coordinate 10,801 of JACIYW010000077.1, read as the reverse complement.
GGTCGCCGACGTGGCGCATGACCAGGTTGTTGGCAAAACACCGCTCGCGGCAGCGATAACCGACGGTGCCCGGATCCGAGGCAAAGCGCGCGCGCGCCGCCTTGTCGGGGGTCAGCGCGATCGAGGCCATCAACCCTTCGATCCGCGCCTCGCCCACCAGCGGGTGGTCGGCCAGTTGCGCCCATTTCGCGGCCAGATACGGCCCGGCCACGTCATGCACATGGCCGACGATGTTTTCCTCTTCAATGATGCGCAGGTTCTCCAGCGCGACGGCCGCCGCCACCGGATGGCCCGAATAGGTATAGCCATGGGCGAATTCGCCCTCTGCGATCACCCCTGCCACCTCGTCGCAAACCAGCGAGCCGCCGATGGGAACATAGCCCGATGACAGGCCCTTGGCGATGGTCATGATATGCGGGCGGATGGCGTAGCGCTGGCTGCCGAACCAATGCCCGGTGCGGCCGAATCCGGTGATCACCTCATCCGCGATCAGCAGGATCTCATGTGCGTCGCATATGCGCTGGATCTCGGGCCAGTAACTTTCGGGCGGGATGATCACGCCGCCGGCACCCTGTATCGGTTCGGCGATAAAGGCGGCAACCTTGCCCGCGCCCAGTTCGGCGATCTTCGCCTCAAGCTGGCGGGCGCGTTCCAGGCCAAATTCCTCGGGCGACAGATCGCCGCCTTCGGCATACCAGTCCGGTTGGTCGATATGCACGATGCCGGGGATCGGCAGGCCGCCCTGCGCGTGCATGCCCTTCATACCGCCCAAGGATCCGCCGCCCATCGTCGATCCGTGATAGCCGTTCCAGCGGCTGATGATCACCGTCTTTTCAGGCTTGCCCTTCATCGCCCAGTAATGGCGCACCAGGCGGATGTTGGTATCATTCGCCTCGGAACCGGAATTCGCATAAAAGACATGGTTCAGATCGCCGGGGGCCAGTTCCGCCAGCTTGTCGGCCAGACCGATCGCGGGCACATGGGTGGTTTGAAAGAAGGTGTTGTAATAACACAGCTCTTCGATCTGGCGCGCGGCGACATCGGCCAGTTCCTTGCGGCCAAAGCCGATGTTGACACACCACAGGCCCGACATGCCGTCGATGATGCGCTGCCCCTCGCTGTCGGTAAGCCACACGCCCCTGGCCTGCGTGATCACCCGCGCGCCATGGCGGGCCAAGTCGTTTCCGGCGGTGAACGGGTGCATGTGATGGGCGGCGTCAAGCGCCTGAAGCCTTGCGGTGGGCAGATGGTTGCTGATCTTGGTCATCCGAGTCTCCTTGCCGGTGGCTGCCGGGGTTCGCGGCCAGTATAGGCCGACGCCCCGGAAGGGGCCAGTGGCGCCGTCGCGTCAGGACGGGTGCGCGGGGCGCAGCGCCGCACCCGCCTGCCAGACCTGCCGCAGCACCAGTTCGGCATCCAGATGCACCATGTCGGCCCGTGCGCCAGGGCGCAGGTGGCCGATATCGTCACGCCCGATCACGTTCGCGGGCACGGTTGTGACCATCGCCAAGGCGTGATCCAGCGGCAGATGCATCGCTTCGACCAGATACCGCAAACCCGCCGCCAGATCGTAATCGGCCCCGGCCAGCGTGCCATCGCCCAGCGTCAGCCGCCCGTCCCGGCGCAGGATCTGGCGGGCGCCAAGGGTGAATTCGCTGGCATCGGTGCCCGCAACGGCCATGGCATCCGATACCAGGAACAGCCGCCCCGCGCCCCGCTTGGCTACCAGCGCCACGCGCAGCGCGGTGGCCCCCACATGCACCCCGTCGCCGATCAGCCCGGCAAAGACATCCGTGTCCAGCGCCGCGCCCACCAGCCCCGGTTCGCGGTGGCCAAGCGGGCTCATGGCGTTGAAAAGATGGGTGACGGCGCTGGCCCCCGCGCCGATCGCGGCCAGCGCCCCTTCCATGCCGGTGTCGCTGTGGCCAAGGCTGACGATCACCCCCGCCCCGGCCAGTGCGGCAATCTGATCAAGGCTTGCCGCCTCGGGGGCAAGGGTGATCATCAGGGTGGGCAGGGCGCGCGCGGCGTCCAGGTAAAGCGCCAGATCGGCATCGGTCATCGGGCGGATCAGATGCGCGTCATGCGCGCCCTTGCGCCGGGGATCCAGATGCGGCCCCTCCAGATGCAGGCCCAGAACCCCCGGCACCCCGGCCACCACGGCGGCAATCGCCGCCGCTATCGCGTGCTGCGTCGCCTCGGGCGTGTCGGTGATCAGGGTGGGCAGGATAGCGGTTGCGCCAAGGCGGGCATGGGTGGCGGCGATCCGGGCAAGCCCGGCCACATCCGCCCCGCCCAGCATCAGCCCGCCACCGCCGTTGACCTGCAGATCGATCAGCCCCGGCGCCAGCACCCCGCCCGCCAGATGCACCACCCGCCCGGTCGCCGCATCCTCGGGCGCGATCCCGGCCACGCGGCCCCGCGCGACGGCCAGCGCCGCGCCATGATGCATCACCGTGCCGTCGAATATCGCCGCGCCGGTGAAATGGGTTAAATCGCGCATCATCGGCCTTCCCCGCTGTTGATCCGGTTCTAGCAGCATCGCCAGGGCCCGAAAAGGCAACCCGACCGACCGTGTCACACCACCTGCGTCACACCACCCGCAGCGGCGGCATGGCTTGTTTGCGCCAGGGCCCGAACCCGTATGACATGTAATCGCGCGCATAGGCGGCGTGCGCTGCCGCCTCGACATCATCATCATAGATGTCGTCCAGCGCAAAGGGCGTATCCGCGCACGCGGGTTCAAGCGGCGGGGCGGGCAGGCGCAGTTTCCCGGCCAGGTCGGCCAGATCGCGTTCCAGATCTTCCTCGCGCAGCAAAAGATCGGGCTGGGCGAATTGTGCGACGCCTTGCAACAGCGCGGTTTGCGTTGCCCATGCGGGATCGACCCGCACGCCGGTCTGCCCCGCGAGGTTGGCCTTGACGAACCGCAGATAGGCCAGAAACGCGGCGCGGTGGCTGGCAAGATCATGGCTGCCCATGTCGTCGGGCAGGGCCAGACCATGGGTGTGGCGCAGCACGTCGCGCATGGCGGGCATGCCGCCCGCGACGATCTCGCGGCAGAACACGCGATGGGCGCGGGCAACCGGGTGGCGCAGCACCGCGAAAGACCGGTGGCCGGGCCGCTTGCGTTTCCATTGGCGCAGGGACTTCTGGGTAAAGTCATCGACAAGATCGTCAACCGTTCCGCCATCCAGCGCGGCAAGCCAGGCACGCACCCGTGCATGGGGTCCGCCGCGCAGCGGGATGAACAGCAACGGGGCCTTGGCGGCGGCGCAATAGCTGGGGATCATCGGCCCGCGCCGGGGTTCAAACCCCGGCGTGCGCGACAGGTTGAACCGATCCAGCCGCGCCAGCGTCAGTTCCATCGCGCGCAGGTTCTGCACCTTTTCGCCCATCTCGGCGGGGTTCTGTTTCTTCAACTCGCGCGACAACGCCCGCAATCGCGCATCCACCCCCAGATAGGCGGCAAGGCCGTTGATGACCTCAAGATCCTGAATATCGTCATAATCCAGATAGAACGCGCACTGTCCGGCGATCTGCAAGCCGCGCATCAGTGTCACCTGAAAATCCTGAAGGGTTTGCAGATGCTCTTCAAACTCTGCCGCGTCGAACTGGATTGTGGCGCTGCGCTGGTCGGTGATCCTGGTCAGTTTCCACTGGCCGGTTTCGCCCGCGATCTTGCGCGATACATAGCTGTCAACCGGATTGCGGGTGAGCACGATCTTGGCGCAGCGCGGATCGGCCAGCAGATGCCCAAGGATGCGGGGATCGTGATCGTGAAAGTACCGAAACCCGTTCAGGCCGCTGGCGTTGACGATCCGGTCCAGCAGGCCGAACGGATCGCGGCCGCGTTCGGCCAGCGTCACACCCAAAAGATCATCGCGGTTGGGATAGCCGGTGAAGACCGGGTTGAACGCCTCGCCATGGCAGGTGACGCCGGGCAGTTCATTGAGGTTGGTTTCAAGAAAATTCGACCCGGTGCGCATTTCCGCGAACACCACGAAATAATCAAAGCGCCCGACCATCGTCTATTTCACCACATAGGGCCGCCCGTGCGGCGGATTGGCGGGTTTAGGCAGATCCTCGACCGGGAAATTCCCCATCAGGACCGGCTGCATCCCCTGGTTCTTCAGATTTTGCAGGAATTTGCCGAACCCGGTCAGATCGACCATGCGCGGCGCCTCGGTCAGGCGGCGCAGGGATTGCGGGCGGATTTCATCGACGATGGTTTGCAGGGGTTCCATCGGCGCATCAACGAAATCCGACAAGGACCATATCCGCACCCGCGCCTTTGTCCAGACCGATCGCAGAATATCCAGATGCGCCATCTCGATGCGTTGCAGGCGCGCGGCCTCTTTGCGGATATCGGAAAAGTTGCGGTTGGCACGAAACAGCGGCACCGCCCATGCGCCGGTGACAACGGAAATCTGGGCGTTCGGATCGGTGGCCATGAACCAGCTCATCGCCTGATTGTCGCGTGGGCCGAACTGAAAGCACTGGTGTTCGCCGCGGGTGGACCAGATCAGATTGGTCAGAAAGGCGCGGGGATTGTAATCGCGCAGGGCCGCGCTGTCGGGCAGGGCGCCGTTGAACACCACCTCGCCCCCGGCGAATTCCGCCCGTTTGGGCCCGTAGATATGACCATGAACCCGGTTGCCGATGAATTTCGCCAGCCAGCCGTCGAAATCCTCGAACAGATCGGAAAACCCCTCGAACACCGAATAGGTGGCGCAGGTCTTGCCGTTTTCGAAATGCTCTCGTGGAAAGCGGCTTTGCATGTAAAGCCCGGCGCGGCCGCGTTTGCGCCGCTCGACCGCCTTGGAAAACAGCCGGTCGATCTTGGCGGGTTTTGGTTCCGCCTCGGGGTCAGAGGGCAGGCGGCGCGACAGGAAGGTTTCGTAAAGCACATCCGCGCGCGGCCATATCTTGCGCGCCACGAAGCAATCCGACCGCCGCAAGAGTTGCAGATGGTCATCATAGAACACATGCGGCTTGCCCTGAAAATCAAACTTGGCCAGCGTCAGCGACCGGCTTTCGATCTGGCGGGAATACAGGCGCACCAAGGTCTGGAAATAGCTTTCATCGGGGATCCACACCCGTTCAAAATAGCGGTCATAAACCGCGCGATCCGGGTCTTCCAATATGGCCGAAAGCGTCTGCCGCGTCAGGCACCACCACTGCGATCCCAGATGCGGCACCAGCCCCACCGGGATCTTGCGGCGCAGCCGGAGCAGGCGCTGAAGCGACACATATTTGTCGAACAACCAGCGTTGCGTCTGCCAGGAAAACGGAAACCGCAGGGTAAAGCGTTCGTGATCCAGGCCGCCCACGGTCCACGCAACCTCGTCGATGGTGACCGATTCGATGAAATCGGTCTGGGGATAGCGTTTTAGATATGCCTCAAGGTCGCTGACCGGGCGCAGCGGCAGGCAAGACCCCGACACAAGAAACACATGCCCCACATCGGGAAAGGCGCGCAGCATCAGTTCGGATGCGAACTGGGTTGCGGCGGTGATGGAAAACGTGCCCCATTCGCAGCGTTGCCGCCGCGAAAACCGGACATTGTCCAGATCGGCCAGGCTTTTGACGAACCGGCGATAGGTTTTCTTCACGACCCGCCGGTCGACATGGATGACGACCGGCGATCCGGATTCGGCCCAATAGCGCGCAACCTGCGCGGCGCGGCCAAGTTCGGTGTGGCACAGCATGACAAACCCGATCATGCCCAGTTTCCCTTGGACATGAGGCCCAGAATCTCCAACTGGCGCCAGTTGATGTATTTTTCCGACCATTTGCACCACAGGTCGGCGTTATCCTTGAACGTTTCGTGATAGGCCAGATATTCGCGGCTGGCGGCGAAATGTTCGCGGCGCTTCACCTCCTCCTCGACCTTGTGGGGAAAGGTGTTCAGGAACTTGGCATGCAAAAGACAGCCCGATGTCTTTTCGCCCCCGACCTCGTCATACACAAGGTTCAGGCCGCGCGGCAGCAACATGTGGGTAGAGGCGGCATAGACATAACCGCGTTCCCAGCGCACCAGCGGGATCTTGTTCAACGATGGCGCGGCGGCGGGTTGGGTGGGAAAGAACACCCGTGCGCGCGGGCCGCCCTGTATCCAAAGATTGCCGTATACGGGATTTTTCGAGATCATGTAATTGCCACTGTCGAACCAGCAGGCAATTTCCATCGGGTTCTGCCCCTCGCGGTAGGGAACGGCGTCAATCGGGCCCTTGGGATACATATCCACCAGCATCGCACCGAAAGAGCGCACCGAATAGGCGTCAAGCCAGTCGGTCAGCGCCCGGATGGGGCGGGTATCGCCAAAGGGGAACACGAAGAATTCATCAACATCGACAACCAGCGTCCAGTGCCCCGTGCCATAACGGCGCAACAGCCAGTTGATCCAGTCCATCCCGAACCGCGATCGCTTGTAGCTGGCATCGGCAGACCACAGCGACACATCGGGCTGTTCGGCCAGATATTCGCGTGATCCGTCATCCGAACCGTTATCGACGAAAAAGAAATGCCCGATCCCAAGGTCGCGGTAATAGCGCAGGAAATACGGCAGGCGGATGCGTTCGTTGCGCAGGGTGCAGAACAACAGCACCTCGCCGCGCCGCGCCATCTGCGTGCGCTTGACCACCGGCGTCAGTTCGCGACGTTTGCGGATCGCGCGGATCAGCCAACGCTTGCGCGCCAGTCGCATCGCATATGATCCGATGATGCCCAACCAACCCCTCGACCGGGCGTAACCGCCCCTTTTTGCTTGTCACGTCCGGCTTAACACCCGGTTGAAATGATCCGACCATTCCGGCTTGCAAAACGCACCGCTGTGCCGTTGACGGCATCGTGCCAGATCCCTGACAGACTTTGCCCAAAGATAGCGGTCCATTCCCGCAACGTAAACCGGGTAATCGCCCAGGGTTTCGCGGTAAACCGGCAGGTCGGCGCAGACAACCGGGGTGCCGAAACAGGCCGCTTCCAGCGGCGGCAGGCCGAATCCCTCGGCCAGGCTGGGAAACAGCAGGCCATGCGCGCCCTGCATCAGCGCGGCCACCCCGGCATCGGGTAGGGCCGCCACCTCGAACAGCGTGTCATCGCGAAACGGCAGCGCGTCAAGGCGGCGGAACACCGCGTCATTGGACCAGCCGCGCGCCCCAAGGATGAACAGCCGCGGTATCCCTGCGACGGGCAGATCGCTGTGGAACCCTTCCCACAGATCCAGCAACAGCGCGTGGTTCTTGCGCGGCTCTATCGTGCCAAGCGTCACGAAGAACGGTCTGTCCAGCGGCAGGAACGCCGGGATGGCGCGCACGTCGGGGCCCGCCGTATCCACGCCCAGATGCGCCACGATGGCGGGCGGAACCCGGCCCCATCCCCCAAGGTGGGTTTCGGCCGCCGCGGCACTGTCGGCGGAATTGTAGATCACCAGATCGGCCATGCCGCCCACGGCCCGCAACAGGCGCGCGAATTTCACGGGCGTGTCGGGGCGGCTGAACTGCGGATGGTCAAGCGGGATCACATCATGCACCATCACCGCGATGCGCGCCCCCGGCACCGACCTGATAGCCGCCAGCACCGGCTGCGACAGGTTGCTGTGCCCCACGTTCAGATAGGCGGTTCCCGGCGGCAGATGCCTGCGCAACATCCCGGCCAGCCCGGAGGGCAGACAGCGCGCACGGGCAAGGCGCCGCAGGTCCGCCTCGGCCCGGCCGCGCGCGGGGGCGTCGCGCCGGGTAATGCGGCCCGGAAGGTCGGCCGCGCCCCAGGGCTGCACACCATCCAACCGGTCGCGCAGCGCCAGCACCCCGCCCCGGTCCAGCAGCACAAAACCGAGCGCGGTGCGCACAAGCCCGAAAAGCGGCGGCCCCGGTTCCACAAGCCGCCGCAAATAGGCGCGTTCCACCCTGTCGATGCCGGTATCCGCCGGGTGCCCCACCCGCGACACCAGGCGCGACAGATCCAGCAGACGGGCCGGTGGTGACGTTTCAGTCAACAGCGGCCCCCCGCAAGGTTACTGCGCCGCCTTTTGCTGTGCGGTGATGTCGCCCAGGAAATCCATCAGCTCGTCGCGCAGTTCCGGGCGGGCAAGCGCAAAGGCCACGGTTGCCTGCAAGAACCCCGCCTTGGAACCGCAGTCAAACCGCTGCCCCCGGAACCGGTAACCATAGACGTTGCCAGCGGTGCCGATCACCTCGGCGATGGCGTCGGTCAACTGAATCTCGCCGGCCGCGCCGGTTTTCATCCGGTTAAGGCTCTCAAGCACGTCTGGCGTCAGGATATAGCGCCCGATAACGGCCAGATTTGACGGGGCATCCCCCATTGCCGGTTTCTCGACCATGCCCTTGACCGAAATGATCGAACCCATATCCTCCTTGATATCAAGGATCCCGTATGAAGAGGTTTTTTCGGCCGGAACTTCCATCGCGGCAACGATGTTGCCGCCGGTTTCGGCATAAGCCTCGACCATCTGTTGCAGGCAGGGGGTTTCGGCGGCGATCACGTCATCGGGCAGGATGACGGCAAAGGGTTCATCCCCGATCAGCCGCCGCGCGCACCACACGGCATGGCCAAGGCCCAGGGCGCGGTGTTGCCGGATATAGGCGATCGCGCCGCTTTCCATGTTGGTCATCTTGAGGATTTCAAGCAGATCGGTCTTGCCCGCCTTGCGCAGCGACGACTCAAGGATCGGCGCGTGATCGAAATAATCCTCGAGCGCGCCCTTGCCGCGCGAGGTGACAAAGATGAATTCCTTGATCCCGGCCGCGCGCGCCTCGTCGATTGCGTATTGGATCAGGGGCCGGTCAACCAGCGTCATGATTTCCTTGGGGATCGATTTCGTCGCGGGAAGAAACCGTGTCCCAAGGCCCGCCACGGGGAATATGGCTTTCGTGACCTTTTTCTTCATTTCAACTCTACCTTTTCAGTGATCATCCGGGCACAAATCAGTCCTGACCTTATCCTTCACATCAATGTGCAGTAAACATGGCAGAATGTTAATTTCAGGCAAAAATATTTCTGATGAGCGGTGTTTGGCGCAAGATCACGCCTGTCGGCGTCAGGATGCCGAAGATCCGACCGGTGTGCCAACCGGGCGGACGGCGCCAAGGCGCGCAACCTCTTGCGCGACGCGCGCCTGAAAGCCGCTGAAACGAAACCGGGGGCCGTCGCGTTCGGACGCGCGAAACAGCCCGCCCGCCTGTTCCCAGTATCCGGCCCCGTCAAACCGCATCCGGTGCGGGCGGGCGGTGGGTGACAGGCGGATAACCGTTACCACCTCGTCCGCCGCCACCGCCTTGCGCGCCGCCTTGTCCAGCGCCCGGCCCTGCCAGAACCGGCCCGCGATCACCCGTCCCGCCCGTGGCCCGGTGCCGGGCAGGGCGCAAAACGTATCCGCCGCCGCGATCGGCGCCAGCGGCGCAAGGGCGCGGTTCGCGCCGTCGCGCACGCCCGCCTCCAGCGTTTCCAGCAGCCGCCCGACATCGCCCGGCACCAGCGCCCCCGAAACCATGAGCCGCAGCAACCGCGCCCGTTGTTCCTGCCGCATAAGGCCCAGCGCCCGCGCCTCATCACCGCCGTGGCGGCGCAGGAAGACCGCCGTGCTGGCGCCGATATCGAACAGGCTGCGCGGCACCCGCGCCGGGGTGCGCCGGGTTGATGCGGCAAACCCGTGATGCACCTCGGCCCCCGGAACGATGGCCGTCACATGGCCGCTTGCTGCCAGCCGCATGTTCACATCCGCCTCATCGAGGTAAAACGCATAGGCCGGATCAAAGCCGCCGATCCCGGCCAGCACCGCGCGGCGAAAGGCGCAATTGGTGCCTTCGGTCTTGATGGCGCGATCGGGGGTGCCCCGGTGCAGGCTTGGGCCGCCCTCTGGCACCGCCAGCGGCGTTTCCCGTGCGTCACGGTCAATCACGCGGGCCTTCCACTGGTATGATATCCCGTTGCGGGCCCGCACGAACCCGCCCGCAGCCACAACATCCGTTTGCGCAAAGGGTGCGGTCAGCCGGGAAAGCCAAGTCGGTTCGGGCACGGCATCATCATCGATGAAGGCCACGACCGATCCCGCCGCAAGGACAAGGCCGGTATTGCGCGCAACCGCGATATTCGCGACATCGCAGCGCGCCACCTTTATCTGATCGGGCAGCCGCGCCGCCGCCACTTCTGCCGCCACCGCCGCAAACCCCGCCGCATCGGCCACCACCACCACCTCGAACAGCGGATGGTCCGACTGAAGCAGCCCCGTCAGGCAGCGTATCAGCGCCGCCGGGCGTTCCCGGCTGACGATGATCACGCTGGCGGGGGCAACGGTCATTCGATGCCCATCGCCGCCATCATCGCCTCCAGCCGGGGCACGTCTTCGGGGTTGTTCACCTCCCAGAACTGTCGCCCGCGCGCGGCCACCTCGACACACAGAACCCTGCGACCCTGTTCCAGAAAGCGCAACTGTTCCAGCCCCTCCAGCCGTTCCAGCGGCCCCGTCGGCCAGCCCGGATAGGCCCGCAGCGCATCGGCCCGGAAGGCATAGACGCCGACATGGTGAAAGACCGGTGTGGGCTGGTCGTCCGCGAAATCCGTGCCGGTAAAGGGGACCACCTCTTTGGAGAAATAAAGCGCGCGGCCCCCGGCACCGAAAACCGCCGTGGTGCCGCCAACGCGCCCCGCCCGCCGATCGTTCCGCAAAGCGGTCAGCGCGGCGCCATCGCAGCGCAGAACCGGCGTGGCGATGCCCGCCTCTGGATCGGCGCGCAAGCCGGCGATCAGGTCTTCGACAAACCAGGGCGGGGTCAGTGGC
>JACIYW010000076.1 GCA_014359745.1 Paracoccaceae bacterium | reverse complement strand
TATGTGCTGTGGCGCACCTTGCAAACGGTGTTCGGCTGCAAAGGGTGCTGAAACCGCCTGGGTCGCGCCGTTTTGAGTGTGATGATGTCGGGGCAACGTACCGGATAGCACGCTTTGGTTGTTCTCGGCAGATCGTTTTGAACGGTTCCCAACGCGTCTAAAATTATGTAAGGCCATGAACGCGGTCCCCGATGCCGGGGCGTGGCATGTTTCACCGCTGAGCTGAAAAGGGTTGATTCGACGTGAATACCGCAAGGCACACCGCATCCGGCAGCCTCGTGCACCCGCTGCGCGAAAAGAATACGCCGCAACAGCCCGCCGCACCGCAAGACGAAAATGACGAGATCGATCTGGGCGCCCTGCTTGCCACCATCTGGCGCGGCAAATGGATCGTTGCCGCCCTGTGCGTCGTTGCGGTGCTGGTGGGTGGCGTCTATGCCTACGGTGTGGCGACGCCGCTTTACACAGCCAAGGCCACCGTCATCCTTGAAGCGCAGGAAAAAAGCGTGGCGGGCCTTGAAAGCGTGGTCGCGGGCCTGTCAACCGACACCAGCGAAGTGAATTCCGAACTTGAGGTGCTGCGCGCCCGTGGGCTGATGGGCAAGGTGGTTGACAGGCTTGATCTGGTGTCTGACCCCGAATTCAACATCGCCTTGCAGGAACCGGGCGCGGTGTCACGAATCAAGGCCCTTCTAATATCGTTCCTGCCCGGCGGCGCCCCGCCACCGCCGCTTGGCCAAAGCCGGGAACGCGACGCGGTCGTCTCGAAACTTCTTGAAAAGATGACCGTGGCCAATGTGCGCAACAGCCTTGTGTTCGATATCACCCTTGAAACCGAAGACCCCGAAAAATCGGCGCTGATCGCTGATACGGTCGCCGAACTTTATATCCTCGATCAGATCGTGGTGAAGTTCGACAAGACCGAACCGGCTACCTCATGGTTAAGCGACCGGGTTGCCGAACTTCAGATCGATCTTGAAAACGCCGAAGGAAAGGTGGCGGAATTCACCGCCTCGACCGCTCTGGTGTCGGTAGAGGCGCTGCGCGCGCTTGAACGTCAGCTCAAGGATACGCGCGACAGGATCACGCCGCTTGTCGAAAGCAGCGCCGGGCTGGAGGCGCGGCTTGCCGCGCTTGGCGCCGCCGAGACCCGCGCCGAGCGTACGGACCTGGCCGATGATCCGCAGCTTGCCCGTATCTGGCAGCAGGTTCAGGCGGGCGAGGGGGGCGAGGCGGCCTTTGATGCGCGCTTTGCCCGAATCCTGGCGCAGGCCGAGGTAGAGGTGGCGCGCAACGCCCAGCAGATACAATCCCTGCAAGAGGCGGCCCAATCGCTTTCGCAGCGGATCGAGGCGCAGGGCCAGGATCTGATCCGCCTGCAACAACTGACCCGAGAGGCCGAGGCGACGCGGCTTTTGTACGAACACTTCCTGACCCGCCTGAAAGAGACCTCTGCACAGCAGGGAATTCAGCAGGCCGACAGCCGCATCCTGTCAAACGCGGTGGTGCCGATCAAAGCCTCGTTTCCCCGCAAATCGCTGATTCTGGCCCTGTCGGCCATTCTGGGGATCATGTTCGGCATCGCGCTGGTTCTGTTGCGCGAGATGCGCAACAACAGCTTCCGCACCGCCGAAGATCTGGAACGCAGCACCGGCCTTACCGTGGTGGGGCAGATCCCGATCATGCCGGCGCACGCGCGCAGCGATGTTCTGGCCTATATGCGCGACAAGCCGACATCGGCGGCGGTCGAGGCGGTGCGCAACCTGCGCACCTCGGTTCTGTTGTCGGATGTTGACAACCCGCCACAGGTGATCGTCTCTACCTCTTCGGTGCCGGGCGAGGGCAAGACGACCATTGCGCTGGCGCTGGCGCAGAACCTGATCGGCATGGGCAAGAAGGTTCTGCTGATCGAGGGCGATATTCGCCGCCGTACCCTGAACGAATATTTCAAGGACGTGCCGAAACACGGCATTGTCTCTATCCTGAGCGGCGAAAAGACCTTTGACGAGGTGGTGTTCCGCCCGGCCGAATTTGATGGCGAGATCCTGCCGGGCGACAAAAGCAAGGTCAACGCCGCCGATCTGTTTTCCTCTGACAAGTTCAGGACCTTCATCGCCGAATTGCGCCATCGCTATGACATGATCATCATCGACACACCGCCGGTGCTGGTGGTGCCCGATGCCCGGATCATCGCCCAAAGCGCCGATGCGCTGCTGTTCGCGGTGCAATGGAACAGCACCAGCCGGTCGCAGGTTACGGAAGCGTTGCGCCTGCTGCAAACCTCCAACATCCGCCCGACCGGTTTCGTGCTGAGCCAGATAAGCCCGAACGGCATGAAGAAATATGGCTATGGCGGCAAATACGGGGCCTATGGCGCCTATGGGTCGAAATATTACACCAATTGACGCGGCCTTTTTGGGGGGCGCGCCCTGCCGTGATGCGCCCTTTGCTCGCGGTCAATCCTGTGTGCCCGAACGCTGCCTGCTTGTCGTTTCGACGGTTTGCACATAAACGGTTGACGATGCGTCGCCATGCAGATGGACGCTGCCGGTTGGCGTTGCTCCCATCCTTTTGTAAAAGCGATGCGCCGGGATCAGGGCGTCACCCACAACGATCCGAAAGGCCGGAACCGCATTTTCCCGAAAATGGTCGCACAGCGCGCGGTAAAGCCGGTCGGCGGTGCCCGATCCGCGTGCCTCGGGGGCAACCGCAATGCTGAAAAGCTCGTGCCGGGGCAGGTCGGCATTTTGCGCACCGCCATCCCTTCGCCGCAAGATCTCGATAATGCCAAGCACCTTGCGGGGCTGGAAAAGGACCGGCAGCAGGGCCGGGATCAGCGCGGGCCAAAGGCGGATCATCTGCCGGTATACGGGTGACATTCCGCCGCCCCCGGCGACAAATCCGGTTACCCGGTCACCGGATTTTTCAACGATCAGAATGGCCGCCGGGCAGGCGTCGATCGCGCGGTAAAGGACGGTCAGGAACCGCGGGCCCAGAGTTGCCAGAAATCCCTGATCGATACAGGCGGCGTGCAAGGCTGCAACCTGCCTTATGGTGCCGATGTCATGCAGGGCCGGGCGCGCGGGCCCGTTCATGTGCTGGATCAGGTCGGCGGGCGGCCTGGGCAGATCGGGAAAAACCCGCCACAGGATGCCGGATTGCGGTCTGACGATGACCCACAGCGTCAGCAGGATCAGCAGCACATAGGTGGTCACGCCCTGATTGCGGACATACCATTCCTCCAGCCGACCCTTGTAGGGCATGATCACATGATCATAGAACCGATCCGGATCGTTTGCGGCGTGCATCATCTCTTCTTCATTGCGAAACACGATCGATCCGGTTCCCGAAAGGCCGGGCCGCACCGTCAGGATGGCCCGTTGCGCATCTTTGGGAAAGGCATCAAAGCAGCGTCGGGTTTGTGGGCGCGGGCCGATCACGCTCATATCGCCCATCAGGATATTCAGCAGTTGTGGCAATTCGTTGATCTTGGTCTTGCGCAGAAACCGCCCCACCGGCAGAACCCGCGGATCGTTTCGCAGCGTCACGGTGCCGGTGCCCATGTTGGGGCTGTTCTTGAGCATCGTGGCGAATTTCAACAGCTTGAAATGCCTGCCCCCGCGCCCCACCCGGTCCTGACCGAAGAACACCTCTCCTTCGCCGGTCAGGCGCAGAAGGATGACGATCGGAACCAGCAGCGGCGCAAACACCAGCAGCGCCACACCTGACAACAGGATATCGAGAAACCGCAACACCATGTCCTACATCCTCGAATCAAGGTATCTGCCGGTTTCCTTGTGGTCGAAATCCGGGATCATTTCATTGAAAAGCGCAACGATTTCAGGTTTGTCCCAGGTTGGTGCCGCCCGGATGCGGGCAATTTCCGTCAGGAAACGGTCCAGTTTCGTGGCGTCGAATTCCGGCGCGTTCAGGATCACGCCGACCGTGCCGAACCGGCCCATGTCAAGGGTCTCCGCCCCGGTAAAGAATTCCTCGAAATCCTTTTCGCCAGTGGTGTCCGATGCAAAGAAATACACCGGCCATTTCCCCGCCGGGATCAGTTCGGCGGCGCGGGCGCGCGCCTCGTCCTCGGTGGCGCATTCATAAGGCGCGTAGCCGCGCGCATGCAGGTAGCGCCGGGCGATATCGGAAAAGCGCGTCAGGTTCAGCGCCTCGCTCAGCTTGGGGAAAAAGATGTCGCGATTGCCCCCCAGAATACAGGACATCAGGCACAATTCGCCCGATTCCTGCGGGGTCACGAAATAACGGCGCACATCATTGGGGGCGGAAATCGGCTGGTTCTTGGCGAAACGCTGGTTGAACCCGTGCAAAAGCGAGCCGTCGGAAAACGCCACATTGGCAAAGCGCGCCGTGGAAACCGGCAGGTGCAGGCTTTCGCGCATCAGGAACATTTCCATGATCCGCTTGCTTGCGCCCATCATGTTGACGGGATTCGCAGCCTTGTCGGTCGAGACGCAGAAATACTTGGCCGCGCCCTTGTCGCGCGCTGCCTGAAGCGTGGAAATCGTGTTGAGGATATTCACCTCGATCAGCCGCATCAGCGTGAACGGGTCTTTTTCGCTGCGCACATGTTTCAGCGCCGAAAGGTTCAGAACATGGTCATACCCCGCACCGGCGGCCATCAACGCCCCGAATTCGCGGCTGCCGCAGTCGATGGCAAAGGTGCGGAAATCGGCGTCGTTATAGCCCAGCGTGCTGCGGATATCGCGCACCAGTTCGACCATGTTGTTTTCGCTGATATCCACCACATGCAGGGCGCGCGGATTGCGTTTGAATATCTCGCGCACCACCGCCTGGCCGATGGAACCGGCGCCGCCGATCACCAGAAACCGCGATGCCCCCACAACTGCACGCAACTGCGCATCATGCCGGGCGATATCGCTGTCGAAAAGCGGCCGGTCGCGGCCGACAAGATCCAGAATATTCATGCGTGAAGCCTGTGGAATTGCGCCTCGGGAACGCTGGAGGGCAGGTTGACAACGCGGTCGGCCAGCCAGTGCGACGTGGTCAACCCGTCTGTCTGGCAGGCCGCGAACGTGGTCAATTCGCTCATCAATCGCCAGATCGGCCGGGTCATCACGCCTTTGGCGTTGGTCGCCTCAAGAAAGGCATCGCGCGCGGCCCGGTCTTTCAGCCGCACGGCGTTCAGCCAGAAATTGGCGCGCGTCCCCGCAATCGGTTCGATGAAATGCACCCCGTGTTCGGCGCAAAACGCGCGGTAGCGCGCGGCGACATCGGCCTTGATGCGCAGCATATCGGGCAGCTTTTCCATCTGCGCACAGCCAAGCGCCGCGTTCAGATTGGGCATGCGGTAATTATACCCCACTTCGTCATGCACGAACTCCCACTTATGCGGCACCTTGGCGGTGGTGGTCAGATACCGGGCCCTGTCGGCAAGTCCGGCGTCATCCGTAACGATCATACCGCCGCCGCCGGTGGTGATGATCTTGTTGCCGTTGAAGCTGAGCGTGGCAAGTTTGCCGAACGTCCCGGTATGGCGCGCGCCCACATGGCTGCCCAGTGATTCCGCCGCATCCTCAACCAGCGCGATACCGAATTCTTCGCAGACCTCGGCGATCTCTTTGATGCGGCAGGGCAGGCCGAAAGTGTGCATCGGCACGCAGGCCGCCAGCCGCGCGCCGGTTGCGCGGTTGACAGTCACCCCCCCGTCATTCCGGGCATTTGCCACCAGCCAGCGGCGCAGCGCATCCGGGCTCATGCCAAGGGTGTCTTCGTCGACATCGATGAAAACCGGAACCGCACCGATATAGCTCATGGCGTTGCAGGTGGCGACAAAGGTCAGGGCTTGCGACAGCACCTCATCCCCCGCGCGCACATCGGCCAGGATCAGCGCCATGTGCAGCGCGGCGGTTCCGTTCATCGTGGCAATCGCGCGGTTGCTGCCGGTGAATTCGGCGATCCTGCGTTCGAATTCGGTAACACGTTCGCCAACCGAGGAAACGAAGTTCGACTTGATCGTTGCAACCACGGCGTCACATTCCCCCCCCTCGAACACCGGGCGGTGCAGCGGGATCGGGGATGGCCCGTAAATGTCGTGAACCAGATCGATCAACGCATCGGAAAAATCTATATTTTGTTTATTTGTCATATTGTTGCCATAAAATCTTTATCCTTGCCGCGGGCCTGTGCGGATTGCCTTTCAATGGTCTGGCCCGGATGCCCCGTGTCTACAGGCGGCGCCTGCGCAAAACAAGCGCGGTTGCGGTGTTGCAGGCATAGGTTGCGGTGTTGCAGGCACAGTTCGGTCGGTTCAGGTCATTGTAACCGGTGCTGCGCGATCTTTTGCGCGTGCCGCCCGCCAGAATGGACAGGCGGCTTCCCATGAAACAGGAGCTGACATGAACCCTTTCGAAAACCGCAACAACGCCTTGTCTGGCCCGGCGACCGATGTTGTTCCGGTCACTCCAAACAATGCCGCCGACCTGCCGCATGTGGCGATCGGCCTTTATGTAGAGGTGGCGGGCACCGTCAGCATTGTCACCGTGACGGGCCAGACCCGCAGCGTTGGGGTCGCCGATTTCGCGATCCTGCCTGTAGGTGTGCGGCGCGTCAACGCCACCGGCACCACCGCCACCGGCATACATGCGTTGGTTCTGGGATGAAGATCACCGCGGATATATCGACGACCTCTTCGGCGCTTCGGCCCGGGCGGGAATGGGATCCGGGCTGGATGTTCCGGTTCGGGCGTCAGGGGGCCTGGCATGATCCATCCGACCTGGCGACGCTGTTTCAGGATGTTGCCGGAACGTTGCCTGTGATCGCCGATGGCGATCCCGTTGCCCTGATGCGCGACAAGTCCGGCAATGGCAACCATGCCCGCCAGATTAACGCGGCACGACGCCCGACATGGCGGCAAGGCGGGGGCCTGTCCTGGCTTGAATTCGACGGGGTGGATGACCGGATGGAAAGTGATCCGGTCATCTTTGCGATCTCGGATTTCCTGACCTGTTGCGCGGGTCTCTCCTATCTGCCCGGCGGTTCGGGGTGGGGCGCGCTGCGCTCGCGCGTGACCAACGGCATCTACGCGGGTCTGTCGAACCCGTCCATAACCGGACCGATTTCCAACAGCGGCGGGCAGATTTATGTCGATGGCCAACCGGCCCCCAATGATCGCAAGGCCTTGCGCGAAAGGCTGTTCACCCCCGGCGTGTTAGAGGGGCGCGGCCTGCTGACATCGGCATTTTCCACCCACAGTTGGCAATCCTTCAGCTATTGGAACACCTCGCCACCGGGCGGTCGGTTGTTTGGCTATGTCGAATACGAGGGCGACGCGGGGCCGGACATTGAACGCCTGCGCCGTTGGATGGCACAGAATACCGGGAGCGCGTTATGAGATATTCGGTGGTCATGATCGTGTCCGCGGCATCGCGCGCGGCGGGCGACAAACTGGGTGTGGCCCTTGGCTGGGGAGCCGAGAATTTTACCGTACCCCTTCACGCCGATGCCCAACCCCCGGCAAGCCATTTCGGCCTGCGCATCACGGCGGGGCCAGAATTGATCGCGCTGCTGTCGGATGCCCGGAAGGGGGTATTGCCCGATCTGCCGGGCCTGTCGCAGGATGATCTGGCGCTTGTGCTGTCAGACCTGATAACCGATGTGCGCCCCGACAGCGCGCGCGGGGGGCATTTCGAAGATGTCACGGACCGCCACGGCCTGAAGCGGATCGAACCGGCGCTACCGCCCGACCTCGCCTAACCAGGCGGTCGCAAGATGCGTATTTTTCCAAGATGAAGCGAAAGGGCGTTTTCTTCTGCGGTAGGGGTGCGGGGCTGATGGCGCGCAACACGCGTCTGGCTAGCGCCGCGCGCCCGTCACCCAGCCCACCCATTCCCGCGCGAGGGTCGCGCGGGAAAATTCCGTCTCGGCCAGCTTGCGCGCCGCCCGGCCCATTCGGCCCAGCGCCGCGCGATCCTCGGACGCGGTGATCAGCGCATCGGCAAAGGCGCCCGCGTCATCGGGTGGCACCGCAAATCCACAGCCATGCTGCCCGATCAGCCCGGCCAGCCAGCCGGGGTAATTGTTCAGCACCGGCAGCCCCGCCGCGATGTAGTCAAAGAACTTGTTGGGCGAGGTGCCATAATAGAACGCGGGCACGTTCTTCAGGCATTGCAGCCCGATATCGGCCCCCGCCAGCAACCCGCCCAGCGCGGTCTTGGGCACCGGATCAAGAAACAGCACGTTTTCCAGCCCCTCCTGCGCCGCGCGCGCCACCAGCGCCGCTTTTTCGCGCCCCTGACCCACCAGCGCGATGCGGATATCGTCGCGCCCCCGTGCCTTGAGCACCGCCGCCGCATCCAGCACCGCGCCCAGCCCGTTCGCCAGACCATGGGTGCCGGAAAACACCGCCAGAAGCTGATCGTCGCGCACGCCCTCGGGCCGCCATGCCGTCCCGCCGGGCGAAAACATCTCCAGATCGCAGCCATTGGGCACCATCGTGATCCGGTCCTTCGGCACCCCCCGCCGCGCGATCCCCTCGACAATCCCCGGCGACAGGCCAATCAGCCGGTGCGCGGCCCGATACGATGCCCATTCCAGCGCCGACATCAGCCCCAGCACCACCGGGCTGCGTACGATCCCCATCGCCTTGGGCAATTCCGGCCACAGATCGCGCACCTCGAACACGAAAGGCCGCCGTGTGAAAAGACGCGCGGCGATCCCAGGAATGCCTGCGGTCAGCGGCGTCGTGGTGGCAAAGACCACGTCACACGGCTCCATCAGGGCCAGCCGCACCGAGCCCAGCGCGAATTTCGCAAACACCCCCAGCCGCGCGACGAATCCCATCTCGTTGCCATAGTTCAGATCGAATTCGATGATGTCGATCCCGTCGACCGTGCCGCGCCGCCTGCCGCGCTCGAACGCGCCGGTCAGCCCGGTCTTGCCCTGCGCATAGCTGCCGCAAACCATCGTCACCCGATGCCCCGCGCGCAACGCCGCCTGCGCCATCTCGTAAGACCGCGTGCCCGCCGATCCCTGCGGGGTTGAAAAATGCTGGTGGAAATACAGGATACGCATCTCAGAAAGAAATCCTTGTTGTGATCGTCGCAGGCCCGTCCAGCGTGAGTTCGAGCACCGGCAGATCGTCCTTTCGCAGGTAATAGCGCGACTCGGGTGCGCGGGTAAGGTTGAGATGCGGCAAGCAGCCCTCTGCCTTGATTTGCAAGGACATCCCGCCGCCGGTGACGGTGAAATCCCCCAGCGCATAATCCCCCGGCGCCATCCGCCAGCGCAGGCAGGCCCGCCCGAACTGCCCGCCGATCCGGTCGGTGACCGTCAGGTGCCCGTCGCCCAACACCACCCGGCGGTGATGCCGCGCACCATGCCCATCGGTATAGCCTGCCTCGGCCACCTGCCCGCCTTGCGTCGCGTGCACCGGCTCGACCGCCTCGGCCGCCAGCCAGTCGCCAAACAGGAACCGTCCCAGCCTTGGCATCTGATCGCGCCCGTCAAATTCCACCGTGTTATGCGCGCCTGTGCCGCCGAACCACTCGGCCCCTTCGGCGTTATAGCTATAGGTGCCCGCATCGCGCAGCAGGTTGCGGCCACCGTGCCAGAGGTCGAGATGCAGCGCATCCGCCTGACCGGGGCGAAACCGAAACCGCGGATAGCGCAGCACCGCCAGCGCCCCGCCCCGGCGCAGCACATGATAACCGCCATCGTCAAAGCTGCGCGCGGGCGCCGTTGCGCGCGCCTCGGGCAGGACGATCCCCAGCCAGGTCAGCGCATCGTCCCACGGCCCCGCGTCAAAGGCCCGCCGCCCGTGGAAAAGCGCCATTCCCAACTGCACCGAAGGCCGGAAATCCCGGTAATCGCTGTCGGTCAGCGGCATCAGCCGCGCGCCGTCATTGGCGCCGATATTGGGCGCGTCGCCGCTTTCGGCATCGGTCATCGCGAAAAGCCACGTGGCGGCCGCCGAAAGGCGTGCATTGAGAGCCCCGGAAAACGCGGGCAGGCTTTGATGCCGCCGCCACGCCTCGGCCAACGCATAGCTGTCAAGCATGACCCGGTGATAGGTGACGGAATACTGGCTGAAACTGCCCTCCGCCCCGATCAGAGCCCGCGCGCGTTCCTCCAGCAGATGCCGCCCCTTGCGCGCCCAGGCCCCGGCGCGCGGATCGTGGCCCGCCAGAAAACTGCCGCCGATGAACAGCGCCGCCGCCTCGGATGTGCCGTGGTTGTTGGCCTGCCCGATGGCATAGGAGGTGGTCGGCGCGATCCGCCGCAAATGCGCGACCAGCAGCGCCACCAGCCCCGGCTCTGGCCGATCGTCCTGCCCCAGTATCCAGGCCACCAGACACAGATGCATCACCCGGATCGACGCCTCTTGCCCGCATTTCCAGTTCGGCCCCTTGTAGGGCGGGTTTTGCGCCGCCCAATCGCCCAGCCATTGGTTTAGCCGCGCCAGCGCCCGCGCATCGCCATGGGCGGCCTTGGTGCCCCAGGCGACGGCCCAATCCAGCCGCGACAATTCCCACAGCCCCTTGATATCGCCGCTGCCGAAATCCCCGATCCGCCACCAGTCGCGCGATGCATCGGGTTGCGGGCGATCCGAGAACGGGTTAGCGAACCAGTCGAGCGGCTGATCGGGCAAGGGGGGGCGATACCACCCGAAATAAAGCGCGGTTTCCCGCCACTGACGATTGGGCGCGGGGATCTCGGCGCGCCCGGCGGCTGCCCGGTAAAACGGCCCCCGCGGGATCGCGCCGCGCAGCCGCTGTACCGGATGCCAGCCGCTGCGCAGCCCCAACCGATACATCGCCACCCGCGCGATATTGCCCGGCCCCAACCGGGCCAGCGTGCGCAGCCTGGCAAGACGGCTCATGCCTGCGCGCGCAACTGCTCTGCGATGTCCAGCGTCACGCGCGCCACCTCGAACAGCTCTTCCGCCGGGATCGGCGCGGCACTGCCCTGTTCCACCGCCGCAAGAAAGGCCGCCGCGCAGGCCCTCTGTCCCTTGTCCTGCCGCCACAGGCTCTGCTTCTTGAACCCCGGCCAGTTGAAACCGCGCAGCTTCAGGAAGTTATCCAGTTGCAAGGTGCGCCCCCCGGCGAACACCTCGACCCGCTCCTTGGGAAAGGAGGCCCCGCCATTGGCCAGATAATGAATGGTGCCGAACGACCCATCCGCAAAGCCCAGCATGATCGCGGCCTTGTCCTCGGTCACGGCCTCTGCATCGGTATCGCCCATCCGCCGCGCCTGCACGGACGTGATGGGGGCACCCGCAAGAAACCGCATCAGATCGATGTAATGGCAGGCCTCGCCGATGATGCGCCCGCCGCCGACAGCCGGGTCTTGCGTCCAGTGATCGGCGGGAATGGCGCCTGCATTCATCACCATGACAAAGCTCTTGGGCGCGCCAACCGCGCCCAAAAGCCGCTTCATCACCTGTACCTGCGGGGCAAAGCGGCGGTTGAAACCGACCATCAGATGCCGCCCGCTCGTCGCATGCGCGGTTTGCACATCGTCCAACTCGTCCCGGCTAAGCGCCAGCGGCTTTTCCACGAACACATGCTTGCCCGCGCGCAGCGCCTGCGCGGTCAGGCGCGCGTGGCTGTTGTGGCGGGTCACGATGGCGACGGTGTTGATCTCGGGGTCGGCGATCAGCGCGTCGGTATCCGACGTTGCCGTCGCAAATCCGCCCGTGCGCCCGTGCAGCACCGCATTGGTGCCCCCCGCCGAGGCGATCATGTGCAACCGCGCCCCCGCCGCCTTGAAGGCCGGGATCAGCATCCGCGAA
This sequence comes from Paracoccaceae bacterium, assembly GCA_014359745.1. Classification (GTDB taxonomy): domain Bacteria; phylum Pseudomonadota; class Alphaproteobacteria; order Rhodobacterales; family Rhodobacteraceae; genus JACIYW01. The sequence goes on along the minus strand of JACIYW010000076.1, from coordinate 1,352 downwards.
GCATAGTTGCCAGCCCCGATAAACCCCACCACCGGCTTGCCCGCGGCAATCGCCGGGCCGGGCGCATGCAGCGCCACATGCGTGCCATGCCGTGCCTCGACCGGATGCGCATAGGTCAGCATGATGCCCAGTGCCGATTTGTCGCGGCTCAGCAACTCATAGGCGCGCGGGGCCTCTTCAAACGCCACCCGGTGGCTGATCAGCGGCCCGACATTCAGCGCGCCCGAGGCCAGCAAATCCAGCACCGCCTGGAAATTGCGCTGCTCGGTCCAGCGCACGAAACCGATGGGATAATCCTGCCCGCCCTCCTCATAGGCGGGATCGTAGCGCCCCGGCCCGTAGGAACACGATACCTGAAAGCTCAGTTCCTTCTCATAGAAATCCGCGCGGTTCAGCTCCAGCCCGGTCACGCCCACCAACACGATCCGCCCGCGCTTGCGGCACATGCGCGCGGCCTGGGTGATCGGGTCGCTCGACTTGGTGGAGGCGGTGACGATCACCCCGTCCACGCCCACACCCCGGCTGAACGCAAGGCCCGCCGCCACCGGGTCTTCGCCCGCAGCCGGGTTGCACACCTGCGCCCCGAACCGCCGCGCCAGCGCCAGCTTGCCCGCGTCGAAATCCACCGCCAGAACCCGGCAGCCCTGCGCGCGCAGCATCTGCACCGTCAGAAGCCCGATCAGCCCGACACCGGTCACCACGAAACTCTCGCCCAGCGTCGGCTGCGCGAGGCGAATACCCTGCAACCCGATACTGGCCACCACCACAAAGGCCGCCGCCTCGTCGCTCACCCCCTCGGGGATGCGCGCGCACAGGTTGCGCGGCACGCTGACCACATCGGCATGCGGCCCGTTCGACACCACCCGGTCGCCGGGCGCAAACCCCTCTGCCCCGCTTTCGCGCACCACACCCACGTTGCAATAGCCCAGCGGGACGGGCTGCGCGAGCTTGGAGCGCACGGCATCCACCGTCGTCATCAACCCGTCGGTCGCCACCTTGTCGAGCACCTGGCGCACCTTTTCAGGCTGTTGCCGCGCCTTGGAGATCACCCCCGCCCGCCCGAAATCCACCAGCATCCGCTCGGTGCCGGTGGAGATCAGCGAAACCGTGCTGTCAATCAGCACCTGCCCCTTGCGCGCCCGCGGGGCCGGGGCCTCGACCAGTTCGGACTGGCCGGTGGAGAGGTTCTGGAGGATTTGTTTCATGGATTTAGCTCCAAATTATTCATATCGTGCGATTTCCGAAGACACGATAGTTGGCTCAACTAACGCAAAATTCGTTCTGATAGCACTTTGTAATCCAAGCGTGCCTCGGCAAAGCGTTTAGCCTGCTCGCGCATTACATTTAACCGA
>JACIYW010000075.1 GCA_014359745.1 Paracoccaceae bacterium | reverse complement strand
ATCCGCCACGCCGCCGACATGGGCTATCGGATCAAGCTGCTGGGGGTGGCGCAGGTGACCGGGCGCGGGCTGGAACAGCGAATGACGCCTTGCCTTGTGCCCGTCTCGCATCCCTTGGGGCAATTGCAGGGTGGCACCAATATGGTGGTGCTGGAAGGCGATGCCGTGGGGCAGATCGTGCTGCGCGGCCCCGGTGCCGGCGAGGGGCCGACCGCAAGTGCGGTGATCGGCGATATCATCGATCTGGCGCGCGGGGTGCGGGTGCCGACCTTTGGCCAGCCTGCCGCGACCCTTGACGTTGCGGTGGCGGCAAGGACGGCGACATCCGCGCCCTGGTATCTGCGCATGGTGCTTGTGGACAAGCCCGGCGCGCTGGCGCGGATTGCCACCGCGCTGGGCGAGGCCGGGATCTCGATCAACCGGATGCGGCAATATGATCACGAAGGATCGGATGCGCCGGTGCTGATCGTCACCCACCGCGCAACGCATGATGACATCGGGCATGCCCTGTCGCGCTTTGCCGCGACGGGGGTTGTGGTGGGCGATCCGGTCGCCATCCGCATCGAAGAGGTCTGAGGCACTAGATCCAAAGCCCGGGGTCTGAGGGCACGATCACCTTGCCCCCTGCCCCCTGCGCCGCTAGGAGGGGGTGATCATTTGCACAGGATGCCCGCCATGGCCGATGCCACCCAATTTCAGGACCGAATGCTTTCGCTGGGCCTTGCCCGAGTATCAGAGGCGGCGGCCCATGCCTCGGCCCGGCTGATCGGGCGGGGCGATGAAAAGGCCGCCGATCAGGCTGCCGTCAATGCCATGCGCGACCAGTTGAACCTGCTCGATATTGCCGGGGTGGTGGTGATCGGCGAGGGCGAGCGCGACGAGGCGCCGATGCTTTACATCGGCGAAAAGGTCGGCACCGGCAACGGCCCGGCGGTGGATATCGCGCTTGACCCGCTGGAAGGCACCACGCTGACGGCCAAGGACATGCCCAACGCCCTGACGGTGATCGCCATGGCCCCGCGCGGCACGCTGTTGCATGCGCCCGATGTCTATATGGACAAGCTGGCGATCGGGCCGGGCTATGCGCCCGATGTGGTGTCGATCGACATGGCACCGGGCGAACGGGTGCACGCGCTGGCAAAGGCGCGGGGCTGTGCGCCGCGCGATATCAGCGTATGCATCCTCGAACGGCCCCGGCACGAGGATCTGATCGCCGAAGTACGCGAGACGGGCGCCGCGATCCGGCTGATCACCGATGGCGATGTGGCCGGTGTTATCCATTGCGCCGAGGCGGCGAAAACCGGGATCGACATGTATATGGGCTGGGGCGGCGCGCCCGAGGGGGTGCTGGCCGCCGCCGCGCTGAAATGCATGGGCGGGCAGATGTGGGGGCGGCTGATGTTTCGCAACGATGACGAGCGCGCGCGCGCGCGCGCCGCGGGCATCACCGATCTGAACCGCGTCTATTCCCGCGACGAGATGGTGACAAGCGACGTGATCTTTGCCGCCACCGGCGTGACAGATGGGTCGATCCTGTCGGGCACCCGCCGCGAGCCCGGCTTTCTGACCACCGAGACGCTGCTGATGCGGTCGAAAACCGGATCGGTGCGCCGGATGCAATACCGCGCGCCCGTGCGCGAGGTGTGATCTTTCAACAGGTTGTCCATTCGATCCCGATCGAGGTGGTTGGAGATACCAGGCAACAACCTTGTTCGGAGCGGTCGTATGAACGTGCATCAGAATGCCAGACCGACGCCTTTGGGTCGAGAGCGGCCTGTCAGGCTCATCAAGGGCGGGCGTTGTTTTTCACGGGTGACGCCGGCCCATGACGCCTGCGCGGCCTTTGCCGCCAATGCCGACAGCGGCGGGCGCGCGGGGTTGCCGCGCATGGCCGCCGAAGACATCCACATCGGGGCCATATCGCATCTGAACGGCGAATGCGCGACCGCGCGCAGCACCGCCGACATTCTTGGCGGGCACCGATGACCGCGTTTCTGGGGGTCGCGCAATCGCTGGGTGGCAGGCGTTGGGTCGGGCCGGGGCCGGGCGATGACCGCATGGCCGAGGCGCTGGCACAGGCGACCGGGCTGGCGCCACCGCTGGCGCGGGTGCTGGCGCGGCGCGGGGTGGCGGCGGCGGATGTGGCGGGGTTTCTGGCGCCGACATTGCGCGGCCTTTTGCCCGATCCGCTGTCGCTGCGCGACATGGGGGCCGCCGCCGCGCGGGTTAAAGCGGCCGTCACCGGGGCCGAACGTATCGCGATCTTTGCCGATTACGACGTGGATGGGGGCGCGTCGGCGGCGCTGCTGATCACCTGGCTGCGCGATATGGGTCGGCAGGCGACCCTCTATATCCCCGACCGGATCGACGAGGGCTATGGCCCGAACGATGCCGCCATGGCGATGCTGGCCGCCGATCACGACCTGATCGTCTGCGTCGATTGCGGAACGCTGTCGCACGGGCCGATAAGGGCGGCGGCGGGCGCCGATGTGATCGTGCTTGACCACCACCTGGGCGCCGAGGAACTGCCGCCCGCGCTGGCCGTCGTCAACCCCAACCGCCAGGATGAGGCGGGCGGGCTGGGCCATCTTTGCGCGGCCGGGGTGGTGTTCTTGCTGCTGGTCGAGGTGAACCGGCAGTTGCGGGCCACGGGCAGGCAGGGGCCCGACCTGATGGCGCTGCTGGATCTGGTGGCGCTGGCCACGGTGGCGGATGTGGCGCCGCTGGTGGGGGTCAACCGCGCCTTCGTGCGGCAGGGGCTGGTGGTGATGGCGCGCCGGGCGCGGCCGGGGCTGCGGGCGCTCGCTGATGTGGCGCGCATGACCAGCGCGCCGACGCCCTATCACCTTGGCTTCCTGTTGGGGCCGCGCATCAATGCCGGGGGGAGGATCGGGCAGGCCGATCTGGGCGCGCGGCTGCTGGCCACCGATGACCCGCACGAGGCGGCGGCGCTGGCCGAGCGGCTGGATCAGCTTAACACCGAACGGCGCGATGTCGAATCGGCGGTGCGCGCCGCCGCCATGGCCCAGGCCGAGGCGCGCGGGCTTGACGGCCCGCTGGTCTGGGCAGCGGGCGAGGGCTGGCACCCCGGCGTGGTGGGGATCGTGGCCGCCCGCCTGAAAGAGGCCACCAACCGCCCCGCCGTGGTCATCGGGCTGGAGGGGGGCGAGGGCAAGGGATCGGGGCGCTCGGTTTCCGGCGTCGATCTGGGCGCGGCGGTACAGCGGCTGGCGGCCGAGGGGCTGTTGCTGCGCGGCGGCGGGCACAGGATGGCCGCCGGGCTGACCGTGGCGCAAGACAGGCTGGAGGAAGCAATGGCGCGGCTGGGCGACCTGCTGGCCCGGCAGGGCGCGGGCACGGGCGGCGCGGCCGACCTGCGCCTTGACGGGGTGCTGATGCCCGCCGCGGCCACCATCGAGCTGATCGAGGCGCTGGACACCGCCGGCCCTTACGGTGCCGGCGCCCCTGCCCCGCGTTTTGCCTTTCCCGATCAACCGGTGCGCCACCTGCGCCGTATCGGCGAAAACCACCTGCGCATCACCTTTGGCGGCGGCGACGGCACGCTTGAGGCCGTGGCCTTCGGCGCCTTCGACGGCCCGCTTGGCCCGGCGCTGGAAGCCCATCGCGGCGCGCGCTTTCACTTCGCCGGGCGGCTGGAGGTGAACGACTGGGGCGGACGCCAAAAGCCGCAACTGCGCCTGGAAGATGCCGCCCCCTCGGCAGGGTAAAATCGGCACGGAGCCGAAAATCCCCCTTGCACCCGACCGCCGCTTTGCCTAAACACCGCTCACACCGAAGGCTGGCCCGTTCGTCTATCGGTTAGGACACCAGGTTTTCAACCTGGGAAGAGGGGTTCGACTCCCCTACGGGCTGCCACTCAACCTGTGTAAGTTGTTGATTTTAATCAATAATCCGCAAGGTCGAAAATCTCTACCCACAATCTACCCATGAAAGATTGACCCCCTGAAAGCGGCCCTTCGGGCACTGCGACAGGCTGGAAACGATCACGCGAACAGCTTGCTTGCGCGATCTTGGGCGAAGACCAAAGAAATCTTGACGATTGCGCTACGCAGTCACCATATGTAAAGAAACCATGCTAGACTGTGGGTAAGTTGTGGATAACACGACGTTACTAAAGGAGGTCGAAATGAACACTACTACTGCGGCCCCTACCTCCGCTATGGCGGTTGCCAACTGGTTCCTTCAGCGTTCGCGTAGCGAACCGTCGGTTCCACCATGCGATCAACTGAAGCTTTATAAGTTGGTCTTCTTCGCTCACGCTTGGTATCTTGGGAACAAATGCGGGCCACTGTTCGACGAAGACGTTGAAGCTTGGCCCCATGGCCCGGTCGTGCGCGATCTTTACATTCAATTCAAAGATGCGGGACGTGGGCCTATCAACACCCTTGGAACGCGCTACACGGTTCAAGACGGAAAGTTTCAGATGCAAACCCCGGTGTATTCCGGCGAACTTGAGCCGTTCCTTGAGTCGGTTTGGAATTCCTATAAATCGCATTCGGGCATTCAGCTTTCAAACGCAACACACGCTCAAGGTGAACCTTGGACACTTGTTGCGGAAAAGATGGATTTGGCAGGGAAGCCTACGATTCCGAACGAACTGATTGAACAGGTGTATAGTGCAAAAGTCCAAAGAAGCCGATAGCACTGACACAGAATCTTGCGTCGAAGCGCCGAAAGAACTTGTCGTTTTTGACGACAGTGTTGGCGCTTCGGCTGAACCTGATGATTACACAAAGCAATTCAATTCCGTAAAGCTTAACGACTATCGGCAAGACATTAAGCTTCGCAAGCACTTTTCGTGGGCAACCTACGGACTGCTTTGCGCTTGGCTTCTGATAGTTGCCGGGCTTTTGATCTGGTCTTCAAGGTCCGATGAAGTTCTTATCGCCTTGATTTCGGGCGCAACCGTTCAAGTAATCGGCCTTTATTATATTGTTCTTCGCTATATCTTCCCGAGCCGGGGCGGCAACGGTGAGAACGGTTCATAAAAAGACCCCCGAAACCTTGCGGCAACGGGGGTCAGGCGGCTTCCGTAGTGGCCCTGCGAAAGAACTTAGAAAGCCGCTACTGGAATGCCCACAAGGGGCGCGTCGGGGTCGATACCCGCAGCGGTGCAGGCTTGGCGCATGGTGGCCCCTGTGGTGACCCGCAGCACGGCTACAGCGGGAAAATCGGGCCGTCCTGCCCCTGCTAGCCAAGCGACGTGCTGCGCCCTGTCTGCAAGCCTTGGCTGCCCCTCTGGCGCGGCCCATGTGGGCACATAGCCCGATGCCAGGGTGAACAGGGGCAGACAGCCCGCAGGCGATTCCGGGGGCACGTCGTCAAGCCCGACCGTGACCAACTCCCCGAACGGGCCGCGATGGATCAAATCGCCCTTGGGGCTACGGTCGTTCTGCGACGACGCGGCAAGCCATGCTGCGATTTCGGCTGCGGCGGTCATTGCCCGTCACCCGACGGAACAAGCGGCGCGTTCACGTCAACATGCCCCGCCGCCGAACGGTCGGCCAAAGCCGCCGTGAAGAAGGCTTGTTCAAGCTTCCGAAGCCCGCCTTCCATGCGGTCGGCTTCCTTGGCAATCGCGACGCTCTTTTGCATGTGGGCAAGGTCGTCGGGTGCGAAGGCTTCAAGCGCGTCGGTCACAAGGCGCATACGACGTTCCGGGGTGTTCACCCCTGCGAGATAGCCCGGCCCGGTGCCAATTGCGCGCGCTGTATCCAAGTCGGTGCGGCAAAGTTCGGCCAGGGGCACGACCGTGGTGTGGCCCGGCGCGACCAGCGTCGCGCCGACGAAGCTGTGGAAATACTCGGGTTGTCCATCGGAACGCTTGCGTGTCGAACAGTGCGCACAGTTGAGCTTGCGCGAGCAGAAATGCTCCGAGCCGTCCAGGGCGATCAGTACCCGCCCATCCAGGCACCGCAACGACCGCAACCCGCCGCTCTCATCCAAATCCTTGACGATATGGGCGAAAACCGCATCGAAATGGTCCGTTGGCGCCCCGTCCAGCATCTGGCGGATGTGGTTGTCGCACGGAACCGCCGTCATCGCGAACAGCATCCCGGCATTCGACCGCCCGCAGTTCTCCACCAGCGTCCGCTGCTGCGCCAGAAACGACGGGCTCTGCATGAAGAAAACCGAGAACGCCGAAAGCCCGATGCCGGCCATCACATAGCGACCGTTGCGGCCCGACCGCCTGTCGGGCAAAGCCCCGCACCGCTCACGCAGTGCCGCTATATATCCATCCAGACGCGGCACACACAGCGTGACTCACGATTTGCGCCATCCGCAATGGCCTTTTTTACTCCTGATGCCCAAAATGAGAACCGCTGGTGGTTTGGGGCAGCAGGTTGCGGTGCTTGTGAACGGTGCAGCGCTGAATGGCCAGGTCGTCGCCCCACAGCGCCAGCACCGCCGCCTCGAGGCCCGGCACTCAATCGACGATCTCGACGCGTGCGGCCTGATGCTCACCCACCTCAAGCGATCCCGCCGCCTGTTCATGGACGAGACCCGGGCGCCGGTCCTCGATCCCAAGGCGGGCAAGACCAAAACCGGCTACCTCTGGGCGGTGACCCGCGACGATCGCGGTTGGGGTAGCGGCGATCCTCCCGCCGTCGTCTTCACCTATGCCCCCGGGCGCCATGGCAGCAATGCGATGGATATCCTGACGGGCTTCGAGGGCATCCTGCAGGTTGACGGTTACACCGACTATAACGCCTTGGCCGAACCCAGGCGCGTGGGCGGAAAGCCCCTGACGCTGGCCTATTGCTGGGCGCATTCCCGACGCAAACTTCATGACATCTATCGACCCGACGGCTCCGAGATCGCCGCCGTCCGCCATTGTCCTTGGACAATGTATGGATGGCTCCCGCGGGGCAAGGGCGTTTCGGTTGAAGCTGGCATGATTTCGGTTGCGGCCATGTAATGAGGGGCAAGTGCCATCGGTTCGAACGCAGCCCCGAATGCGTCTGATCTGCAGCACGGTGGCTGCGCGCCTTGATGAAAGTCCGCGGCAGCGAAGGTCCCAATCGTTGCGCCGGAGGCGCACCTGCGGTGCGACGGCACGCGCTCTCTGGCGCTCCGGTTCGAACAGGGTGTCCTCGGCGATATATCCGTTCTTTGCCATCATCTCGTCACGCCGAAGGCGTGCTGCACATTGCAGGGCGCGCCTCTGGCGCGACGCACTTGCCTTCTCGGTAGGGGGTATGCCCCTGTCTCTGTCAGGCGGTGGTTGCCGCCCGGAACTCCGTCTTGTTCTTCATCAGCGCGTAGGCGGTGCGCGCCATGCGGTTGGCCAGGGCGATGGCGCCCAGGTAAAGCAGCCTGCGCAGATACCTGTTGCCCATCTTGAAGATGCGCCCCAATCGTTCCTTTCCACCTGTCGAGCGCGGCCTTGGCGTCAGACCCAGCCACGCAGACAGGTCGCGGCCTGACTGAAAGTCAGCGATATCCGGCAGAGCTGACACAAGAGCACTCGCAGTGATCGGCCCGATTCCAGGGATTGTCTGCAGACGCTGCGCGGCCTCATTGGCCTTGGCATCTGCGTGAATGTCTGTTGTCAGGTCTGCAATCTTCCGCTGCGTATCGACCAGTTGATCAGCGAACATGCTCAGGGCCTTGCGTGCCGGTGCGGGCAGATCCGCCTGCTCACAGGCCATGATCAGTCGCTCGACATTATGGATGCCATTATGGATGCCCTTGGGAACCACGATGCCGAACTCGCCAAGATGCGCACGCATGGCGTCATGCTGGAAGCATGCCTCTGGCATGACGATCCGGGTCTGCTGGCGCACCAGAAACTCCCGCGCGTTGCGCCGAAGGCGCACCGCCGGTGCGACGTGGGTCATGAGCCGCGCCTGCGTCTCTTCACTCTTCACGGGAACAAATCGCATGGAGGGACGCGACACGGCTTCGCAGATTGCCGCGGCATCGGCGGCATCTGTCTTGCCCCGCTTGACGTAGCCTTTGACATAGCTCGGCTGCATCAGCCGGGCGTCATGCCCGAGCTTGTTCAATTCGCGCGCCCGGTAATGCGCGCTGGCGCAGGCTTCCATGCCGATCAGGCAGGGTGGCTGGCGTTGAAAGAACTCCAGCATCTGGTTACGCCGAAGCTGGCGGCGCAGCAGAACACGCCCTTCCGCGTCTACGCCGTGCAGATGGAAAACAGACTTCGCAAGATCGATCCCGATTGTGGTAACATCGTCCATGGATGGCTCCCTTTGTTGGTGATGTTCACAGCACCCAACATGGCACATTGCGATGCCGGAAGCGGGAGCCATCCACTTCATCAATGGCGCATCAATGGCTCACCCTGCGCCGCATCGCCCGGATCTACAAGATCGAGGCCAGCGTCCGGGGCTGTTCACCTGAGGAACGCCTGGCCGCCCGCCAAGCGCAATCGGCCCCGCTGATCGCAGGCTTCCGCCTCTGGCTGACCCATCAGCGCAGCGTCGTTCGGGAAAACGATCTCCCAGATCGTTTTCTGATCCTCACGACCTCTGCCAAATCCCGTCTGGGCGAGAAGCTTGGCTATATCCACCGGCACTGGGACGTGTTGCAAATCTTCCTGACCGATGGCCGCATCGAGATGGACACCAACCCGGTCGAAAACACCATCAGGCCCATAACCCTCAATCGCGAGAACGCGCTCTTCGCGGGGTATGACGAGGGCGGCAGAACCTGGGCACGCATGGCCTCGCTCATTGAGACCTGCAAGCTGAACGCGGTCGATCCCCACGCCTACTTGCGCGATACACTAACCCCCATCGCCGACGGTCATCCCGTGTCACGCATCGATGACCTTATGCCATGGGCGTTCCAAAAGCCGTCAAGTTGAAATCCCAACGGGGTTCAGATACCGCTTATGGTTGATCGGTGGCGGCGGGCGGACAACGCTGTCATGGTCGGATCAGGGGGGGCGGGCCATGCAGAAGCTACAGGTTCAGGGGGTGCATCACATCACGTTGGTGGGCGCCGACCGGGAAACATCCATCGGGTTCTGGGAAGGGGTGCTGGGCATGCCCTTCGTGTTCGAGCAGCCCAATCTGGACAATTCCGGCGAAAGCCATCTTTATTTCGATCCGGGGGACGGGCGGCTGATCACTGTCTTCACCAACGAGGCGCGGGCGCCGGGCGCGGCGCCGGTGCCGCAGGGCCTTGGCGCGGTGCATCATCTGGCGTTCAACGTGTCGCGCGCGGTGTTTGCGCAGGCGGTGGCGCGGCTGGATGCGCGCAGGATCGGGCATAGCGGGGTGAAGGACCGCGGGTTCATGGACTCGATCTATTTTCGCGACCCTTTGGGGCTGCTGATCGAACTGGCAACTTACAAGTTCGAGCCGCCGGTGGGGTTCACCCATGCCGAGGTGCTGCTGGAAGCGCACCGGCTGCGGGTGGAACGCGGCGATTACAACATCACCGAGGTGCATCTGGCCGATGCGATCGAGGAAATGGTGGAGGCCAGCCGCGACAGCCTGTCGGACGACCGCGCGCCGCGCGATCCCTACCGGCCCTAGCGGTCAGGCGGGCGAACGTGGCCAAAGGTCTGCTGCCCCAGGCAGGCGTGAGTGGAACACTCTATCTCCAGCGTGGAGTGGTGGATATCGTGCACCTCTGCCAGGTGGCGTTTGAGGCGGGCCTTGATCGCATCGGCCTGATCCCAGGCACCGCCAGGGATCACGACATGGGCATCAAGGGTGCTGTTGTGTTCATCGATCTGCCAGAGGTGGGCGTGGTGGATATCGGCCACCCCCGCAACCTTGCGCAGATCGGCGACAAGGCCTTCGGCGCCGCCTGCCTTTGGGCTGCCCATCATCAGGATGCGGATCACCGGGCGGATTTCATGGAACGACATCCACAGGATATATCCCGCGATCCCCAGGGTGATCAGCGGATCGGCGATGCGCCAGTCATAAAGCAGGATAAGCGTGCCCGCGACGATGACCGCGACAGAGCCAAGCGCATCGGCGAGATTGTGCAGGAATGCGGCGCGGATGTTCAGGCTGGTTTTCGACATCTTCCAGGTCAGGAACGCGGTTGCCAGATCGATCAGCAGCGCCACCCCGGCGATGATGACGATCATCCAGCCATCCACCCCGCGCGGATCGAAGACGCGCAGGACCGCCTCGTACAGCAGGTAAAACCCGATGAGGATCAGCGTGGTGTAATTGATCAGGGCCGCCACCACCTCGGCCCGGCCATAGCCAAAGGTCATGTCGGGGTTGGCCGGGCGGCGGGCGATCCTGCGCGCGCCGAACGCGATGATCAGCGACACCGCGTCCGAAAGGTTGTGCAGCGCGTCGGCCATCAGCGCAAGGCTGCCCGACAGAAGCCCGCCGATAAACTGCACCACCGTCAGGCCAAGGTTAACCGCGACCGCAAGCGCGAGGTTGCGGTCGCCCGCGTCGGCGTGGTGGTGGTGATCGTGGCCCATGCTGGGTTCCGTTTCGATTGCCCCGTTTCGATTGCCCCGTTTCGATTGCCCGGTGCCGGTGGCCATCCCTAGCGCTGGGCAGGGTGAACCGCAAGGCGGGGCCGGGGTTGACGGCAGGGTCTGGCCGGGGTGTGGTGGGCGCACCCGCCCATGTCAGGACACCGCGCATGACCCATCGTTTCACCTGCCGCGTCTATTACGAGGATACCGATCTGGCCGGGATCGTCTATTACGCCAATTACCTGAAGTTCATCGAACCCGCCCGCAGCGAATGGGTGCGGGGGCTGGGCATCGATCAGGCCGCCCTGCGCGCTTTGGGGCATGTGTTTGCCGTGCGCCGGGTGGTGGCCGATTATCTGGCCCCGGCGCGGTTCGACGACCTGCTGGAGGTGACAACCGTGCAGCGACGCGCGACGGGCGCGCGGATCGGGCTGTGGCAAGAGGTCTGGCGCGGGGATCGGTGCCTTTTTACCGCCGGGGTGGATCTGGTGTTCCTGACGATCGACGGGCGCCCGGCCCGCATTCCGGCGGAGTTTCGCCGAGGCTGAGCGTCGAGGCTTGGTGTCGCGCCCGGCGGGCGTCGCCGCTTGCGCAAGGCCTATGGCATCGGGCGTGGAAACCGGGTAGAGTCGCTTGCAAACAAAGGGCCGCCGACAGACGCGGCCAAAAGAGGCGGGCAGGCTATGAACACGGAAACCCTTGCGTTGGGGCAAGAGATCGATTTCTCGCTTCTGGCGCTGTTCCTGCGGGCGACATTTACGGTCAAGCTGGTGATGCTGGTGCTGATGCTGGCATCGGTGTGGTCCTGGGCGATCATCATTCAGAAGCACCTTGTCTTTCGCGCGGCGCGGCAGGCGGGCGGCGAATTTGACGCGGCGTTCTGGTCGGGCGAGCCGCTGGACGAGCTTTTCGAGCAGATCGGGGGTGAGCCTGCCAATGCCTCGGAAACCATTTTCATGGCGGGGATGGTCGAATGGCGGCGCAGCCACCGCGATGACGGGCGGCTGATCGCGGGCGCGGGCGCGCGCATCGACCGGTCGATGGATGTGGCGATTTCCAAACAGGCCGAGGGGCTGAACCGCGGGCTGTCGCTGTTGGCGACGGTGGGATCGACCGCGCCCTTTGTCGGGCTGTTCGGCACCGTCTGGGGGATCAAGCACGCGTTCGAGCAGATCGCGATTTCCCAGAACACCAATCTGGCGGTGGTGGCGCCGGGCATTGCCGAGGCGCTGCTGGCCACGGCGCTGGGCCTGGTCGCGGCCATTCCGGCGGTGGTGTTCTACAACAAGCTGTCGGCCGATAGTGAACGCATCGTCGCGGGGTACGAGGCCTTTGCCGATGAATTTTCCACCATCCTGTCGCGCCAGCTGGACGCCTGAGCGATGGGGGCCGCGACGGTTTCAGGATCGGGTGGCAGCGGGCGGCGGGGCCGCAGGCGCGGCCGTGGCGGTGCGCGGCCGATGTCGGAAATCAATGTCACGCCGTTCGTGGATGTGATGCTGGTGCTCCTGATCATCTTCATGGTGGCGGCGCCGCTGCTGACGGTGGGCGTGCCGGTCAAGCTGCCGGAAACGGCGGCAAGCGCGCTGCCGACCGAACGCGAGGAACCGTTGACCATCACCCTGACCACCGAGGGCGGGATGATGATCCAGACCACCGAGGTGGCGGGCGATGACCTGATCCCGCAACTGCGCGCGATCGGGGCCGAACGCAAGGACAAGAAGGTGTTCCTGCGCGCCGATGGCGCGATCCCCTATGCGCGCGTCGTCGAGGTGATGGGCGCGCTGAATGCCGCGGGGTTTCATGACATCGGGCTGGTGACGGAAACCGGGGGGCCGACGTTTGACGGGCGTGGGAACTAGGGCCGGGCCATGGACACCGGAACGAAAATATCGGCGGTCGGGCATGCGGGCCTGATCCTGTGGGCGATGGTGGGCGGGCTGTTCAACGCGCCACCGCCGCCGCCCGCGCCCGCGGCCACGGATGTTTCGCTGATATCAGAGGCGGAATTCGCGGCGCTGCAGCCGCCCGGCGCGGCCCCGTCGGTGTCGCGATCCGCACCGGCGCGGCCCACACCGGTTGCGCCCGAAACGGCGCCCGACCCAAAACCCAGCCCCGATGCGCGCCCCGCAGGCCGGGCCCCGGCGCCCAATCCTGCCGCAAGGCCCGATGCCACCCCCCCCGATGCCCCTCCCAAGGTGATCCCGCCGCAACAGGCGCCAAGGCCGCAGGCAGCACCCGCGCCCGCCAACACCCCGCCGCCGCCCGCATCCGACACGGCCACGATCGTGCCCGCCCCCTCGGCCAGCCCGCGCGCGGCCGAACGTGTGGCCCCCACCCCCGCACCGGCCCCCGCGCCCGATGCCCGCGTGTCGGACCGCGTGCGGCAAAGCGTGGCCCCCGATGCTGCCGCCACCACCCCGAAAGAGCCGCAAGAGGCCGAGGCGCCCAAGGCCGCCACCACCCGGATCATCACCGAGGCCACCCCGAAAGGCGAGGATGCGCCCGCGCCCCCGGCGCCGCGCGCCCCCGATGCCTCGCCCCGCCCCCGGTCGCGGCCCGCGCCTCCGGTCGAGGTGGCGGCGAAGCCCGAACCCGTAACGCCCGAACCCGCAAAGACCGAACCCGCAAAGACCGCATCCCCGGTTGAGAAGCCGACGGGAAAACAATCGGCGGAAAAACAAAAAGAAAAACCGGCAGCAAAACCGGCCGCACCCCCGCGCGATGCGATTGCCGAGGCGCTTGCCGCCGCACTTAGA
>JACIYW010000074.1 GCA_014359745.1 Paracoccaceae bacterium | reverse complement strand
GCTGGCGGCGCAATCGGCGGGTGCGGCGGCGATCATGGTTACGGGCAGCCACATACCCGCAGACCGCAACGGGCTGAAATTTTATGTGCCGGGCGGCGAGATATCCAAATTCGACGAGGCGGCGATTGCGGCGGCCCGCGATTGCGCCGCTGCGAAAGGGCCGGGGCAGGGGGCAAGCGTGTCGGGGCGGATGATCGCGGCGCCCGACGCGGCCGCAGCCTATCAGGCGCGCTATGTCGCCGCTTACGGGCCGCAGGCCCTGGCGGGGATGCGGTTGGGGATCTATCAACATTCCTCGGTCGCGCGTGACCTGCTGGTCGGCGTTGTCGCCGCGCTTGGGGCGACGCCCGTTCCGCTGGCCCCGTCTGCCCGCTTTGTGCCGGTGGATACCGAAGCCGTGGACGGCGAAATGCAAACGCTGTTGCAAAACTGGTGCGCGGCGCACCGGCTGGATGCGATCCTGTCCACCGATGGCGATGCCGATCGCCCGATGCTGACCGATGCCACAGGGCGCCTTGTTCCGGGGGATGTGCTGGGGGTGTTGACGGCGCAGGCGCTGGGGGCCGATGTGGTCTGCACCCCGATTTCGAGCAATTCAATGGTCGGGCAGATCGCCGGTTTCCGCGCGGTTCACCTGACGCGGATCGGGTCGCCCTTTGTCATCGCCGCGATGAAGGCCGCGCAGAAGGGGGCGGCAAAGGTGGTGGGGTTCGAGGCCAACGGCGGCTTTTTGCTGGGGTTCACGGCGCAGGCGCCGATGGGGCCGCTGGCCCCGCTTATGACGCGCGACGCGCTGTTGCCGATGATAGCGCCGCTGGCGGCGGCGCGCGCGGCGCGCGGCGATCTTGGCCGACTGGTGCGGGATCTGCCGCAACGCTTCACCATGGCGGGCCGTTTGGCGGGTGTATCCGGCGGGGCAGGGGCCGCGTTTGTCGCCCGGCTGGGCAGGGACGCGGCGGCGCGCGCCGAATTTCTGGCGCCGATGGGGGTTGAGGGTTCGGCAGATCGCACCGACGGGCTGCGCATTCATCTGGCGGGGGGCGGCATCGTGCATCTGCGCCCCTCGGGCAATGCGCCCGACTTCCGCATCTACACCGAAGCAGACAGCGGCGCCAAGGCCGGGGCGATGTTGGCGACCGCCCTTGAACAGGTGCGCCGGGCGATCGGCGGGAAATAACCGGCAGAAAATAACCGGTTGTGTTGCCATGGTGATGCGGTAGCTTTGCCAAAGGCACCGGGAACATGCATGAAAATCTATCCTACCATCCTTTGCGGCGGATCGGGTACGCGGCTTTGGCCGCTTTCGCGCCAAAGCTACCCCAAGCAATTCGTGCGGCTGATCGGCGACGAGTCGTTGTTTCAGGCGTCGGCACGGCGACTGAGCGGGCCCGATTTCGCGGCGCCGCTGGTTCTGACCAATTCCGATTTCCGCTTTATCGTGACCGAGCAGCTTTCGGCGGTTGGCATTGATCCCGGCGCGGTCCTGATCGAGGCTGAGGGGCGCAACACCGCGCCCGCGGTGCTGGCCGCGGCACTGCATGTTCTGGACAGGGATCGTGACGCGGTGCTGCTGGTTGCGCCGTCCGATCATGTGATCCCGGATACGGCAGGGTTTCATGCGGCGGTAAAGCGCGGCCTCGGCGCGGTGCGCGACGGGCGGATCGTGACATTCGGCATCACGCCCACGCGCCCCGAAACCGGGTATGGATATCTGGAACTGGCCGACAGACCCGATGCCAGCGGTGCGCCGATCCCGTTGCGGGGCTTTGTCGAAAAACCCGACGCGGCGCGGGCGCGGGCCATGATCTCGGCGGGAAGCTATTTGTGGAATGCGGGGATATTCCTGTTTCGCGCCGCCGATATGGTGGCCGCGTTCGAAGCCTGCGCCCCCGAAGTGCTGGCCCCGGTGCGCGCCGCCCTGACCGGTGCGCGCCCCGACCTGGGGTTCCTGCGTCTGGCCCCCGACGCCTGGGCGCAGGCCCCCGACATCTCGCTGGATTATGCGGTGATGGAACGGGCCGATAACCTGTCGGTCGTGCCGTTCGGTGGCGCCTGGTCTGATCTTGGCGGCTGGGATGCGGTATGGGCCGAAGGCGCGCGCGATGCCGATGGGCTGGGCCAGTCTGGGCGGGTCAGCGCCATCGACTGCACCGACAGCCTGCTGCGGTCTGATAGCGCGGGCACCGAACTGGTCGGGATCGGCCTGCACAATATCATCGCGGTGGCGATGGATGACGCGGTGCTGATCGCCGACAAAAGCCGGGCGCAAGATGTCCGGCAGGCGGTCGATGTTCTGCGGGCCAGATCGGCGCCGCAGGCGGTGCGGTTCCTGATGGATCACCGGCCCTGGGGCTATTACGAGACGCTGGCCCTGGGCCCAAGGTTTCAGGTAAAGCGCATCGTGGTGCATCCGGGGTCCGCGTTAAGCCTGCAATCGCATCATCACCGGTCGGAACACTGGATCGTTGTCGAAGGCACCGCGCGCGTGACCGTGGGGGCAGAGGTGCGGCTGGTGACCGAAAACCAATCCGTCTATATCCCCCTGGGCGCCCGGCACCGACTGGAAAACCCCGGCAAGGTGGCAATGGTGCTGATAGAGGTGCAGACCGGCACCTATCTGGGCGAGGATGACATCGTGCGGTTCGAAGACAATTACGCCCGCGCGGCGAAAGCCGCACTTTGACGGGAACCGGTGGATTGTCGCGGCCCCTGTCGACTCGCCGCCAGGTTTCACGGTCCTCTTGCAAATGCTTGAGTTTTCCGCGCCACTGGCGCATTCAGTGCGGATGAGGAACCGATCTGTCCAGGCGCGGCGCTTGCTGCTTTCGGCCCCTGCCGCGCTGGTCGCGATCGTTGTGATCTGCGTGGGCATCGAGGCGGTTTTGCAAGGCGCGGATTTCGGGCTTTGGGGATCGCCGCGCTGGCGGGGGCTCGCTTATCAGTATGGCGGGTTCTGGCGGGGGCTTCTGGACAACTGGCAGCCCAACTATGCCGTGCAGCCCGCCGCCATGTTCGCCAGCTATGGCTTCTTGCACGGTGGCTTTGCGCATCTGCTGGTCAACATGATCACGTTGGTCTCCTTGGGGCGGCTGGTGATCGAACGGGTGGGGCAGGCGCGGTTTCTGGCGATCTATGCGGTGTCGCTTTTGGGGGGCGCGGTTGGTTTTGCGCTTCTGTCAACGGCGGTGCAGCCGATGGTCGGGGCGTCGGGCGCGCTGTTTGGCTTGGCGGGGGTGCTGACGGGATGGGAATATTCCGCGCGGCGTCTGGCGCGCGAGGGGATGGGGCCGGTGCTGCGGGTGTTGGCAATGCTCGTCGGGCTGAATGTCGTCATGTATTGGGCCATGGGTGGCAACCTTGCGTGGGAGACTCATCTGGGCGGCTTTCTGGCCGGGTGGGTCGCAAGCTGGTGGGTGCGCGAACGTGATCACCAGCCCCGGTGATGTCAGGTCTTTGGCGCCGCGCTGATCCGGGCTTTGTTGTGTGTGTTATTTTCCGAATGAAAGGGGCGGAACGCAGCGCCACCTTTGGCATGTTTGTGGCCATCCCAGGGAGTTTGGTAATGGTTTCTTGACAAACTTCTGCCTCAATCGTGCTTATCTTTGGCCACATACGACAATTATCTTTACAGGATGCAGGCCGGGGATAAAGTACATCTTTAGGTTGTGTCGCCGGAAGGAGGGCAGATGTTCATCGGACTGATCCTTGTGGGAAGCGGGCTTGGTGGTGTTTCTGCTGTGGCGGCATTGATGCTGGGGCATTCGATCTGGATGGCGATCCTGATCTATTCCATAATCGGGGTGCTCAGCGTGCTGGCCGGGGCCATTGCCATGGCAATGCGCCCGGATGCCGCGCACGAAGGCGATCACTGCAAACCCTATCAGATCGCCCGCCCTCAGCGCGGTTGATCGGCGTTTGATCCGGTAAAACCAGGGTCGTTGCGGCGCACCAGGACCAGATGCAGGACCGATCGTATCCGGCCGCGATACCGCGTTGGTATTCACTTAAATCTTGTATCCGAACGCGGATGAGACCTTTCCAGCCGTCCGCCAAACGATGCGGGCCAAGGTGCCATCGGGGCTGGCGTCGACCCGCTCTGTGCGACCGAAGACCGTCAGCGCCATGCAAAGACGCCCCGTCACGTCGAAAATGGGCGCGCTGACGGCGCCAAATCCGTCGCCACCGCCGTTGTTCATGACAGCATAGCCCTGTTCGCGCGTCTCGGCGATCATCTCGGCCAGCAGGCTGCGATCTTTTGGTGCATTGGGGCGGCCCGCATTGCGGTTTTGCTCCAACTCGCGCTCGATCACGGCATCGGTGCGCGCGGCATCTTCGAAGCTGGCAAACAAAAGACCTGTCGCGGAGAAAGTCAGCGGGCAATGGTGTGTGGGGGCGATAGTCGTCGCGAAATCATGCCGCGCCTCGATCACCCGGATCATCGTCGGGCCTTTTGCTGTCCAAACCGCCAACGCGGCCGTCTCACCGACCATCTCGACCACGTCGCCCAACATCTGTTCGGCCACCTTGAGCGGTTCGAACCGGGCAAAGCCCTTGATGCCAAGCTGGAAGGCTGTCGGTCCAAGATCGTATTTCGACGTTTCCTTGGACTGGAGGGCAAGTCCGATTCGGATCAGGCTGACAAGGTAGCGGTGAACCTTGGCCGAGGGCATCATAACCTGGGCAGCAACTTCGGCCAGTTTCATCGGGCCATCGGCCTGGATCAGTACATCCAGAATCCTGCCGGACACTTCAACGGATTGAACACCGCCCTGTGTCGGCCGGAGCATGGTTTCCTCGCCGCTTGGAGTCCCGTCCATGCTTGTTTCATTCCTCTCAGATCCGACCGTATCAAGCGGTCTGCAAATGATCCTTGACATGAAACATTTGCGTAAGCAATGTTACGGTGAACAAAATATGTTACGTATTGTGGAATTGTCGCGTGGTCAGGAGAAGATACGAATAACAAATCCGCAGGACACGACGCAGGGGGGCGAAGATGATGATCGAAGGTTTGGCCGGTTTGTTGGACGGGGATGTTGCCGTGGTCACCGGCGCGGCCCAGGGCAACGGCGCGGCGATTGCACGCGGCCTGGCCGCCGCGGGGGCTGCTGTCGTGCTCTGCGACACGAACGAGGCAGGCGCCAAGGCCGAGGCGACACGCATCACACAACAAGGCGGACGCGCCGAAGGCCTTGCGCTGGACGTGACGGACCGTGCGGCCTGCATCGCTTTCGCGGACCGGGCGAAAGCAGTGTTCGGTGATGTCTCCATCCTTGTGAACAACGCTGGCATCACCCGGCGCACCGCACCCGACGAGGCCGCGTTTCTTGACCATCTCGACGCGCAGATCGCCGTCAACCTGAAGGGCACAGCCCATATGGTCGTGGCTCTGCTGCCCCAGCTCAAGGCGACCCGTGGCCGGGTCGTCAACCTTGGCTCTATCGCTTCTTTCGTGGGGTATCGCAACTCGGCCAGCTATGCTGCTTCCAAAGGCGGCGTGATCCAGCTGACCAAGGCGCTGGCCTGCGATCTTGCCGCCGATGGCGTGCGGGTCAACGGGATCGCGCCCGGCGTCATCGCCACCCCGATGACCGAAGCCACCCGCGCCAATCCCGAAGCCATGGCGCGATTCATGGCCCACACCCCGATGGGCCGCGTGGGTCAGCCGGACGAGCTGATCGGCCCCGTGCTGTTCCTGGCATCACGGCTGTCCAGCTATGTCACCGGCATCATGCTGCCAGTTGACGGCGGCTATCTGGCGAACTGAGCCGCCTTCTTGTTCCTGCACCAGAAAGAATGAACCATGACGGACAGAACCGACGAGACCTTGCCTGTGATCGACTGCGACCTGCTGGTGGCGGGTTCGGGGGCCAGCGGCATGACCGCCGCCATCGTCGCGGCCAAGAAGGGCCTCAAGGTCATCGTCGTTGAAAAAGAGCCTGTCTTCGGCGGGACGACGGCGCTGTCTGGGGGCTATCTCTGGGTGCCAAACAACCCCGTCAGTCAGGACGCAGGCGTCAAGGACAGCAAGGAAGCCGCCCTCAACTACATTCGCCACGAGGCCGGAAACCAGTTCGACGCGGATCGTACCGAGGCGTTTCTGGAGGCGGGTCCTGCGATGGTCGCCTTCATGCATGAGCACACGCAGGTCAGGTTCGAGGCATCCCCGGCGTTCTCGGATTATCACCCGGACGCGCCGGGGGGCACGGCGGGCGGGCGGTCGATCCTAGTGCAACCGGCGAAGGCGTCGATCCTGGGGCGTGACCTGGACAAGCTGCGCCCACCCCGCAAAGAGCTGACGCTGTTCGGTCTGGCGATCGGGTCGGGCAAGGAGCTTTGGCATTTCTACCGGGCGTTCAAATCGCCTGCCTCGTTCATGTATGTCACGCGGCGGTTGACCAAATTCGGCCTCGACAAGGCGCTGACGGGGCGGTCGCAACTTCTTACGAACGGCAATGCACTGGCGGCGCGGTTGTTCCGTTCGGCGCGTGATCTGGGTGTCGAGGTTCTGCTGGACAGCCCGGTCAAGTCCATTGAGCGCGATGCAGGCGGTGCCGTGACCGGTGCCATCATCCTGACCCCGCAAGGTCCAAGGCGGGTCATGGCGCGACGCGGTGTGGTGCTGGCCTGTGGCGGTTTTCCGCAGGATGTCGCCCGGCGCAAGGCGCTTTACAAGCATCCATCGGCCGAAGGCGAACATGTCTCGGCCGCAAGCCCGGGCAACACCGGCGATGGCCTGCGCATGGCCGAGGCGATCGGGGCCGCCACGCTGATGGATTATCCCAACGCGGGCGCATGGGCACCCACCAGTCTGGTGCCGCGGCCCGACGGAACCAAGGGCCCGTTCCCGCATTTTATCGACCGTGGCAAGCCGGGCGTTATTGCCGTGCGACGCGATGGCCGCCGCTTTGTGAACGAGGCCAACAGCTATCATGATTTCGTGCAAGGGCTTGAGGCGGCGACCCCGTCCGGCCAACCCGCCGAGGCGTTCCTGATCTGCGACCACCGCACCATTCGTAAATACGGGCTTGGCCATGTCAAACCCGCGCCGCTGCCGCTCGGGCCGTCGATCAAATCGGGCTACCTGATCGCAGGTCAAACGCTGGACGATCTGGCGCGTAACGCCGGGGTCGATCCTGTGGTCTTCAAAGCGACGGTCACCCGGTTCAACGCCGACGTGCCGACAGGTATCGACACCGAGTTTGGCCGGGGCAGCACCGCATATAACCGTTTCCATGGCGACCCGCAGGTGACGCCCAATCCCTGTATGGCCCCGATCAAGGAAGGTCCGTTCTATGCCGTGCGCGTGATCCCCGGCAGCATTGGCACCTTCGCGGGTATCAAGACCGACCGCCACGCCCGCGTCCTGAACGAGGACGGCGCGGTCGTCGCCGGTCTCTATGCCGTGGGCAATGACATGGCCAGCGTGCTGGGCGGCAATTACTCCGGCGGTGGTATCACGCTGGGGCCGGGCATGGCGTTTGGGTTCATCGCGGGGCTGCATGCTTCGGGCGCCGCTATGTAGCACACAGTTTCCCGGCACCCGAAAGGCAACGCCGGGGGGGCGTATCGGGAGTCCGCTGGCGGGGATGCTGCCAGTCACATCAAGGGAGGATCGGACAAGATGAAACTATCAGGAATAAAGGCCGCGGGTTTCGCCATGGCCATGGCAGTCGCCGGGGCGGCCTCGGTTGCTCAGGCGCAGACCGAACTGAAGCTGTCCTACAACCAGCCTGCGACTTCGGCGGCATGGCTGGAGGTGATGGAGCCTTACGCCGCGCGGCTTGAAACCCTCAGCGAGGGCAAATTGACCGTCGCGCGCTATCCCGGCGAAGTTCTGCACCCCGTGGCTGATGGCTTCCGTGCGGCGGCCACGGGCATCACCGATATAACCTCGGCATGGCCGCTTTATCAGGCCAGCAGTTTCGCCCTGTTCCACGGCCTGCAACTGCCCGGCGCCTTGCCTGCCAGCGATATCGCCACGGTGCGGGTGATGGACGAACTTTACGCCAAGTATCTGCGCAGCGAATATGAACGGATGCGGGTCAAGCTGGCCTTCAACGCATCGACCCCCAGCTATGACATCCTTGCCTCGAAGCCGATCAATTCACTGGATGATCTACGGGGCCTGCGCATCCGCGCGGGTGGCAGCACCGCCACATCGATCGTGGAACGGTTGGGCGCTATTCCCGTAACCATGTCGATCACCGACGCCTATACCGCCTTCCAGCAGGGCGTCGTGGACGGGATCATTCTGGCCAGCGCCGACATGGTCGCCTATCGCATGTATGAGGTGGGCAAGCACTATTACCAGATCGGGGCCGTGCGGGTCGCCATTCCCCACGCGATCAATGCGGGCGTTTATGACGGGCTTGCACCGGATCTGCAGGCCGTCGTGGCCGAGGCTGGCAATGCGGCCGGCTATGATTATGCAAGGATGTACATGGGCCTGACTGAAAGCGCCATTGAACGTATGACGCAGGAAGGTGTGACCATCGTTCAGGCCAGCGCCGAGGATCAGGCCCGGATCACCGACCTTTTGAACCCGATGTGGGAGGATTTCGTTGCGCAGAATGGTGGTGAAGGTTCTATCGCAGCGGCCTTCGTCGCCGACATGCGTGCCCTGCGCGACAAATATGCCGCCATGAGCGACGCCGACATCCTTGCCCTGCCCCCGGTCGAGGGTCTGCGCTGATCCGAACGCCCGGATCCATCTGGAACCAGTCCGGTCCCGCTACGGCGGGCCCGGACTTCCGAGCAGAAACGGAGGCAGCCATGACCTTTCTATCTTACGTGTCCCGCGGGCTTTTCATGCTTTCGGCCTATATTTTTCTTCCCATTATCCTTGTACTCATCGGCGTCGATGTCACCCTGCGCTATGTCTTCAACGCCCCGTTGATCTGGGCACAGGAAGCCTCGACCATGGCGCTGTTCATGGCAATCATCCTGGCGCTGCCCGAAAGCTGGCGACGCAATTTCCATATTCGCGCCGATTTCCTGACGGCGATGATGCGGCCAGGCTTGAACATGGCGCTGGCGCGGCTGGTCTGGCTGCTGCTGCTGGCGGTTTCTGTGCTGATCGCTGTCCAGTGCTGGCGCGACATTGACCTTATGATCCTGTTCAACGAGCGGTCCACGGACCTTGACCTACCCCTTAGCTGGTTCCGTGCGGCGCTGGGGGTTGTGGCGGCGGTGTGCGCGGCCCTTGCCTCGTGGAAACTCCTGTCACCTCGTCCAGACGACAGCCCGATCCAGGGAGAGGCGCAGTGATCGCTCTTGGAGCCACCGCCTTCATCCTTCTGATCCTTCTGATCGTGATCGGTGTTCCGATCGGCCTCAGCCTGATGGCCGTCGGCATAGGCGGCTTGACCCTTGTGGGGTCTCTGTCTACGGCGATGACCCAGGCAACGCTGGCATTCTGGTCTGAAGGGACCAAGTTCGTGCTGATCGCCATTCCCTTCTACATCCTCATGGGGAACCTGATCTATCACACGGGGATCGCCCGGAACATGTTCCGGGCCGCGTCCTTCTGGCTGAGCTGGATGCCGGGCGGCCTGGCGGTGGCGGCGGTGTTCGCCTGTGCCGGGTTCGGCGCGGTCAGCGGATCCAGCACGGCAACTGCCCGCACGATGGGCGCCATCATCATCCCCGAGATGCGCCGCTATGGCTTTGGCATGCCAATGGCAACGGGTGTCCTGTCGGCCTCGGGCACCTTGGGTATACTGATCCCGCCAAGCATCATCATGATCTTCTATGGTCTGATGACGGAAACCTCGATCGGGGCGCTTTTCGTGGCGGGTGTCATTCCCGGCCTGATGATCGCGGTGATCTTTGCGACCATCATCATGGTGATCGTCCGCATCGACCCCGCTCAGGGGGGGCACAAGATCGCCCTGCCGGTTCTGGCCGAGCGGGTGCGCGCGCTTCTGGGTGTGCTGCCCGTGCTGGGATTGTTCGCGGTGCTTCTGGGCGGGCTTTACATGGGGGTTTTCACCCCGACCGAAGGCTCTGTGATCGGGGTGTTCGCCGTGCTGGTCCTTGGCTTGGTGCAGCGCAGTATCAACCTCGAGGCGATCCGCGCGTCGCTGACCGATGCGGCGCTGATGTCGACGATGCTGTTCGTGATCATCGTTGGCGGAACGCTGTTCACGCGCTTTCTTGTGCAAACGGGCTTCATCAAGGCGATCACGGATACGATGCTGGCAATGGATATGGGCTATTTCCAGTTCATCTTTGCGGTGACCCTGCTCTATCTCGTGCTGGGTGCTGTGCTTGATGTGTTCGGGATGCTGATCCTGACCGTGCCGATCCTGTTTCCGATTGCCCTGGCGCTGGGGATCGATCCTGTCTGGTTCGGCATCTATGTCATCATCGTCGCCGAGATCGGCCTTGTCACCCCGCCGCTTGGGGTCAATGTTTATGTCATCAAAACGGTCGCGCTGGACGTGCCGCTGGGCAAGATATTCCTTGGCTGCATGCCCTTCGTGCTGGGGATGCTGGGGTTCATAACCATTATGGCCGTTTTCCCCCAGATCGCCCTTTTCCTTGTGAAGTGAATGATCGCCCTGGTTTCGGCGCCGCGATCGCAAGCGTCTGGATGTACGGATTGGCGCCGCACCGGCGGCAAGATCAGCCCCGCAGCGCCGAGATACCCAGTGCCCCCTGCGCCAAAAGCAGCGCCTGAAGCTGGTTCGTGCCTTCGGCGATCGTCAGGTGGCGCACGTCGCGATAGTAACGCTCTACCGGGAAGTCGCGGGTATAGCCCGCCCCGCCATGCACCTGAAGCGCGGTTTCGCAGACCCTGAGCGCCGTGTCGGAGTTGTGGCGCTTGGCCATCGAGCAGGCGCGGCCACGATCCGGTGCGCCCCGGTCGAGCGCATCGGCCGCCCGGCAGGCCAGCAGCCGCGAGGTTTCCACGCCCGTCATCATGTCGGCGATCATCTGCTGGACAAGCTGGAAGCCACCGATCTTGCGGCCGAACTGTTCCCGTTCACCCGCATAGCGCAGCGCCGCCTCATAGGCCGCGATCGACAGCCCAAGGCAGGTGAAGGACACAAAGCAGCGGCCCACGTTGAGATAGTGCTTGGCGATGGCAAAGGCCTCGCCCTCGGTGCCGATCAGGTGATCGGGGGGCAGCGCTACGTCCTCGAACAGCAGCTCGCCCAGCGGGCAGGCGTTCATCCCCATGCTGCGCACCTCGCGCGCCGAAAATCCCGGCGCGCCGGCCTCGACCACGAAGGCCGAGACGCCTGCCGCCTCGCCCTCTCCCGAACGCGCGAACACCACGCCCAGATCGGCCCCCGGCCCGTTCGAGATATAAAGCTTGCGCCCGTTCAGCCGCCAGCCGTCGCCATCGCGCCGGGCCCGCGTCTCGACATTGCTGGCGTCAGACCCGACATTGGGTTCGGTCAGCGCGAAGAAGGCCGTCTTGCGGCCCGAGACCAGATCGCCCAGCCATCTTTGCTGCTGCTCGGGCGTGCCGCGCTGCGCGATTATCATCAGGACCAGGTTCGAGGTGCTGACGATGCTGCGCAGCGACGGCCAGACCTGCGACAACTCGCACAATAGCGTGCAATAGGTGAGGTAGTCGAGCCCCGCGCCGCCCTGCGCCTCGGGCAACAGGCCACCGAGCAGGCCGAACTCTCCCATCTTCTGCAACACTTCGGACGGCGGCGGCCGGTGGGCATCCTCATGCGCCTCGACCATAGGTGCCACCTCGGCGTCGAGATACCTCCGAAAGCTCCGCCGCGCGGTTTCCTGCCAGTCGTCCAGTTCGAACTGCATCGGCCCTTACTCCGTCTCTTGGGCTTGTCCCAGTATCTCGGCCTGATGCTCGCCCACTGCCGGGACATGGCCCGCCGGATCGCCCATCCCCGCCATCGGCACCGGGAAGGCGATCACCTGCGCCTCACCCACCGCGCGCACCACCCCGCGCGCCTTCAGATGCGGGTCGCGGGCCAGATCGTCCAGCGCGTTGACCGGGGCAAAGGGCACGTCTTCGGCCTCGAAGACCTGCGCCCAATGCGCATAGGGTTGGGCGGCGATCAGCGGGGTCAGCGCGGCGCGGATGTCGTCCGTGCGGGCCGTGCGCGCGGCGAAATCGTCGAGGGCGGGGTCGTCAAAGCCCGTCATCCCCGTGGCGCGGATCAGGCGGCGGAAGAAATGCGTCTCGATCGCGCCGATGGTGATGTATTTGCCGTCGGCGGTCTCGAAGATGCCATAGGCGGCCCGGCGCAGGATATCGGCCTTTGAGACCTCGCGCCCGGCCTGGCGCCCGGCGTCCCACACGCCGTAGCGCGGGGCAACCCAACTGGCCAGCGCGTCGGTGATCGCCACGTCGAGATACTGCCCCTGCCCGGTGGCATCGCGGGCGCGCAAGGCGGCAAGGATGGTGATGATCGCATACATGGCCGCCGAAAGATCGCCGATCGGCACGCCGGTGGTATAGTCGGGCGGCCCGTCGGGCGCGCCCGAGATCGCAGCCGCGCCCGCCATCGCCGCATAGTTCAGATCATGCCCCGGCCAGTCGCGCGCCGGCCCGGTCTGGCCATAGCCGCTGACCGAGCAATAGACGAGGCCGGGATTGAGCGCGCAAAGCGTCTCGTAGTCGATCCCCAGCCGCGTTGTCACACCTGGGCGGTAACCCTCGATCACCACATCGGCGCGCTTGGCCAGCCGAAGGAAGGCCGCGCGGTCGGCCTCAACCTTGAGGTTCAGGGCGATGCTCTTCTTGCCGCGGTTCACCGCCGCGAAGAGGCCGGGGAACATGACCCGCGCAGCATCGCCTGCGGGTCGCTCGACCTTGATGACCTCGGCCCCCATCTCTGCCAGTTGCTGCGTGGCGTAGGGACCGGGCAGAAGCTCGGTCAGATCGAGGATGCGAAGCCTTGAAAGCGGTGCGGTGCCGATCATTTATCTTCTCCCTTGATGCCTGCGCGGGCAGGATCCGCGATCCCGGCGCGTTCCGCCGAATCGTCCTGCGCCAGGATCATGTCCCAGATCTTCTGGCCCTGTGGATTTTCGAGTTCTTCCATCAGATGCGCCAGAAGCCCCGCCGACCGCCCGATCAGCGCGAAGGCGCGCGCCCAGATCGGCGCAAGCCCCATGTCCGATACGGTGGCCCCGACCGCGCCGGCGGCGTTGATCGGCAGCAGGCGGCCATATTCCTCGCGCGCGGCGGCCTCGACGGCCGACATGAAACGCCAGTGCCGCCCGTCGAACCCGTTCTCGCCCGCAATGCGGCGCAGGACCGGCGTGCGCGGATCGCCCTCGACATGGATCGGGTGGCCGATGCCCGGCACGATTCGGCGCGCGGCGCGAAAGGCGCGCACCACCTCGCGCGCGCGGGCGGCATAGGCTGCGTCGTCGTCGCGTTCGGTCAGCCCGCCGATCTCGTCGCGGGTGAAGGCGGCGGCGTTCTGCATGGTGCCGAGAAAATGGTTCCCCGCGCCCAGCAGACCCGCGGCAACCGCCCCCTGAAGCGATTCCGGCGCGCCGAGAATGGTCATC
>JACIYW010000073.1 GCA_014359745.1 Paracoccaceae bacterium | reverse complement strand
CGGTATAGCGGAACGCAACGCGATCCTCGCCGCGCAGGCGGGCCAGAGTGTCATCGTCACAGATATAATTGCCGTCGTGATGGGACACCGGCACCGTGATCAGATCGCCCGCGGCCCAGGTATTGGTAAAGGCGCTGTCGGCGGTTTCCACCCGCAGGCCCACCGGGCGGCACACAAACCGCAACCCGGCATTGCGCATCAGCGCGCCGGGCAACAGGCCGGTTTCCACCAGCACCTGAAACCCGTTGCAGATGCCCAGAACCAGCCCGCCGCGTTTGGCAAAATCCACCACCGCCGCCGCAATCGGCGACCGCGCCGCGATCGCCCCGCAACGCAGGTAATCGCCAAACGAAAACCCGCCGGGCAGCGCCACGATATCAAGGCCCGCAGGAAGCGCCGTGTCCTTGTGCCAGACCCGCATGGCGGGGGTGCCGGTTGCCTGTTCGAACGCCACCGCAAGGTCGCGGTCGCAATTCGATCCGGGAAAGGTGATGACGGCGGCTTTCATTGGCGAACGGCCTCTTGGCTGAAGGAAATGAACACGGTCACGCCCGGCGGCGTCGGGCCGTTGAAGGCGCGCAATCCGGTGCTTGCCCCGTCAAGGGCGATCACAGGGGCAATCGGCGGCGTCAGATCGGCGTTACAGTCCCGCAATACCGCTATACGCATCTTGTCCCCGCGGGTTGGCGCCGGTCACGCTATTTCGACGCTGTATTTCTCGATGACGGTGTTGGCGAGCAGCTTCTCGCACATCGCCCGCACCTCTGCTTCGGCGGCGTCGCGATCGGTCGCGGCCAGATCAAGGTCGATCACCTTGCCCTGCCGCACCGCGTTCACCCCCTCGAACCCCAGCGCACCCAGCGCATGGCGCACCGCCGCCCCCTGCGGATCGAGCACGCCGTCCTTGAGCATGATATGCACCCGTGCTTTCATCGCGGGCCGTCCTTTCAGTTGATCAGCGTCGGTTTGGTGGCATGGGTGACATTGGTGGGCAACACGCCCAGCCTGCGCGCCACTTCGGTATAGGCATCGGCCAGATTGCCCAGATCGCGACGGAACACGTCCTTGTCCAGATGTTCGCCGGTTTTCATGTCCCACAGCCGACACGAATCGGGGCTGATTTCATCGGCCACGATCAGCCGCTGAAAATCGTTTTCCCAGATGCGCCCGATCTCGATCTTGAAATCCACCAGCTTGATGCCGACCCCCGTCATCACCCCCGACAGGAAATCATTGACCCGCAGCGCCAGCGACACGATGTCATCCAGATCGGGCTGCGAGGCCCAGCCAAAGGCGATGATATGTTCCTCGGCCACCAGCGGATCGCCCAGCTTGTCATCCTTGTAGTAGAATTCGACGATCGGGCGCGGCAGCGCCGTGCCCTCGGGGATGCCCAGCCGCTTGGAAATGGACCCGGCGGCAACATTGCGCACCACCACCTCAAGCGGGATGATCTCGACCGAGCGGATCAACTGCTCGCGCATGTTCAGCCGCTTGATGAAATGCGTCGGCACCCCGATCGAATTCAGCCCGGTCATGAAATATTCCGACAGGCGGTTGTTCAGCACGCCCTTGCCCTCGATCACGTCCTTTTTCTGGGCGTTGAACGCGGTGGCATCGTCCTTGAAATATTGCACAAGCGTGCCCGGTTCGGGGCCTTCATAAAGGATCTTGGCCTTGCCCTCGTAAATCTTCTTGCGACGTGCCATGAAATCTCCGATCAGCGGCGCCCGCCGATGATATTGGCGCCTCGGGTTCCTATAGGCCAAGCCTTGCAGGGTCGCAAGGTCGCAGGAACGGCCCGATACCGGATCGGGGCTTGCGGGACGGCCCCGCCACGGGCATATCATCACCTGACCCCGATGATCACACCGAGAGGCCGAGATGAGCACCTTTGACGACCGCGAGAACGCATTCGAGGCAAAGTTCGCCCATGATGCAAACATGCAGTTCCGGGCCGAAGCCCGCCGCAACAAGCTTCTGGGGCTTTGGGCCGCCGATCTTCTGGGCAAGACCGGCGACGCGGCCACGGCCTATGCGCTGGAAGTGGTGAAATCCGATTTCGAGGAAGCGGGCGACGAAGACGTCTATCGCAAGGTCTCCGCCGATCTGGCCGGGCGCGCCGACGAGGCGACGATTCGCGCCAAGATGGCCGAACTGGTCGCCGTGGCCAAGGCGCAGCTCCTCGACGAGGTGTGACCGAACAGGATCATGAGCCGAAACTCATGATCATTATGCCTTATATGAATTTGCTTCAACACACGCCCCGTGTCATCAGGGCTGCCAGGGGTGGCCTTCGGGCCCGCCCCTGGCAGCGCTTTGCAAAGGATTGATGGATGCCGAACGTTTTTTCCCGCCTGCTCGCCGAACGCGGCTGGCTGCTGACCGATGGGGCAACGGGCACCAATCTGTTCAACATGGGCCTGATGTCGGGCGACGCGCCAGAGATGTGGAATTTCGAGGAACCCGAAAAGATCCGCACCCTCTATCGCGGCGCGGTCGAGGCGGGCAGCGATCTGTTCCTGACCAACAGCTTCGGCGGCAATGCCAGCCGCCTGAAACTGCACGCACAGGATCACCGGGTGCGCGAAATCAACCGCGCCGCCGCCGAACTTGGCCGCGAGGTGGCCGACCGCGCCGGACGCACGGTGATCGTTGCCGGGTCCATGGGCCCGACCGGCGAGATCATGGCGCCGATGGGCACCCTGACCCATGCGCGCGCCGTCGAGATGTTCCACGAACAGGCCGAGGGCCTGAAAGAGGGCGGCGCCGATATCCTTTGGGTTGAAACCATCTCTGCCGCCGAAGAATTCAGCGCCGCCTCCGAGGCCGCGCGCCTGGCGGGCATGCCCTGGTGCGGCACCATGAGCTTTGACACCGCCGGGCGCACCATGATGGGCCTGACCTCTGCCGATATGGTGACCATGGTCGGCAAGCTGGCCCATCCGCCGCTGGCCTTCGGCGCCAATTGCGGGGTGGGCGCATCCGACCTGTTGCGCACCGTCCTGGGTTTTGCCGCGCAGGGCCCCGACCTGCCGATCATCGCCAAGGGCAATGCCGGCATCCCGAAATTCCACGACGGCCACATCCATTATGACGGCACACCCGCCCTGATGGCCGAATACGCCTGCCTGGCGCGTGATTGCGGGGCCTCTGTCATCGGCGGCTGCTGCGGCACCACCCCCGATCACCTGCGCGCCATGCGCGCGGCCCTGGACACCCGCCCCACCGGCGACCGCCCGACGCTTGATGCGATCACCGCGGCGCTTGGCGGCTTTTCCTCGGCCTCCGACGGCACCGACGCGGCCGACCGCGCCGCCGCCGCCGAACGCAGCGCCGGACGCAGGCGCAGACGCGGATAGCCCGCGCGGCCCGCACACAGTCGCGACTGGCCGACAAGAACCCGCGCCATGTCGCAATCAGCCAATTGCGCGCGCAGGTTTGCGCGTATTGATCGCCAAAGCGCCGCCAACCGGCGCCCCAACCAAGGAACAGACCATGGCCGACGAAGACGACATCATCCTGGCCGATCTGCCCGATGACGAACTGACGCTGCAAATGCATGACGACCTTTACGACGGCCTGCGCCCGGAAATCGAAGAGGCCGTCAACATCCTGCTGGGCCGCGGCTGGGAACCCTACCGTGTCCTGACCGAGGCGCTGGTGGCCGGCATGACCATCGTCGGCAATGATTTCCGCGACGGCATCCTCTTTGTGCCCGAGGTGCTGCTGGCCGCCAATGCGATGAAGGGCGGCATGGCCATCCTCAAACCCCTGCTGGTCGAAACCGGCGCGCCGCGCATGGGCAAGATGGTGATCGGCACCGTCAAGGGCGATATCCACGACATCGGCAAGAACCTTGTCGGCATGATGATGGAGGGGGCGGGATTCGAGGTGATCGACCTTGGCATCAACAATTCCGTCGAGAAATACCTCGACGCGGTGCGGCGCGAAGAGGCCGACATCCTTGGCATGTCGGCGCTGCTGACCACCACCATGCCCTATATGAAAGTGGTGATCGACACGATGAAGGCCGAAGGCATCCGCGACGATTATCTTGTGCTGGTCGGCGGCGCCCCCCTGAACGAGGAATTCGGCCGCGCCATCGGCGCCGACGCCTATTGCCGCGATGCCGCCGTGGCGGTGGAAACCGCCAAATTCCTGATCCAGCGCAAACACAACCTGCGCGAGGCCGGGTAAGGCCGACCTGCGGCTTTGGCACGCGGCGCTGCGGTTAGCCTGCCGTGCCCATATCAATTATATGGGGCCTGCAAGGGCGACCGGCGTCGGCTGGGCACGCAGGTTCGGCACCATTGATATTATGATACGGCCACGGCCCGGACATCGGCGGGAACGCCCCCCAACAGGTCGAACACAGAACCATGCACACCACCGAACACGCCCACCTATCCGTCGCCCCTGTGATGGACAATCCCGTCGTAGCGTAAGAATACGACAAATGACCTTATTTTGGTGTTCGTGAGGCGACAAGAAAGAGTTGCTCTAGGCCGAACATACAGGCACGGGGCCGGACGCCGCTTCTTGGCCCCAAATCCGTCGACACGGTCGGAACTGGCTCCCGCGCTGTTGAGGGGAAACAGTGGTTTGGTCGCAGGGCGCTCATTGAAAAAGTCATAAATCCAATTATTGATCAGTTCTTGGAGTTCCCTCAGCCGAGTCCGCGAACCGGTCAGCCAGAAGAGCCGACCAGAGGGACATCGAATTTCGGATTGTCGGGGCCGGGCCAATACTGCGCACGACAACCGGCTAGGCTCTTGCACCATGAGGCGGAGATGCATCTCTTTCGGTGAGGAGGAAGTCTCGATGACGACGATCAGGCGAATGTCCGCATTCACCCGCACCGACCAGAAGTTCGAATGCTTCGCGCGTTCCAGCTTGTGGAACGACAGACCCGGCGAGGACGGGTTCAGCGGCAGGTCGCGCGTGATGTGGTCCTTCGCCGCGTCCTTGACGTCGCGCGAGGTGGTGGATCACTGGCAGTTCGGGTTGAACTTGATGCCATAGGGATCGGCGCAAGACTGCGGGAGATTGCCCAGCTTGAAGCGCGATCCAGGCGTGCGTCAAAGCTGTTCGATCGTCACCCGGTCGGGGTAAAAGGCGATATGGCCCGCGATGCGTTCCATGCCGTCTTTCGGGGTTTCATAGGACCAGCCCGCATCCTCGATCCGGGTGCTTTTGGTGACGATGGTGTAATAGCTGGCGCGGCCCTTGTGGGGGCAGGTGGTTTGCGTGGCGCTTTTTTCCAGAAAGGCCATGGCGATGGCGCTGCGCGGGAAATAGATCACCGGAGCGCGGCTGCCTTCGCGCAGGTCTACGGCCTGATCGGTTTCCGCCAGAACCGCACCCCCGGCGCGCACCACCCAGGTGCCATCGGCCCGGGTCATCCTGATATGATCTGACATCGCTTTCTCCTGTGTTCGTCCGGGTGCGCCGGACAATTTGGCGGCACCCTAGCATCGTCGCGCGTCCGGGTCAGGCGTCAAATTGGCGCGCAGGCGGCGTGCAGCCATGCCAGGGCATCGCCCGTGATCCGGGATTTAAGGGCGTCGAGCACCCCGGCGTGATAGGTGTTCAGCCAACTGCGTTCGCCCTGCGTCAGCTCGGCGGCATCGATCATGCGGCGGTCGAAGGGTACAAGGGTAAGCGTGTCGAAACAAAGCATCGCACGCGCGTCACCCCCTGCGACGATCGGGGCCTCGGCCACCACGACAAGGTTTTCAAGGCGAATGCCGAAGGCCCCCTCGCGGTAATAGCCCGGCTCATTCGACAGGATCATGCCCGGTTCCAGCACCACATCCGACACGCGCGACAGGCGCTGCGGCCCCTCATGCACCGAAAGATAGGCCCCCACGCCGTGCCCGGTGCCATGATCATAATCCTGCCCCGCCATCCACAGCGGCGCGCGCGCCAGCGCATCCAGATGCCCGCCCGTAACCCCCTGCGGCCAGCGGATCCGCGATATGGCAATCAGGCCCTGCAATACCCGCGTTGCCGCCGCGCGCGCCTCTGGCGGCACCGGGCCGGTGGCGAGGGTGCGGGTGATATCGGTTGTGCCATCGACATATTGGCCGCCGCTGTCGATCAGAACGATATCGCCGGGGCGGATGGTGCGGTTGCTGGCCTCTGTCACCCGGTAATGCACGATCGCGCCATTCGGCCCGGAACCTGCGATCGTGTCGAAACTGATATCGCGCAGCACGCCGGATCGGGTGCGAAATTCTTCCAGCCTGCGCACCAGATCTATTTCGGTCAGGGTGCCGGTTGGCGCCTGGGTATCGAACCAGTGCAGGAAGCCGATCATCGCCACCGCATCGCGCAGATGCGCCGCGCGCGCGCCTGCGATTTCGGCCGGGGTCTTGCGGGCCTTGGGCAGGATGCAGGGATCGGGCCCCCGGATGACGCTGACCCCCGCATCGTCAAGTTCGTGCAAGATGGCCAGCGGGGCGCTGGCGCGATCGACCCGCACCGGGCCGGTCAGCGCGCGCAGGCGTGGCAGGAAGGCGTCGGGTGCACAGATTTCAACCGTTTCGCCCAGATGGTCGCGCAGCGCCACGTCAACCTTGGCCGGATCGATGAACAGCGTCACCCGCGCGTCATCGTGCAGGATCGCAAAGGCCTGCACCACCGGGTTATGGGCGATATCGTGGCCACGGATATTAAGCAGCCAGCAAATGCTGTCAGGCAGGGTCAGAATGGCGGCCCTTTGCCCCTCGGCGCGCAGCGCGTCGGCCAGTTGCGCGGTCTTTTGGGCGGCGGAAAGCCCCGCAAGCGCATCGGGATGCGGCAGGGCCGCGCCTTGCGGGGGCGGTGGTTGATCGGGCCAGATCGCATCGATGAAATTGTGCGATGGCTGCAAGGTGATGCCGCTGCCCTGCAATCCGGCCTCGATCCGGGCGATGTCGTCGGCGGTGTGCAACCAGGGATCAAAGGCCAGCCTGCCGCCCTGCGGCAGATGCGCGCGCAGCCAGTCGGCGGGTTTCACCTCGGGCCAGTTGACGGGGGTGAAGGCGCGGGTGTCAACCTCTGCCTGCACCTGCACGCGGTAGCGGCCATCGACAAAGACCCCGGCCACATCCGCCAGCACGATGGCAAACCCCGCCGACCCGGTGAACCCGGTCAGCCAGGCCAGCCGCGCGTCATGGGGCGCCACATATTCCCCCTGATGCGCATCGGCACGCGGCACCAGAAACCCGGCAAGACCCGCATCGGCAAGGGCCGCCCGCAGATCGGCCAGGCGGGGCGGGCCATCACCGGGCCGGGTGGGGGTGGTGAAGGTTTGGAACATGGGGTGCTTTCTGGTCAGCTGTTGGGGCTGATGGCTGTGATGCATCGGGCAGCCGAAGGGGCGGCGGGTACCCAGGCCGGATATCCGCCGCCCCGAAGAACCTTTTAACGCCCCATCACCCGGTTGATGCCCCGGAACCGGGCCTTGGCGCGGGGGTCGTTATCGAAGAGCGATGCAAGTTGTTCGGTCATCGCCCCCGCCAATTGTTCGACATCGGTGATCGTCACCGCGCGTTGGTAATAGCGGGTCACATCGTGGCCGATGCCGATGGCGATCAGTTCCACGGCCTTGCGGCGTTCGACCATCGCGATCACGTCGCGCAGGTGTTTTTCCAGATAATTCGCGGGGTTGACCGACAGGGTGGAATCATCGACCGGCGCGCCATCCGAAATCACCATCAGGATCTTGCGCGCCTCGGGACGCACCACCATGCGCCGGTGCGCCCATTCCAGGGCCTCGCCGTCGATGTTTTCCTTCAGCAGCCCCTCTTTCATCATCAGGCCCAGATTGTCACGCACCCGCCGCCAGGGGGCATCGGCGCCCTTGTAGATGATGTGGCGCAGATCGTTCAGCCGCCCCGGCATCTGCGGCCGCCCCGCCGCCAGCCAGCGTTCGCGCGACTGGCCGCCCTTCCAGGCGCGGGTGGTAAAGCCCAGGATCTCGACCTTGACCTGACAGCGTTCCAGCGTCTGCGCCAGCACATCGGCACAGATCGCGGCAATGGATATCGGCCGCCCGCGCATCGATCCGGAATTGTCCAAAAGCAGCGTCACCACCGTGTCGCGGAATTCGGTATCCTTTTCCTGCTTGAACGACAGCGGCGTGGTGGGGTTGGCCACCACGCGGGCCAGACGCCCGGCGTCAAGCGTGCCTTCCTCCAGATCGAATTCCCAACTGCGGTTCTGCTGGGCCTGAAGGCGGCGTTGCAGCTTGTTGGCCAGCCGCGACACGGCGCCTTTGAGCGGTTCAAGCTGCTGATCCAGATAGGCGCGCAGCCGTTCCAGTTCGGCCGGGTCGGCCAGATCCTCGGCCTTTATTTCCTCGTCGAACTCGGTGGCATAGACGGCATAGCCCGGATCGGCGTCGGAATGCGGCGGGGGGGGCGGCGGCTCGGCGGGCGCTTCGCCTTCGGGCAGTTCCGCATCCTCGGCCAGTTCGCCATCGGCCATTTCATCGGCGGAAACCTCTGCCTGGGCGGCATCCTGGCTGTCTTGTTGCGATTGCTCGGGCGATCCTTCGGACTCGTCGGCCTGATCTTCATCCTGGCCGGTGCTGTCGGGGGCGGTTTCATCGTCTTCGGCATCGTCGCCCTGATCGTCGTCCTGGTTGTCGGGATCGTCGCCCAACTGGTCGCCGTAACCCAGATCGGTGATCACCTGCCGCGCAAGGCGGGCAAATGCCTGCTGATCGCCCAGAACCTTGTCGATCCCGTCCAGCGTGCCCGCTGCCTGTTCCTCGATAAAGCCGCGCCACAGGCCCATCACATTGTCGGCCGCCTTTGGCAGGGTGCGGCCGGTGGCCAGATGGCGCACCAGATATCCCGCGGCGGCGGCAAGCGGCGCATCGGCGGCCTGGGTGATCTGGCCATATCCGCGCCGTTCGGCATCGGCGCCGATGCGGGCGTCGATATTCCCGGCGGTGCCCGGCATGGCGCGGGCGCCCACCGCCTCGCAGCGGGCGGTTTCCATCGCCTCGTAAAGGTCGCGCGCCATCTGGCCTGTGGGGGCATAGCGGGCGTGCAGCGCTTCGTCGTGGTGGCGGTGGCGCAGCGCCAGCGCATCGGCGGTGCCGCGCGCCTGAAGCACCTCGTCGCGGGTCATGCGGCGGCTGATCTGCGGCAGGCGCATGGCCTCGCCCGACAGGCCCGGCGGATCGACCGAATAGCTGACGGTCAGATCGCGGTCATCGGCCATGGTGCGCGCGGTTTCCGCGAGCGCCTTCTTGAACGGATCGGCGGGGTTATCGTTGGGTTTCGTCATCCCTTACCCCCTTTGGCCTTGCCCCCTTTGGATATCCGCGCCGGTCGGCGCACAAGACGGCGGTTGTCTCGCCCGCTGCGCAAGGCATCACCCCAAACTCATGCTCACCGCGGATTCCGGCAGTTCCTCGTCAAAGCAGCGCTGATAGAATTCGGCGACGGTCTGGCGTTCCAACTCGTCGCATTTGTTGAGGAACGACAGCCGGAACGCATAGCCGATGTTGCGAAAGATGCGGGCGTTTTCGGCCCAGGCGATCACGGTGCGGGGCGACATCACGGTGGACAGGTCGCCGTTCATGAACGCGGTGCGGGTCAGGTCGGCGACCGTGACCATCTGGCCGATCTCGCGGCGGCCCTTTTCGGTGTTGTAGGCGGGGTTTTTCGAAAGCACGATCGCCGCCTCGGCATCATGGCTGA
The DNA here is from genome assembly GCA_014359745.1 of Paracoccaceae bacterium. Taxonomy (GTDB): domain Bacteria; phylum Pseudomonadota; class Alphaproteobacteria; order Rhodobacterales; family Rhodobacteraceae; genus JACIYW01. The sequence continues at coordinate 4,056 of JACIYW010000073.1, read as the reverse complement.
GGTAGTTGAGCGTGGCCACCAGCGACCAGCGGTCCATCTGGCCCTGGTTGATCTGCTGGGTGCCGTGATAAAGCCCGGTGGTATCGCCAAGGCCCACGGTGTTGGCGGTGGCAAAGAGGCGAAAATAGGGATGCGGTGTAAGCACCTGGTTCTGATCCAGAAGCGTCAGCTTGCCGTCGGCTTCCAGCACCCGCTGGATGACGAACATCACATCGGCGCGGCCCGCGTCATATTCATCGAAGACGATGGCGGCGGGGTTGCGCAGCGCCCAGGGCAGGATGCCTTCCTGAAACTCGGTCACCTGCATGCCGTCGCGCAGCTTGATCGCATCCTTGCCGATCAGGTCGATGCGGCTGATGTGGCTGTCAAGGTTCACCCGCACCAGCGGCCAGTTCAGCCGCGCGGCAACCTGTTCGATATGGGTGGATTTGCCGGTGCCGTGATACCCCTGGATCATCACCCGGCGATTGTACTGAAAGCCTGCCAGAATCGCCAGCGTGGTATCGGGATCGAACTTGTAGGTCGGATCGATGTCGGGCACCCGGTCGGCCCGGTCGGCAAAGCCGCGCACCATCATGTCGCTGTCGATGCCGAACACTTCGCGGACCGAAATCTCTTCGGTCGGTTTTACGTTCGTGTTGCTGGTTCCGTCCGCCATCGTCATCCTCGCCGCTGCCTTGCGCCCCGTCCTTGCACCCCGTCCCGGCCGGGCCACATTCGTGGCGCTTTAGTGGAACATATCCTTGTCGGGTTCAAGGGGAAGGGGCCCCGGCACCATCTTTCGGTGCCGGGGCCGCGCGGTCACCCTCTGGTGATCCTGTCAGATCACGAACCGTTGGCCTTGTTCACCGCCTCATAGCCCGCGGTAAAGCCGATCAGCGATACATCCAGATCGACGGTGGTGTCAGGCGCGGCGACGGGCACGATGGTGACGGTGGCTTTCTTGCCGCGCTTGAACGCCGCGATTTCATCGGCGGTAAAGCCGATTCGGGCATAGCACCCGATCTGGCTGCACCAGGTGAACGGATAGCGTTTGGCGGTGCCGTCATCGATCTTTATGGTGATCTGCTGGGTCAACAGGGTCAGCAACGGCGTCACGATCGTGGCCCCCGCTGCGGCCGGCTGGCCCGCGGGCAGGCCGAACAAGCTGATTTCGGCGACGGAGTTTCCGCTCTGGTCCTGGAGGAGCTGGTAAAGTTCGCACCGGTCTGTCTGCCCCTCGGGCGCGCGCACGCAGCGGTTTTCCCACTCGCCGAACGTGCCCGCGACATAGCTGGTGCCGGGGCCATCCTCGGGCGCCACTTCCTGCCCCATCGACAGGTCAGAGGCGCCGTCCTCGGCCGGGGCTGCATCGGCCGCGGGGGCGGGCTGGGCGGTTGTATCCTGCCCGGCAGCCCCGTCGGTGGCTGCGGTCTGTGCAAGGCCCGAAGACGTGGCGAGGCCAAGAACGACGGCGGCGCGCAGGAAAAGTTTGATATCGGTCATCAGTGTTCCCATTGGCAGGTGTTGATCTGTGCTGCGGTCTAACACGGGTTGCAGGCGATGTCAGGCCGTTTCGGATTGGTGGGCGTAGCTTTGCCGGTGCCAGACCGGCGCCTTGGCGGTGATCCCGGCCTCGCCGCGCAGGCATCTGCGAAAAGCCATCCGCGCAAATTAGAAAAAGGGTCGTGGACGACCCTTTTCCCTTATCAATCTCCCTGCCGGACGGGCCGACTTATCCTGTCGTGAGGACCGACGTAGCATAACGCTAGGGCGTCGAAATGTTTGCGTCAACAGCAAAAAATACCAAATCATTGGTGAATTTGCGCAGGGCACTTCACGTTTTGGCGAAAAAAGCCGCACCCTTGGGGCGCGGCCAGTCAGACAGGGAGGAAGTCATGCCGGGCGAATGACCGGCCCGATACGATCAAGACTGGCACCGAAGGTTTAACATTGTATTGTCGGCTTGAACGATCCTTGTTGCATCGGGAAGGCGGGCATGACCGAAGGAATTTTTGCGGGTGGCGGCGGGGTGGATTACACCGAACCGCAATATCTGTTGCTTCGGCAGGGCAATCGCCACGGCCTGATCGCCGGGGCCACGGGCACCGGCAAGACCGTGACCCTGCAAATCCTGGCCGAGGGCTTTTCGGCGGCCGGGGTGCCGGTGTTCCTGTCGGATGTAAAGGGCGATGTGGCGGGCCTTGCCCTGCCGGGATCGGCCGAGGCCAGGCCACACGCCGCCTTTCAGGCCCGCGCCGGGCAGATCGGCTATGACGACTATGCCTACCGCGCGCCGCCGGTCCTGTTCTGGGATCTGTTCGGGCAGTCGGGCCACCCGATCCGCACCACCGTCGCCGAAATGGGGCCGGTGCTTTTGTCGCGGATGCTGGAGCTGACCGAAGCACAGGAAGGGGTGATCAACATCGCGTTCCGGCTTGCCGATGATCAGGCGCTGCCGCTGCTTGATCTGGCCGATCTGCAAGCCATGCTTGCCTGGATCGCCGAGAACGCGCGCGACCTTTCGGCGCGTTACGGCACGGTGGCGACAAATTCGGTGGGCGCGATCCAGCGTCGGCTGCTGGTGCTGGAAAATCAGGGCGGCACGCAGCTTTTCGGCGAACCCGCGCTTGATCTGGCCGATCTGATGACGGTCGATGCCGCGGGGCAGGGCCGCGTCTCTATCCTGGCGGCCGACCGCCTGATGGCGACGCCCCGGCTTTACGCCACATTCCTGCTCTGGCTTCTGTCGGAACTGTTCGAGGAACTGCCAGAGGTCGGCAACCCCGACAAGCCGCGCCTTGTGTTCTTTTTCGACGAGGCGCATCTTTTGTTCAACGACGCCCCGCGCGCGCTGGTGGCCAAGGTCGAACAGGTGGCGCGGCTGATCCGGTCCAAGGGGGTCGGGGTTTATTTTGTCACGCAAAACCCCGATGACATCCCCGAAAACGTCCTGGGCCAGTTGGGCAACCGCGTCCAGCACGCACTGCGCGCCTTCACCGCCCGCGACCGCCGCGCCCTGAAACTCGCCGCCGAGACCTATCGCGACAACCCGCGCTTTTCCACCGAAGACGCGATCCGCGATGTCGGCACCGGCGAGGCCGTCACCTCTTTTCTTGACGCAAAGGGCGTGCCGGGCGTGGTCGAACGCACCCTGATCCGCCCGCCCGCCACCCATATGGGCCCGATCCCCGAAGAGGCGCGCGCCCGACTGATCGCCGCCTCGCCCCTGGCCGGAAAATACGACACGCCGATTGACCGGGATTCGGCGCGCGAACGCCTGGCCCGACGCGCCGAACAGGCGGCAAAAGAAGCAGCGCAAACGGATGAAACCGCCGACCAGTCGCCCGAGGTGCGCGAATACCAGAACGCCCGGCGCTATGGCGGCAGCGTCGGCCAGACCACCTCCAAGGCCACAAGGCCCGCGCGCGCGTCGCGCGGCGACAGCGTGGCCGAGGCTTTCGCGAAATCCTTTGCCCGCCAGATCGGAACCCGGTCGGGAAGGGCGCTGGTGCGCGGCATCCTGGGCGGGCTGTTCCGGGGCCGGTAGCTCGGGGGCCGATAGACCTGGGGCCGACAGCTCGGGGGCCGACAGGCGCCGCTCCGGGTCAGGTCCGGGGGGTGAAACCGGCCAGCAACGCCTGCAATTGCGGCTCGTGCACTTTCAACGCGGCCTTTTGTGGGCGGAACCACTTGCGGGTGCGTTGGCCTTTTTCGGGAAAGTCATTCAGCAACCGCTTGACCCTGATCGCGAAAACCGTCACGCGGCAGGGCTGCACGGTGGTATCGGCCAGACGTTTGTCATAGTCGAAACACCCCAAGGGATCGGGATCGACGATGCCTTCCACCCCGGCCTCTTCAAAGGCCTCGCGCGCGGCGGCCTCATGCGGTTGCAGCCCGTATATCGGCCAGCCCTTGGGCAGAACCCAGCGCCCGGTGTCGCGGCTGGAAACCAGCAGCACCGCGACCTTGCCCTTGACGGCACGGTGGCACAGCGCCGCGTATTGCGGCGCCGGCGCCGACGCATGGCCGCGATCGGGTTGCGTCGCGGTCTGGGATGGGCCAAGGAACGACATG
>JACIYW010000072.1 GCA_014359745.1 Paracoccaceae bacterium | reverse complement strand
GCCCCCCGAAAGCTGGTTGCCCATGTTGCGCCTGCGGTCACGCAGGCGCGGGAACATGTCATAGACCCGATCCAGCGACCAGCGCCGGGCGCGCGGGCCCCGGGCGGTGGCGATCAGGTTTTCCTCTACCGTCAGGGTCGGGAATATCTGCCGCCCCTCGGGCACAAGGCCAAGCCCGGCCTGCGCGATCCGGTGCGGGGCGGCGCCGGTCATGTCGCGCCCGTCCACGATGATGCGCCCGCCCTTTGGGGGCAACAGGCCAAAGATGGAATTGACCGTGGTGGTCTTTCCCATGCCGTTCCGGCCCAGAAGCGTCACCACCTCGCCCCGCGCCACGGTGAACGAGACGCCGAACAGGATGCGGCTGACCCCATAGGCGTTTTCAAGGGCATCGACCTGCAACATCATGTGGCCCCTTGTGGTGCTTCATCGCCCAGATAGGCCGCGCGCACCTCGGGGTCGGCGCGCACCTCGGTTGGGGTGCCGGTGGCGATCAACCGCCCGTAAACCATGACCGACACGCGGTCGGCCAGCGCAAAGACCGCGTTCATGTCATGTTCGATCAACAGCATGGTCAGGTTGCCGCGAAGACCCTGCAAGAGGCGCAGCAGCATCTTGGCCTCTTGCTGGCCGGTGCCGGCAAAGGGTTCATCCAGCAACAGCACCTTTGGCCGGGTGGCGAGCGCCATGGCGATTTCCATCTGCCGGTGTTCGCCATGCGACAGGTTGCGCGCCACCTCGCCCGCGCGACCGGCAAGGCCGACCTGATCCAGATATTCAAGCGCCGCATCGTTCAACGCGCGTTCCTTTGCTGCCGCGCGGAAGAACCGGAAACTGCTGCCTGATCGCGCCTGCACCGCCATCGCCACGTTATCCAGCACCGAAAACCCCGGCAGGATCGACGTGATCTGAAACGACCGCGCCATGCCCAGCCGCACCCGCCCGGCCATATCGGTATGCGACACGTTGCGCCCGTCATAATGGATCGTGCCGCTGTCCTGCCGGATCTGCCCGGCAAGCTGCGCGACAAAGGTGGTCTTGCCAGCGCCGTTCGGGCCGATGATGGCGTGCACCTCTCCCCCGGTCAGGTCAAGATCGATGCCATCGGTCACCTTCAGCGCGCCGTAAGCCTTGCGCAGGCCGCGTATCGACAAAAGCGCGGTCATGCGCCCCGCCCCGTCAGGCGCCGCAACATCCCCGCCAGGCCGCCGGGCGAAGCAAAGACCACAAGGATCAGCACCACGCCCAGCCCGATGCGCCAGTGGCTGGAAAAGGGCGACAGCACCTCTTCCAGCAGCAGCACCGCAACCGCGCCGAATATCGGCCCGATCAACGTGCCAAGCCCGCCCAGAACCACCATCACGATCAGTTCCCCCGACCGTTGCCACGACATGAAGGCGGGCGAGACGAATTCGGTCTGATTGGCCAGCAAGACCCCGGCCACCGCCGCCATGCACCCGGCGATGACATAGGCCACCAGTTGATAGCCGAACGGCCGAAAACCCATGGCCTGCATCCGGACCGGATTTTCCCGTGTACCGCTGATCACCCGGCCAAAGCGTGACCCGACCAAGGCCGTCGCCAGCACATAACCGCCCAGCAGTACCGCCAGCGCCAGATAGAAAAGCGCCATGTCATTTTCCAGCCAGTCCCGCCCGAACAGGGTTGAACGGCCGCGCATGGATATCCCGTCATCGCCGCCATAGGCCGAAAGCGAGACGAAAAAGAAATAGGCCATCTGCCCGAAGGCCAGCGTGATCATGATGAAATAGACCCCGCGCGTGCGCAGCACGATCAACCCGGTGATCAGCCCGAACACCGCCGCCACCACAATCGCCGCAAGCACCTGCACCGCGATATCGGTAATCCCGGCCTGCGCCAGAATAACCACCGCATAGGCGCCGATCCCGACAAAGGCCGCATGCCCGAAGGACACCAGCGCCCCATGCCCCAGGATCAGGTCAAGCGACAGCGCCGCAAGGGCCAGGATGATCATCCGGGTCAGCACCACCACCAGAAACGGATCGCCCAGCGCCGTGACCGCGACCGGCAGCAGCCCCATCGCGCCAAAGAACATCGCGGCGATGATGGTGCGCGGGGCGATGGCGGATCGGGCGGCGGTTGGGGTGGCGCCTGTCACGATATCCTCCTGCCGAACAGGCCCGTGGGGCGGATGCTGAGCACCACGGCCATCAGGATATAGACCAGCATCGGCGCCAGCGTGCGCCCGGTCTGCGATGCGGCCGATGGGTCCATCACCATCTGCAACCAGATCGGCCCGAAGGTGCGGCCCAGCGTATCGACCAGCCCGACAAGGATCGCCGCGATAAACGCCCCCTTGACCGATCCGATGCCACCGATCACGATCACCACGAAGGTCAGGATCAGCACGCTTTCCCCCATTCCCGGATCGACCGACAGCACCGGCGCGACAAGCGCGCCCGCAAAACCCGCCAGCATCGCCCCAAAGGCAAAGACCAGCGTGAACAACCGCCCCACGTTCACCCCCAGCGCCGACACCATCGGCCGGTTCGACGCGCCCGCCCGCAGCAGCATCCCCATCCGGGTGCGGCTGATCAGCAGATAAAGACCCAGGGCCACCAAAAGCCCCACCACCAGAACGGCGATGCGGTAAACCGGGTATTGAATGATCCCCAACAACCGAACCGATCCCGACAGGATCGCGGGCATCTGCACGCTAAGCGGCGCCGATCCCCATATCGCCTGCACGCCCTCGCTGAGAATCATCGTCAGGCCGAATGTGGCCAGCACCTGGTCCAGATGCGATCGGTCATAAAGGCGGCGGAATATCAGGAACTCCAGCAACAGGCCGAACAGGATCGCCACCGGCATGGCGATCAGCAGCCCGAACCAGAAGCTGCCGGTCAGCCCGGCAAAGGTGGCCAGCAGATAGGCCCCCACCATGTAAAGCATCCCATGGGCGATGTTGATGAAATCCATGATGCCGAAGATCAGCGTCAGCCCGGCAGCCACCAGAAACAGCAGGATGCCAAGCTGAAAGCCGTTCAGCACCTGAAGGATGAACAGATTGATCATGGGGAAACCTTGCCCGTGTCAGCGATTGCGGCCGATCACTTCATCGCGCAATCTTTGGCGTAGGCATCCTGAAAATCGTCGAATATCTTTTCCTTGATCGAGGTGTGGAACTTGCCGTCTTCGCGTTTCACCACGCCGGTCAGATAGAAATCCTGGATCGGATAGTGGTTGTTGCCGAATTTGAAATCACCCCGCAGGCTTTGGAAATCGGCCTTTTCAAGGGCGGCACGCAGCGCGTCAGTGTTCGACAGATCGCCGCCCACCGCGCGCACCGCCGAATCGATCAGCATCGCCGCGTCATAGGCCTGCATCGCATAGGTTCCGGGGATGGCGCCGTATTTCGCCTCATAGGCGGTGGCGAAATCGCGCGAGGCTTGCAGATCGAAATCCGGGGCCCAGTTGGCGCCCGACAGCATGCCCAGCGCGGCATCCTTTTGCCCCGGCAGGGTGCTTTCATCGACGGTAAAGGCCGACAGGAACGGGATGTTCTTCAACCCGGCCTGTTCATATTGCTTGACCAGATTGACGCCCATACCGCCGGGCATGAAGGTAAAGACCGCATCGGGCTGAAGCGCGGCGATCTGTGCCAGTTCGGCCGAAAAATCAAGCTGGCCAAGCGGGGTATAGACCTCGTTCACCACGGTGCCGGAATAATGGCGCTTGAACCCGGCCAGCGAATCGCGGCCCGCCTGATAATTGGGGGCCATCAGGAACACGGATTTGAATTTCTCGCGCTCGGCATAGGCGCCCAGAACCTCGTGTGACTGATCGTTCTGATAGGAGGTGACGAAAAGGTTCGGATTGCATTCCTTGCCTGCAAAGGTCGAGATGCCGGCATTCGGGCTGATCAGGATCTTGCCCGCATCGATAACCGGGTTGAAGATTGCCTGAAGGATGTTGGAAAAGATCGGCCCGACAACGAAATCGACATTGCCGCGCTCTACCAGTTCGCGGGTGCGGGCGGCGGCCACGTCGGGCTTCAGTTCGTCATCCACCACGGTGACGTCGGTCTTGACCCCGCCAAGCCCGCCGTTCTGTTCCACGGCCAGCATGAAACCGTTGCGCCCCTGTTCCCCCAGCGCCGCCGCAGGGCCCGAAAGGGTAAACACCAGCCCGATATCAAGTTGATCCTGTGCCAGTACCGGTGTGACGCCAACGATGGCCGCCGCCGCGAACACCGCAAATGATTTCGATTTTGCCAACATCCCTATTCCCCTGTTGTGGCCGGTTGTGCGGCCTTCCCATGATTTCGTTCCGGTCTTCTTGCGCATTAGTAACGGGGCGCGCCGTTATTTCCATCGGAATCCGCCCGAGGGGTGACCTTGATTGATGTTTGACGCCTGAAATGGATTGGCCAATGGCCCGTCGCGGTCATGTGCCGCGATCATCCGAACCGCCGCGCCAGCCACCCGGCGGCCAGATCGGCCGCAAAGAACAACACAACCGTAAAGGCCGCCAGAACCACCAGCGCGGCAAACATCAGATCGGTCTGCGCGCGCCCGTTCGCCATCAGCATCATATGCCCCAGCCCGTTTGACGCCCCCACCCATTCGCCGATCACCGCCCCGAACGGCGCATAAACGGCCCCCAGCCGCAGCCCCGATCCCAGCGCGGGCAGCGCGTGGGGCAGGCGCAGCCATATCAGTTCGCGCAGCGGGCGGGCCTGCATGTTGCGCGCCAGATCGGCCATCGCGGGGGGCAGGCGCATCAGCGCGTCGAAAAAGGTCGACGCGATGGGGAAATAGATCACCAGCACCACCATCACGATCTTTGACGCCGGACCAAAGCCCAGCCAAAGCGTCAGGACCGGCGCAAGCGCGAACACTGGGATGGCCTGTGCGAACACCAGAAAGGGCCGCATCAGCAGCCGCGCCATGGGCGACAGCGCCAGATTGATCGCCGTCAGCACCCCAAGCGCCGCGCCCAGCGTCAGGCCGATACCGATATTGGCGAATGTCCGCCCGGCATTCGTGCCGATCAACAGCCGGTTTTCCCACAGGCTTTGCGCCACCCGCACCGGACCGGGCAGGATGAAATGCGCAACGCCCGTGGCCCAGACCACCCCCTGCCAGACGGCGACGATGAAAACCGCCACCAGTATTGGGGCCAGAATTGGGGCCTGCCCCGGCCTCATGCGGGGGCCTGCATGCGGCTGAACACCTCTGCCAGCGCCGTCAGGGTTGCGGGGGCGCCATGCGCGCGCGGCGGCGCGGCCTGCGGCAGGATCAGCGGATCAAGCCGCCCGTCGTGCATCAGGAACGCCCGGTCGGCCAGGCGCACCGCCTCCAGCGGGTCATGGGTGACCAGAAGAACCGCGCGGCCGCGCAGAACCTCGGCCGCCAGATCCTGCATTTCGGCGCGCGTCGCGGCATCCAGCGCCGAAAACGGTTCATCCAGCAGCACGACAGGGCGGTTTTCCGCCAGCACCCGCGCCAGCGCCACGCGCTGCCGCTGCCCGCCCGAAAGCGCATGCGGGCGCTTGGCGATGTGATCCGCCAGCCCGACCCGCGCGATCAGCGCCCGCGCCGCCGCCCGGTCGGGGGCCTGCCCACGCAGCCGCGCGCCCAGGATGACATTGCCCAGCACATCGGCCCAGGGCAGCAGCGCGTCGTCTTGCGCCATATAGGCCACGCGCGGGGCAACCGGCCCGCCATCGGTGGCACTGACGCGCCCGGCAAAATCGGCCCCGGTCGGCAATCCCGCGATCAGGCGCAACAGGGTCGATTTTCCCGCGCCCGACCGGCCCAGGATCGCCGTCCACCGCCCCGGTTGCAGGGCCAGGCGCAGCGGGCCGAACAGGGGCACGCCCGCGACCTGCGCGCTGCCTTCAAGCGTGATCGCGTCAGGGTCCGCGTTCATGCCCCGCGCAAACCCATATCCCAGAATCCCACCTCCAGCCGGGTGGCGGTGCGGAAACGTGCGCACAGCCCCCGCCAGCGCGGCAGAAGGTGCCATTGCGACCCATAGCGCCGGTCAAGTGCCGTGTCGATCAGCCCGCCGACATCGCGGCACACCCCCTGATAGTCGTCGCCCGCATAGGTTTCGATCCAGTCGGCATAGGGCGTATCGGCCCCCGCCAGCCGCGCGCCGATCTCTCCATAGCCCAGAACGCAGGGCGCCAGCGCCGCCATCAGATCCAGAAAATCCCCGGAATAGCCTGATTCGAGCACATAGCGGGTATAGGCAAGGTTTTCCGGTGCCTCCACCGTCGCTTCCAGATCGGCGGCTTTGATGCCGTGGCGCGCGCAGATACGCACATGCAGCGGCATTTCGACATTGGCCAGCGCCTGCACCGTGGCGGACGCGGCCTGCAATTCCCCCAGCGTCTCGGCCTTGGCCGCCGCCAGCGCCCAGGCGCGCGCGAAATGGATCAGGAAAACATAATCCTGCCGCAGGTAATGCAGGAAGGCCGGTTGCGGCAGGGCGCCGCTGCGCAGCCCTTCGACAAAGGCGTGATGGGTATAGTCGCGCCACTCCGGCGCGGCATCACCGCGCCACAGCGCAAAGGCGCGACCGTAATCGGGCCCGACCGCCATCAGTCGGCGCCCGCCGTCACATCGACCGCCATCTGCCCCACCGCCAGCGCCTTGGCCGATCCGTCGGCATAAAGGCCCCCGTTCAGCAGAAACGCCTCGAACGTGGCATAGCGGCCCGCATCCATGGCCGCCGGTCGGGTGGCGAAACGCGGATAGGTGTCGCCCCAGGCCAGTTCGTTCAAGTCAGTGCGCAGTTCCGCCGAGGTGCCGGCAAATATTTCCCACGCGTCCTTGGGGTGGTTAAGGATGTATTGCACCGCCTTTTCGGTGGCTTTCAGGAAACGCGCGATCTTTTCGTTGGTCATTGTTTCCGGGTTGGCAACATAAATCAGCTCGTCATAGGCAGGCACGCCCTCTTCCTCGGGGTAGAAACACCGCCCTTCGATGCCTTCCAGCCGCATCTGATTCAGTTCAAAATTGCGATAGGCACCGATCACCGCATCCACCTGCCCCGACATCAGCGCGGGAGAGATCGACCAGCCGATATTGATCCGTTCCACCGCGTCGGGCGCCAGCCCGTTATGGGCCAGCATCGCGGTCAACAACGCCTCTTGCATGCCCGCCACGGCAAAGCCCACGCGCCGCCCCTCAAGATCGCGCATGGTCTGCACCGGGCCATCGCCGCGCACCACCAGACAGGTCAGCGGCGTGGCAATCAGCGTGCCCACCCGCACCAGCGGCAGACCGGCGTGCAGGTTCAGGTGCAGTTCGGGCTGATAGGTGACCGCAATATCAACCCGTCCCGCCGCCGCCATGCGCGGCGGTGCGTTCGGGTCGGCGGGGGCGATCAGTTCAACATCCAGCCCCGCATCGGCGAAATAGCCAAGTTCCTGCGCAATCACCAAAGGACCGTGATCGGGATTGACGAACCAATCCAGCATCACCGTCAGCTTTTCGGGTTGGTCGGGGTTTTCAGGTTGATCTGGGGTCTGGGCCACGGCGCTGGTCGCAACAAGGGCGGCCAGGGCAAGGCCGGGCAGGAAGTTCATGCGTCGGTCTCCATCTTCGGGGGAATTGCGGCAAGGGCGATGTGCCCCGGCCAACGCGATTGCAGGGCGCGGCCCGCGCGCCAGGCGCGCAGACCGGTGGCGCAGCAGAACACCACGCGCTGTTTTGGGGCCGGCGACAGGGTGGCGACCTGTTCGGCGGTCAGGCGGCGCGCGTGGGGGGTGGCGGGCACCGGTGCCTCGGCCAACCCGCGCAATTCAATCGCCAGATCGTCGGGGGTGATCTGGCTTTGTGCAACGAATGGCAGCGCATCGCCGGGTTCGGGCGCCCCGTCAAAGCGAAAGCCGCCCATGCGCCAGTTTGCGGCATCCACCGTCAGCAACTGACCAAGCGGCGATGGCGCCTGCCCCAGCAGAACCGCCAGCGCCATTTGGGCCTGAAGCGCGCCGATCATGCCCACCAGCGGCCCCAGAACGCCCGCAGTGTCGCAGGTTGGCGCACGGTCGGGCAGTTCGGGAAACACCGCGCGCAGGCTGGGCGCGGGGCCGCAAAACCCGCCCGCATAGCCCGACAGCCCCAGCGCCGACGCCGATATCAGCGGCACGCCCAGCCCGTGGCAGGCATCCGACAGCGCATAGCTGGCCGCGAAACTGTCGGCGCAATCGAGCGCGATATCGCAACCGTCCAGCAACCCCGGCGCGGTGGCGGGATCAAGCCATTGCAGGTGCGGCACCACCACCACCTCGGGGTTCAGGGCGGCCATGGCACGGGCGGCAACGCGGGCCTTGGGCTGGCCGATATCATTCATGCCATAGATCGGCTGGCGGTGCAGATTGCTTAGCGACACGCGGTCAGGGTCCACCAGCGTGATCCGCCCCACGCCCGCGCCCACCAGATATTGCAACGCGGGCACGGCAAGGCCGCCCGCGCCCACCACCAGCAGCTTTGCCGCCGAAATACGCGCCTGCCCGGCGGTGCCGACCTCTGGCAGGGCGATCTGGCGGGCGTAGCGGGTCATCCGCAGGCCCCCAGCCATTGCCGCAAGCGATCCTCGGGCGCGGGGTTCAGGGTGATATCGGTCACGACCGACACGATATCGGCCCCGGCGGCGAAAGCGCCCGGCGCCCGTTCCACCGTCATGCCGCCGATGGCGCACAGGGGAATACCGCCCACCAGCGCCTTCCATTCGGTGATGCGCGCCAGCCCCTGCGGGCCGAACGCCATCTGTTTCAGCCGGGTCGGATAGATCGGGCCCAGCGCCACATAATCGGGCGCCAGCGCCAGCGCGCGGTCAAGTTCCGCGTGATCATGGGTGGAAATGCCCAGCCTGATCCCGGCGCGGCGGATGGCGGGGATATCGGCGGTTTCCAGATCCTCCTGCCCCAGGTGCAGCCAATCGGCCCCCTCATCAATCGCGATCTGCCAGTAGTCATTGACCACCAGCGCGGCACCGTGGTGCCGGGCCAGTGCGATGCCGCGCCGGATCTCGGCGCTTGTGTCATCCCCCGCGCGGTCCTTGACGCGCAATTGCGCCAGTTTGACGCCAAGGGGCAGCATCCGTTCCAGCCAGTCGGCATTATCGAAAATCGGGTAGAAACGCGGCAATGTCATAGCCAGGCCTTCCCGATCAGCGGGGTGGATGGCGCGGCCATGTCGCGCGGTTCCATCGGGTCGGCGGCATGGGCCAGCGCCCCGGCCCGCACCGCAAGGCCGAACGCCTCGGCCATCGCCACCGGATCGCCCGCGCGCGCCACGGCGGTGTTCAGAAGCACCGCGTCATAGCCCAGTTCCAGCGCCGCCGCCGCGTGGGATGGCAGGCCGATGCCGGCATCCACCACCAGCGGAATATCGGGGAAATGCGCGCGCATGGTGCGCAGGCCAAAGGGGTTGTTGAGCCCCAACCCCGACCCGATCGGCGCGCCCCAGGGCATCAGCACCCGGCACCCGGCCTCTACCAGCTTTTCGCCCAGCACCAGATCCTCGGTGGTATAGGGGAACACCTTGAACCCCTCGGCGCACAGTTCGCGCGCGGCATCCAGCAGGCCGAAAGGATCGGGTTGCAACGTGTCGGCATGGCCGATCACCTCCAGCTTGATCCAGTCGGTATCGAACACCTCGCGGGCCATATGGGCGGTGGTGATCGCCTCGCGCGCGGTATAACAACCTGCGGTGTTGGGCAGAACCGGCACGCCAAGTTCACGGATCAGCGCCCAGAAATCGTTGCCCGCGCCGGATTCGCGCCGCAAGGATACCGTGGCCACCCCGGCGCCCGAGGCACGAAAGGCGCGCGCCAGGATTTCGGGCGACGGATATTGCGCCGTGCCCAGCATCAGCGGGCCTTGCAACGTGGTCCCGTAGAAATCGCGCATCGCTTATCCCCCCTGCATCGGTGTCAGCACCTCGACCCGGTCGCCATCTTTAAGCGTTCGTTCGGCGCGGGCGGGGACGGGCACGAATTGCGCATTCACCGCCGTTGCGCATTTCATCCCCGCAAATCCCAGTTCCTCCAGCGCCTCCGACAGGGTGGTGGAGCGGACATCGCGGCTTTCGCCATTGACCTCAATCCTCATGGTAAAACTCCGGTGTCTGGTTTCGGCCCTGCATGACATCCGCCGCCATGCGCGCCACAGCGGGAGACAGCAGAAAGCCATGGCGAAACATGCCGTTGACATGCAGCGTGGCGCCCTTGCGGCTGAGGCGCGGCAGGTTGTCGGGAAAGGCGGGGCGCGCATCGGCACCGATTTCGACCAGTTCCGCCTCGGCGAAGGCCGGGTGCAGGGCATAGGCGGCAGACAGCAGTTCCATCACCGACCGCACAGAGGCGCGGCCGCGTTCCGCGCTTTCGATCTGCGTCGCGCCAAGCATGAACACGCCATCGCCACGCGGCACGATGTAAAGCGGATAGCGCGGATGCAAAAGGCGCACCGGGCGCTGCAACGCAAGGTCGGGCGCGCGCAGCACGACCATCTCTCCCTTGACGCCGCGCAGCTCGGGCAAGACGTCTTGCGCCGCCAGACCTCGGCAGTCGATCACACGGCCTTCGCCACCCTCGGGGGCCTCGCTACTGTGTTCGAACCGGGCGCCTGCCTTTTTCAGCCGACTCAAAAGGTGGGCAAGGGCGGCGCGCGGATCGATATGGGCCTCATCCTCGAAAAACAGCGCGCGATCGAAGCGGTCGGCCAGAAGCGGCTCCAACCCCGCGAGTTCGGGGCCTGTGACCGTGCGGTGGCCGGTTGTCCGGCGCGCGAACTGATCCAGCTCGCGCCGGTCGCGCTGCAACGTGACAACCAGCGATCCGTGGCGGTGAACCGTCACACCCTGCGCTTCCCACCACGCCGCGGCCTCCTGCCCCAGACGCATCACGGGTTCTTCGGCGGAAAAGCCTTCGCAAAACGGGGAAAGCATGCCGCCCGCCCACCACGAACAGGCCTGCGCGCCCGGTGCCATGGCAGGATCACGCAAGATCACCGGCACGCCGCGCGCCACCAGTTCGCTTGCCACGCAAAGGCCGACAACGCCGGCACCTCGGATCGTGACGGGTTCGATCATGTCCAGACCTCGTGAAAATGGTGCACCGGGCCGTGGCCATGGCCCACATGCAGCCGGTCCGCCGCCCTGATCGCCGCCTGAAGATAGCCATGCGCCGCCGCAACGGCGGCCCCCGGATCAAGCCCGCGCGCCAGCCCCGCCGCAATCGCCGCCGACAGGGTGCAGCCGGTGCCATGGGTGTTTTTCGTATTCAGGCGCGGCGCGTTGAATTCCTGCACACCACCCGCCGTGATCAACACATCGGTGCAGATGTCACCGTCCCCGTGCCCGCCCTTCATCAGCACCGCGCGCGGGCCAAGTGACAGCAGCGCGCGGCCCTGTTCCAGCATTTCGGCCTTGTCCGCCGCCGCCTTGCAACCCAGCAGGTGCGCGGCCTCGGGCAGGTTCGGCGTCAGCACATCAGCGAGCGGCAACAGCCGTTGGATCAGCGCCGCCACGGCCGCGCCGGGCAACAGCACCGCCCCCGATTTCGCCACCATCACCGGGTCGATCACCACCGGCACGCCGCGGCCCGCCAGCCCGTCGGCCACCGTGGCGATCACGCCCGCATCGCCCAGCATCCCCAGCTTGACCGCGTTCACAGCCAGATCGTCGAAAACCGCACTGATCTGTGCGGCGATCATCGCGTTGCTGACCGGTTCCACCAGTGTCACGGCGCGGGTGTTCTGCGCGGTCAGGGCGGTGATCACGCTGGCACCGTAAACACCCAGCGCCGAAAAAGTCTTCAGATCGGCCTGGATGCCAGCGCCGCCGCCACTGTCTGATCCGGCGATGGTCAATGCGATGGGCGTCATGCGGCCGTTCCTTGTGCCGGTTGGCCGGGCCGGACGGAAAGGCGGAAAAGGGGCGTAAGCGCCGCGATTACCGTTCCCTCCGCCGGTACAACCCGGATCAGGTTCGATGGGTCGGCGCGCTGCGCCTCTCAGCCCGATTAGGGCACCCCAACGGTTTCACGACAGAGGTAAGACGGATCAAGGCGCTTTGCAAGACAGCTGACGAGCATTGCGATCAATCAGGTCCGCGCCTTGACCGCACAGGAAAACCCTCTTTCGCTTCATCTTGGCCCAAATACTCATTTCCCGCGCCCGCCTTTCCCGCGCCCCTGCGCGTGCCGGTCAAGGGTATGAATCCGATTGACTGAAATCCGCGCCCGTGGCCAGCGGCCATTCGAAGAACGGGTCGTCGCCCCCGCTGAACCCCGGTATTGTCGTTGGCAATGATCGTTGCGGTCACTTCGGGCCGGGTCGGAAGGTGGCGATAACCGTTGGGGGGATCATTTCGGGGCTTCCTTCATCGCCGCGCGCACCTCGCGTTCCATCGCATCCAGAAAGCGGCTGCGGTCGGCCTTTGAAAACGGCCGTCCGCCGCCCTGTCGGAACGGATCGGCGGCGCGCAGATCGGTCATCAGGTCGCGGGTGGCAAGGATGGTGCCGATATTGGCCGGGGTCAACACCGTGCCATCGTGTTTCACCACCCGCGCACCGGCGGCAACACATTTCGCGGCCAGCGGGATATCACCCGTCACCACCACATCACCGCGCCCGGCGCGTTCGGCGATCCACATATCCGCCACGTCCGGCCCATCGGGCACGATCACCGTTTCCACCAGCGGATTTCGCGACGGCCGGATGCCGCCGTTCGACACGACAAACATCCGCACCCTGTGCCGCGTCGCAACCCGCTCGGCCTCGGCCTTCACCGGGCAGGCGTCGGCGTCTATGTAAAGGCTGGTCAATTCGGCCTGCCCCGGCCCCGGCGGTCTTTTCGTCCCCGTACCGCACCAGGGCTTGTTACCAAGACCCACGCGGCGAATGCCTTCCTGTGGACGGGCTTTACCCCCTTCAATTCTAACAGGGCATGTTTTGCCTCGGCGAGATTCGCAAGCGCATCATCCTTGGAGAATCGCACTTCGGGATCATAGTCAGCCAGATTTCTGGCGTCATGAAGCCTCACGAAACTGTCTGCAAATGCCTTGATGGGCATCGGGAAATCGACGCCCCCTGCCGATTTGCAAGCGTCTTTCGTGGTGTTGTGGCCAATCCCCCGGTATACATCGACCCATGCGCGGTTCGGTCGTCTCTTGGGTGCGGACCCGACAAGACTGTCGGCGATCGACCTCGCCAACGCATGAAAGACGGCATAATAACTGCTGCTGATGCTGCGCCTGAGGGATGCCTGTACGGGCCTTGCCCGACCTGCCGGGATCAAGGCTGCCGCCACGCCAAGAAAGCCGTCGGAAAGATTTCCGTCAGGCGGCGGCACTGCGTTCGATCCGCGGACGCAGGATGGGGAAATAACCGCGCCAATCATCGCCAAGGGCCTTGCGAACCCTGTCGGTCAGACCGAAATACCCCTTTCCTATCGTTTCGGGATCTGCGTCAGACTCGATTTCAAAGACAAAGCGGATTTCATCTTCGTCCTCAACGACTTCAACAGAAACCAACCGCACATCGCGAATGACGCCGCTGTCATAACGCCCGATGATCGCATTGATCACGCGCCGCTTCAGATCGTCGTCAACAACCATGAACCGTCTCCCTTGGATAAATCCTGCCACAGAACGCCGCGCATCGGGAAATATTCGATTGGTAAGATTGATATTGTATTAAAATATGAGTCTTCAAGGCCACGCCCTACCCCAGCAACGCCGAGGCGTGAAAGTTGACGTGGTCTTCCATGAAGCTTGCGATGAAGAAATAGCT
>JACIYW010000071.1 GCA_014359745.1 Paracoccaceae bacterium | reverse complement strand
TCATTGCCGCGATCGTGCTGGCGCCGATCCTGGCGGTCGTGTGGCTGGCACTGTCGCCGACCCAGAACATCTGGCCGCATCTGCTGGCCACCACCTTGCCGCGCTACATGACCAACACGCTTGTGTTGATGACGGGTGTCGGGGCCATGGTGGCAGCGGTGGGCACTGGCGCGGCCTGGCTGGTGGTGATGTACCGCTTTCCGCTGTCGCGCTGGCTGGAATATCTGCTGCTGTTGCCGCTGGCGGTGCCTGCCTATGTCGGGGCCTATGCGCTGGTGGATTTTCTGGATTATTCCGGCCCGGTGCAGATCATGCTGCGCGAGGTCTTCGGCTGGCAAAGCGCGCGCGATTACCGCTTTCCCGAGATCCGGTCGGCCGGCGCTGCGATCGTGGTGCTGTCGGCCGCGCTTTACCCCTATGTCTATCTGCTGGCGCGCGCCGCCTTCCGCGAGCAATCGGGCGGCGCCTATGAGGTGGCGCGGGCGTTGGGTGCCGGCCCTTTCGGGGTGTTCTTTCGGGTGGGCCTGCCGCTGGCGCGCCCGGCCATCGCGGCGGGGGCGGCGCTGGCGATGATGGAAACGGTCAACGATTTCGGCGTGGTCGATTTCTTTGGGGTGCAGACACTGACCACCGGGATTTTCACGGTCTGGCTGTCGGCCGGGAACGTCGGGGGGGCGGCGCAACTGGCCACGGTCATTCTGGTGCTGATCCTGGCGCTGGTGATGCTGGAACGGCTGAGCAGGCGCAAACAGCGCTTTCACGCCCAGGGCCGCGGCCTGCGCCCGATAGAGCGGCAAACCCTGCGCGGCGCGCGGGGCTGGATCGCGGCGGCGCTGTGCGCGGTGCCCTTCGTGGCGGGGTTCGTGGTGCCGGTCGGGGTGATCGGCAACCATGCCCTTGCCCAGACCGGCGGCTGGGTTGATCCGGGGCTGGCGCGGGCCCTGGGCCATACGGTAACGGTGGGGGGCGCGGCGGCGCTGATCACCGTGGTGGCGGCGCTGTTTCTGGTGCATGGCGTGCGCCTTGGCGGGCGGCGGCTGGCGCGGCTGGCCCTGCCCTTCACCACCATCGGCTATGCGGCGCCGGGCGCGGTGCTGGCGGTGGGTATCCTGATCCCGCTTGCCGCCCTTGACCACCATATCGCCGACGCCATCCTGGCGCTGAGCGGGCATGATCCGGGCCTGATCCTGACCGGCAGCGCCTTTGCCATCGTGCTGGCCTATGTGGTGCGGTTTTTCGCCATTGCGCAGGGGGCGACCGATGCCGCCTTTGGCCGGGTATCGCCCAGCCTGCCGATGGCCGCGCGATCGCTTGGCCGCACCGCGGGCGGCACGCTGCGCGCGGTTTATCTGCCGTTGATGCGCGGATCGGTCGGCACGGCGCTGTTGCTGGTCTTTGTCGATTGCGTCAAGGAACTGCCCGCGACGCTGCTGCTGCGGCCCTTCAACTACAACACCCTGTCCACACGGGTGTTCGAGAAGGCCGGGGTAGAGGATCTGGGCGGCGCATCGCCCGCCGCATTGCTGGTGGTGCTGGTCGGGCTGGCGGCGGTGGCGCTGCTGGCGCGGGCAAATCGCTAGGAGCCGCGCTAAAACCCTTGCGCCCGGCGCCTTGGGCCACTACCAGAACCGCGTGGTTTCGCCGGTGTAGCTCAGATGGCCAGAGCTGCGATTTTGTAAGTCGAGGGTCGGGGGTTCGAATCCCTCCACCGGCACCATCCCCCGGATTTCACCGTCAGCCCCCGACCGAGGCGGCCGTGATCACCTGCCGGATGCGGTCGGGCATTGTCGGCATGTCGAGGTGATCGATGCCAGGCGGCGACAGCGCACCCAACGGTTCATTGGCGAAGCTTGTCTGATGCAGAACCCGGCCCCCAAGGAACACCACCGCCTGCCCGCCACGCCATTCATGGCAGGCAGTGGCGGCGGTTGGATCGCGAGTGGCCGGGTGGTGATGCGGCGGCGGAATTTCCTGTTCGGGGGGTTCATGGCGTTTGTCAGAACAGGCCCAGAACGTGAAAGTGATAGCCGGGGCGATAACCGCTTGACCGCCCCGCTCGAAAAAACTAGGGAGAACAAGCCTCCGGCGGGTTGGCGGAGAGGTTACGCAGCGGATTGCAAATCCGTGTAGACCGGTTCGATTCCGGTACCCGCCTCCAAGTTTTCGTGCAACCCGCTGTTTTTCGGCGGGTTTTTTGGTATGCTGCCGCCAGAATACGGCGTCTTGGCCGATACGAGCACCCGTCAAGCCCCCGTTAACTCGGGCTTTCTGCCTGCAGGCTCTTGCCCGAGGGCGTGTTCCTGTCGGATGCGCAGAACCACGCCTCGATGATCGAGGGTATCCGCGCGGCGGGCTGTGACAAGCGCATATTCCGCCACAACGATCTTGGCCACCTTGAGGACCTGCTGAAGGCGCTGCGGCGCGAGCGCTGCAAGGTGATCGCCTTCGAGAGCGCCTATTCGATGGAAGGCGACATCGCCCCGATTGCCAGGATCGTCGAACTGGCGAGGGCATATGGCGCGCTGACCTATCTCGACGAGGTCCATGCGGTGGGCATGCATGGACCGACCGGCGCCGGCATCGCCGAGGCGGAGGGGCTTGGCAAGGCCATCAACATCGTGCAGGGCACATTGGCCAAGGCGTTCGGTGTGATCGGCGGCTATATCGCGGCCAGCGCACCAATTGTCAATGCGATCCGCAGCCATGGCGGCGGCTTCATCTTCACCACGGCGATTCCGCCCGCGGTGGCCGCGGGCGACTATGCTCACTGGCACGAGGCCGATGGCGCCGTCTGGACGGTGGCGCGCCCGGCGGCGCAGGACCTGCCGCAACTGCTGGACGCCTACGGCGTGACGGTGATCCCCGACCGGATCGACGGCTTCACCCACAACACCGCGCTGCATGTCGTGACACCTTCGGCGCGGCTGGCGGCGATCCTCGACATGGACGATCTCGACGGGGCCGAGGCGGCGCTGGCCCGTGTGCCGCGATGATCGGGCGGGTTCATATCGCCGCCGCGCTGGTACTGGGTGCGCTCGTGCTGCGCGCGCCGTTGGAAGCGCGTCCCCTGACCCATGTTCTGGTGCAACTGCCGATGCAGGCGCTGGCGGGTGCGCTATGGGAGGCGGGCAAGTTCGTCTCGCTGCCTCTCCTCGTCGGCCTGCCCCTGCGGCTTGGCTGGGCGCGGGCGCATCCGCTGTTGCGCGGGGTGCTCAAGGCACAGGCGCTCTCGATGCTGGGGGGGTGCTGGCGTTTCTTTATACCCATGCGCCGGTCAGGCTCTGCAATGCCTATCTGGCCAGGATCAAGTGCGCCTCGGGCTTGGCTTTCTCGCGCTGGCGCTGGCGCTGGCGGCGGCATGGGTGGCCCCGCTGATCTTTGCACAGAACACCCGGCCCACGGACCTGCCATCACGGGAAGGCATCGCATGACCATCGCCGAATCCGTCGCCCATTTCGCCCGCTATGCGGCGGGCAAGGATGCAGCCCTGCGCGCTGATCCGCTGGGCTTTGCCCTTTCGGCAATGAAGGCCGGGGCCTATGTCGGCATCGGTATCATCCTGATCTTCACGCTGGGCCAGACCGCCGAGCCAGAATGGCGCTATCTCGTGATGGGCGCGAGTTTCGGGATCACGCTGAAGCTGGTGATCTTCGCGGGCTCGGATCTCTTTACCGGGCACGCGATGTATGGCGCGCACGCTTGGCTGTCGGGATCATTACGGGCCGGTGCGGTGCAGCGGCTATGGGCGGCAAGCTGGGGCAGTAATCTGGCGGGCTCGGTGATCCTCGCGGCTCTTTTCGTGATCGGCGGCGGTGGCGTAGTGCTTCAGGCCGAGGGCGTAGACCGCCTGCACCAGACCGCGCTCAATCCTGTAAACCTCTGTGAAATTGGCGAAATCGCTGCCAGTCCATCATAGGGGCAACCGCCAAGAGGGGCATGTTGAAATTATTGGATTTTTTATTTTTATCAGTCATTTATCGCCCAGTCTTCAAGCCCGTTCTTGTCTCATATGTTGTAATTTGCACCTATTTTCGGTACAATTTACAATAAAAGTTGTAACTTTGGCCTCATGTTGTAACCCATGGGTACCATCATCAAGCGAAAGCGCAAAGACGGCTCTGTGCCGCCTGGCTCGCCCAGATCGCTGTCGGCGGGCTGGAAAAACCGTCTGGCGCGAGAACCGGACCTTCGAGCTCCGCTCGACCGCCGCGGCATGGATCGAGAAGCGCGAGAATTCCCGCATAGCTCAAGGATTTCTGGGGGCTATTCTGGGAGAAAACCCGAAGTGTCGGGTTTTGATGGTAGCGGAGGAGGGACTTGAACCCCCGACACGCGGATTATGATTCCGCTGCTCTAACCAACTGAGCTACTCCGCCACGCTGGGGTTTCCCTAAGTCAGGGCCTGTAAGGCGTCAAGCGCAAATCCTCGAAAATCTGTCGAAGGCGGGGAGGCTTGCGCGGCGGGGCGGGAAAGCTGCAAATCCGGGGGTGCGTTTGTGCGTTTGAGCCGGTAATCAGGCGGGGTCAATCACGGGAACCGCCATGAAAACCCTGCCCCTGCCCCTGACGCGCGACCTGGTGCTGATCGGCGGCGGTCATGCCCATGCGCTGCTGTTGCGGCGCTGGGCGATGGCGCCGCTGGCGGGGGTGCGGGTGACGGTGATCAACCCCGACCCGACCGCACCCTATACCGGCATGCTGCCCGGCCATATCGCCGGGCATTACCCCCGCGAGGCGCTGGAGATCGATCTGGTGCGGCTGTCGCGGTTCGCGGGGGCGCGGCTGATCCTGGGCCGGGCGACCGGCATCGACCGCGCCGCGCGCCTGATCAGCGTGCCGGGGCGGGCGGCGGTGGGCTATGATGTGGCCTCGGTCGATATAGGCATCGGGTCGGCCATGCCCGAGGTGGCGGGCTTTGCCGCCCATGCGGTGGCCGCCAAGCCGCTGGGGGCCTATGCCGCCGCCTGGGCCGCGTATCTCGACGGGGTGGGTGCGCAGGGATCACCGGGCGCGCATCCGGTGGTGATCGGCGGCGGTGTCGCGGGGGTGGAACTGGCGCTTGCCATGGCCGCGCGGCTGCGCGGCATGGGGGCCGATACCGCCGTGACGGTGATCGAGGCGGGCACGGCCCCCATGCCCGGCCTTGGCCGTGGCGCGCGCCGGGCGCTTTTGGCGCATATGGCGCGGCTTGGGGTGCGGGTGATCTGCGGGGTGCGGGTGCAGGCGCTGGAACCGGGTGCGGTGCATCTGTCGGATGGCCGGGTTCTGCGCGCCGATTTCACCGTGGGGGCAGCAGGGGCGCGGCCGCAGAGCTGGCTGGCCGACACCGGGCTTGACCTGGCGGATGGCTTTATCCGGGTTGGCCCGACGCTTCGTTCGGTGAACGACCCGCTGATTTTCGCGGTGGGCGACTGCGCGCATCTGCAACACGCGCCGCGCCCCAAGGCCGGGGTGTTCGCCGTCCGTCAGGCGCCGGTGCTGCATGACAACCTGCGCGCCGCCCTGTCGGGGGGGCGGATGCGGCCCTACCACCCGCAGCGCGATTTCCTCAAGCTGATCTCGACCGGGGGCAAGGGCGCTGTGGCCGACAAGTTCGGGATGCGGCTGGATGGCCGCTGGCTTTGGTGGCTGAAAGACCGGATCGACCGGGCCTTCATGCGCAAGTTCACCGACCTGCCCGCGATGCCGGTGCCTGCCCTGCCCGCACAGGTTGCCCTGGGCGTGCCAGAGGCGCTGGCGGGGGGGCGGCCCCTGTGTGGCGGCTGCGGATCGAAAGTGGGGCGCGCGGGGCTGGTGGCGGCGCTGCCGGGGCTGGCGACTTGGCCGGGGGATGGCCTGCCGACCGGGCCGGGCGATGACGCGGCGGTGCTGATCACCGGCGGGGTGCAGCAGGTGATTTCCACCGACCACCTGCGCGCCTTCAGCGATGATTGGGGCCTGATGGCGCGGATCGCGGCCATTCACGCGCTGGGTGACATCTGGGCGATGGGCGCCACGCCGCAGGCGGCGCTGGCCAGCATCATCCTGCCGCGCATGGACGCAGGCCTTCAGGCCCGCACCCTGACCGAGATCATGGCAGAGGCCGGCGCGGTGCTGGCGCAGGCCGGGGCAACAGTCGTCGGCGGCCACACCAGCCTTGGCGCCGAACTGACCATCGGCTTTACCCTGACCGGGCTGGCCGACGGCCCGGTGCTGGCCAAGGCGGGCGCGCGGCCGGGCGATGCGCTGATCCTGACCAAGCCCCTGGGCACCGGGGTGATCCTGGCCGCCGAGATGCAGGGCGCGGCCCCCGGCGAAGTGGTTGCGGGCGCCTACGGCGCGATGACGCGCACGGCGCAATCGGCATCCGCCGTGTTGCGGGGCGCGGCCCATGCGATGACCGATGTCACCGGCTTCGGACTGGCCGGGCATCTGATCGAGATGATGGAGGCATCGGGCACCGCCGCCACCATCGATCTGGCCGATATCCCCGCCCTGCCCGGCGCGCTGGCGCTTCTGGGGGCGGGTCACCGGGCCTTTGTGGCAGCGGACAACCGCACCGCCCTTGACCGGATGCAACTGCCCGACGGATGGCCCGACATCGGCCCAAACACCGCGCCATCCGACCCGCGCCTTGATCTGCTGTTCGATCCGCAGACTGCGGGCGGCTTGCTGGCCGCCGTGCCCGCCGCGCAAGCGGGTGACATCCTTGCGCGGCTGCGCGCCATAGGCGATGCGGCGGCCCGAATTGGCACCGTCGGCAATGGGCCCGCGCGCCTGATCATCACCGCCGGGGCGCCCATGCCCCCTTGCCCACATCCCTCTGGCCCATTAGGCAGGGTCAAGACCTAGCATCAAGGGGGGATTGGCATGCGGGACGATCCGAAAACACTGGTGTCAACCGGCTGGCTGGCCGCGCATCTGGCCGACCCTGACCTGCGCATCCTTGATGCGTCCTGGCACATGCCCGCGGCCGGGCGCGACGCGCGGGCCGAATACCTTGCCGCCCACATCCCCGGCGCCCGGTTCTTCGATATCGACGAGATCAGCGACGCCCGCAGCGCCCTGCCCCACATGGCCCCGCCCCCCGAAAAGTTCATCGCCCGGCTGCGCGCCATGGGGGTGGGCGACGGGCATCAGGTTGTCGTTTACGACAGCGCGGGCCTGTTTTCGGCGGCGCGGGTGTGGTGGCTCTTTCGGCTGATGGGCAAGCCCGACATCGCGGTGCTGGATGGCGGCCTGCCCAAATGGCTGGCCGAAGGCCACCCGACCGAAGACATGGCCCCGATCGTGCGCGATCGCCACATGACGGTGCAGCGCCAGGCACATATGGTGCGCGATGTGACGCAGGTGGCGGCAGCGGCCAAGCTCAATGATCACGAGATCCTCGATGCCCGCAGCCCCGGCCGCTTTGCGGGGATTGAGGCCGAAACCCGCCCCGGCCTGCGGTCGGGCCATATTCCGGGGTCGAAGAATATCCACTACGCCAGCCTTCTGAACGCAGATGGTACGATGAAAGACCCCGAGGCGCTGCGCGCGGTCTTTGCCGCTGCCGGGGCCGATCTGGCCAAACCGGTGATCACCACCTGCGGGTCGGGCGTCACCGCCGCCATCCTCAACCTGGCGCTGGAACGGATCGGCCACAACCGCCACGCGCTTTATGACGGGTCATGGGCGGAATGGGGCATGTATGGCGACCTGAAGGTCGCCACGGGAACGGCGTGATGCTTGACGATCTCAAACCGCAGGTCACCGACAAGATCGTCATGCTGATGCAGATGTTTCGTGACGATCCTCGCCGCGACAAGGTGGATCTGGGCGTCGGCGTCTACAAGGATGCCAGCGGCAACACCCCGGTGATGCGCGCCGTCAAGGCCGCCGAACAAAAGCTGTGGCAGACGGAAACCACCAAGACCTATACCGCCCTTGCGGGCGATCCGGCCTTTGCCGATGCCATGCGCCGGTTGGTGCTGGGCGATGCGGTGCCCGCCGGGCGGGTCGCGGCGGCGGCAACGCCGGGCGGCACCGGCGCGGTGCGCCAGGCGCTGGAAATGATCCATAACACCACCCCCGCCGCCAAGGTCTGGATTTCCACCCCGACCTGGCCCAATCACCCCTCGATCATCTCCTATGTCGGGATCGCGTTGGGGCACTATCGCTATTTCGATGCCGAGTCGGGCAGCCTCGACTTTGCCGGCATGATGGCGGATCTGGATGGCGTGTCACCGGGCGACGTGGTGCTTTTGCACGGCTGTTGCCACAACCCCACCGGCGCCAACCTGACCCTGCCCGACTGGCGCGCCGTCACCGACCTGCTGGCCGCCAAGGGCGCCATTCCCCTGATCGACATCGCCTATCAGGGCTTTGGTGACGGGCTGCAGGACGATGCGGCGGGTCTGCGCCATGTCGCCGCCACCCTGCCCGAAGTGCTGATCGCGGCCTCCTGTTCCAAGAATTTCGGCATCTACCGCGAACGCACCGGTGTGGTGATGGCGCTGGCCCCCGACAGCGCAACGCGCGACCTGGCGCAGGGTACGCTCGCCTTTCTCAACCGGCAGAATTATTCGTTTCCGCCCGATCACGGCGCGCGGCTGGTGACGATGATCCTGAACGACCCCGCCTTGCGCGCCGACTGGCAGGCCGAACTGGAAGAGATGCGCCTTACCATGCGCGACAACCGCAAGGCCCTGGCCGATGCGCTGCGCGCCGAAACCGGATCGGACCGCTTCGGGTTTCTGGCATCGCATCGCGGCATGTTTTCGCTGATCGGCGCTTCCAAGGCCGAGGTGCGGCGCATTCGCGAAGACTTCGGCGTCTATCTGATCGGCGACGGGCGGATGAACGTGGCCGGCCTTACCCGCGAAAACATCCCGCAAGTCGCCCGCGCCATTGCCGCGTGCTGCAAGGGCTGATCCGCGCCCGCGCCTTGCGTTTCATCTTGGTCCAAATACGCATTGCGCGCGCGCCACAATCGCCACGTCAGCCAAGCGCATAGCCCGCGCCGCGCACGGTCCGCAACAGATCCTCGCCCCCGAACAGGCACAGCGCCTTGCGCAACCGCCCGATATGCACATCCACGGTGCGGCTGTCGACATAGATATCGCGCCCCCAGACCCGATCCAGCAACTGTTCCCTGCTCCAGACCCGGCCGGGTTTTTCCATGAACGTGGCCAGCAGGCGAAATTCGGTCGGGCCCAGTTTCAGCAGGTTCTCGCCGCGCGTCACCTTGTGGGTTTCGGCATCCAGGCGGATATCGGCGAATTCCAGCACCTCGCCCAGGGCGGCGGGGCGCGACCGGCGCAGTTGCGATTTCACCCGCGCCATCAGTTCGACGATCGAATAGGGCTTGACCACATAATCATCGGCGCCGGTTTCCAGCCCGCGCACCCGGTCCACCTCTTCCGAGCGGGCCGAGAGCATGATGATCGGCACCGCGCGCATGTCGGACCGGGTCTTGAGCTGTCGACACACCTCGATCCCCGACACATTGGGCAACATCCAGTCAAGCACGATGACGTCGGGCCGATCCTCGGTCGCCATCAAAAGCGCCTCTTCGCCATTTTCAGACTGGTTGACGCGATAGCCTTCGGCCTCAAGGTTATAGGCCAGAACCTCGCGCTGCGCGGGCTCATCCTCGACGATCAGAACAAGCGGGGCGGGCATGGTCATGGGGTTCCGTCCACCCCGGCAAAGGATGTCGAATCCTCCTTCGGCCGGTCTTCATCGGGAAACTCGCCGGTCACCAGATAGATCACCTGTTCGGCGATAGAGGTAACGTGATCGCCCATCCGTTCGATATTCTTGGCGATGAAATGCAGATGCATGCAGGGGGTTATGTTGCGCGGATCTTCCAGCATATGCGTCAGGTATTCGCGAAAGATCGCGTTGTACATCTGATCCACCTCGCGGTCGCGCTGGCGCACGTCCTCGGCCAGTTCGGCATCGCGGCTGATATAGGCGTCCAGCACATCCTTGAGCATCAGTTGAACCGCCTTGGCCATGCGCCGCAGCGATCCGTCGGTGCCATCGACCGCGGGCATCTGCGCCAGAACCCCGGTGCGTTTGCCCATGTTCTTGGCATAGTCGCCGATCCGTTCCAGATTGGCGGAAATCTTCATCACCGTCAGCACGGTGCGCAGATCGCCGGCCGCGGGCGCGCGCAGCGCCAGCACCCGTGCCGCCTCGGTGTTGACCTGATCTTCCAGCGCGTCGATCTGCGCATCGTTCTTGCGCACCTTGGCGGCCAGTTCCTCGTCGCGCGCCGTCAGCGCCTCGGAGGCGCCGAGGATCGCATCCTCGACCAGCCCGCCCATTTTCATGATGATGGCCTGTACAGCTTCAAGATCGCGGTCAAAGACACGGGCGATATGCGGTTCCTGGGTCATGTGCGTTTCCATCATCCGATCCGCCCGGTGATATAGCTTTCGGTGCGCGGATCCTGGGGGCTGGTGAATATCTGGCCGGTCTCGCCGAATTCGACAAGATTTCCGAGGTGAAAAAACGCGGTCTTCTGGCTGACGCGCGCGGCTTGCTGCATCGAATGGGTCACGATGACCACGGTGAACTGCGCGCGCAATTCGTCGATCAGTTCCTCGACCTGCGCGGTCGCGATCGGGTCAAGCGCCGAACAGGGTTCGTCCATCAACAGCACTTCGGGGTTCGTGGCCACGGCGCGCGCGATGCACAGACGTTGCTGCTGCCCGCCCGAAAGCCCGGTTCCGGGGGCGTGCAGCCGGTCCTTGACCTCGTTCCAGATCGCCCCCCGGCGCAAAGACCGTTCGACGATTTCATCCAGTTCGGCCTTGGTTCTGGCCATGCCGTGGATCTTTGGCCCGTAAGCCACATTGTCATAGATCGATTTGGGAAAGGGGTTGGGTTTCTGGAACACCATCCCCACCTTGGCGCGCAATTGCACCGGATCGACGGATTTGTCATAGATATCCGCGCCGTCGATCAGGAAGGTGCCCTTGACGCGGCAGATGTCGATCGTGTCGTTCATCCGGTTCAGGCAGCGCAGAAACGTCGATTTCCCGCAGCCCGACGGGCCGATGAACGCGGTGACCGTGTGGTCTTCGATATCGACATTCACATCCTTGATCGCCTGCGTGTCGCCATAGAACACGTGGCAGTTGCGGGCGGAAATCTTGATGTTATCGGTATTCACCATGCGCTCCAGTGGTCTCATGTCATTCATTTTCATCACTCCGTTTACCACTTCCGCTCGAATTTGTTGCGCAGGAATATGGCGATGGCATTCATGGTGATCAGGAAGGCCAGCAATACCAGGATTGCCGCCGAGGTCCGCGAAACGAACCCGCGTTCGGGGCTGTCGGCCCAGATGAAGATCTGGGTCGGCAACGCGGTGGCGGCCTGGAACGGCGAATCGGGGGCCGAGGTGATGAAGGCGTTCATCCCGATCAGAAGCAGCGGCGCGGTTTCGCCCAGCGCCTGCGCCAGCCCGATGATGGTGCCGGTCAGGATGCCGGGCATGGCCAGCGGCAGCACATGGTGGAACACCACCTGCTGTTGCGACGCGCCCACCCCCATCGCCGCCTCGCGGATCGAGGGGGGCACGGCCTTCAGCGCGGCGCGTGTGGCGATGATGATCGTGGGCATCGTCATCAGCGCCAGCGTCATCCCGCCAACGATGGGCGCCGAACGCGGCATCCCGAACCAGCCGATGAATACCGCCAGCGCCAGAAGGCCGAACACGACCGAAGGAACGGCGGCAAGGTTGTTGATGTTCACCTCGATGAAATCGCTGATCTTGTTCTTCGGCGCGAATTCCTCAAGATAGATCGCCGAACCGATCCCCAGCGGAAACGAGATCACGAAACACACCAGAAGCGCCCAGAACGACCCGACCAGCGCCCCGCGCAGCCCGGCCAGTTCGGGAAAGCGGCTGTCGGCATTGGTGATCAGCCCGGTGTTCAACGGCTTCGTGATCATGCCCGCGTCCTTGAGGATGTCAAAGCGCGCGATTTCGGCATTCGACAGCAGGCGGTTCTGTTCGGGGGTATCGCGGTCGATCAGATCCTTGTTCAACTGATCATAGGTGTCGGAAACCGGCACCGTCAGGGTGACGGTCTGCCCGATCAACCCCGGATTGGCGACCACCTGATCGCGCAGCGCGAACTGTGCGCCATTCGACAGGATCTTGGTCGCCGCGCGCACCTCGGTGCGGCTTGTCATATCGACATCCGAAAAATGGCTGATCAGCGCGCTGGCCAGCACATCGTTGAACCCACCGCGCGGCAGCTTGTCGGCGGGCACCGCTTCGGGATCGATGAACACATCCAGCGTCACATGGGTCTGGGTAAAGGCCTTGTACCCCGTCAAAACAAGCGATCCGACCAGAATGAACAGCATCAGAAAGGCGAAACCGATGGCAAGAATGCCAAAGGTCTTGACCAGCGACTGTTTGCGGTTGCGGCGTGGCAACCCGGCCGCGACCACATCGCTTGAGGTGCCTTGCAGGCCGGTATGGTTGGCAGAGATATCGGTCATATCGGCCCCTCAATCATAGATTTCGCGGTACTTGCGCACGATGCGCAAGGCAAAGACGTTGATCACCAGCGTGACCAGAAACAGCATCATGCCCAGGGCAAAGGCCGCCAGCGTCTTGGGATTGTCGAACGATGTGTCGCCGATCAGCAAGGTCACGATCTGCACGGTCACGGTGGTGACGCTGTCCAGCGGATTGAACGTCATCTTGGCCATCAGCCCCGCGGCCATCACCACGATCATCGTCTCGCCGATGGCGCGGCTGACCGCCAGCAGAACCCCGCCCACGATGCCCGGAATGGCAGCGGGAAACAGCACGTTCAGCATGGTTTCCGCCCGTGTCGCACCAAGCGCCAGCGCCCCGTCGCGCAGCGATCGCGGCACCGCCGACAGCGCGTCATCGGCAAAGGACGAAATGAACGGGATCAGCATGATCCCCATCACCCCCCCCGCCGCAAGCGCGGTGTTGGGCGATACGTCAAGGCCGATCGCCTGCCCCCATGTGCGGATGAACGGGGCGACAACCAGCACCGCGAAGAACCCGTAAACCACGGTCGGCACCCCGGCCAGAACCTCCAGCACCGGCTTGGCGACGGCGCGCACCGCACGTGGCGCGAATTCATTGAGATAGATCGCCGACATCAGCCCGACGGGCACCGCCACCACCAGCGCCACCACCGTGATCAGCATCGTGCCCATGAACACCGGCACCCAGCCAAAGGCGCCAACCGCCGCCACCTGATCGGCGCGGATCGGGATCTGCGGTTCCCAGTTGGTTCCGAACAGGAATTCGGTCAGCGGCACCATCGAAAGGAATTTCGACGTCTCGAACACCAGCGAGGCAATGATGCCAACCGTGGTAAAGATCGCGACCAGCGAACAAAAGATCATCAGCCCCGAAACGATCCGTTCCACCCCCTGCCGGGCGCGAAAGGCGGCGCTGACCCGACGTCGGCTTACCCAGATCAACGCAGCCGACAGCAGCACGACCACCACAAGCAAGAGGATCGAAAATGTGCGATCCAGCGTCACATAATTCTCGGCGGCCTTCAGTTTCCATGGCTCGGGTGTGCCGAAAACCCGACCTGCGGCCAGCGACCGTATCTCGGCCAGGATCAGTTGCACGGCACCGTCATCCAGACCGTCCGTCGTGCCCGCGGGCAGGCCGCGCATCGTCAGCATGCTGACAACCGATCCCTGCAACGCGATCCACAGCAAGATCACCACAAACACCGGCACCAGCACCATCAAAAGCGCATAAGATCCGTGATACCCGGTCAGCGAATGCAAACGCGCGCCCCCCGACCGTATCGCGGCAGCGGCCTGCCAGTTCAGCGAATAGCCAAGAACAGCGGCCACGGCGAGGATCACAAAGGCAAAAGAGGTCATGTCAGCCCCGTATTTGCGAAACGTGATCCGCCTGGCGCCGGAATGGCGCCAAGCGGATCGATCGCGTTTTACTTACTTCGGTTCGGCCATCGGTTTGGCGTTCAGCACCGCGTCGCGCACTTCGGCCAGACGTTCATCGCTCAGCGGGACAAGGCCACGCTCTGACAGATAGCCGCCGGCACTGATCGCATCTTCCGACATGAATTCCTCAAGATATCCCTCAAGGTTCTTGATGACGCCGCGATGCGCGTTTTTCACATAGAAATACAGCGGGCGCGAAATCGGGTAGGATTTGTCGGCGATGGTGTCGAGGTTTGCGGGGATGCCGTTGATCTTGACATCTTTCAGCTTGTCGAGGTTCTCGTAAAGGAACGAATAGCCGAAGATGCCGACGGCGTTCGGATCGGCCTCGAGGCGCTGCA
>JACIYW010000070.1 GCA_014359745.1 Paracoccaceae bacterium | reverse complement strand
GGCGCCGTAATGGTGCCAAGCGGATCGATCGCGTTTTACTTACTTCGGTTCGGCCATCGGTTTGGCGTTCAGCACCGCGTCGCGCACTTCGGCCAGACGCGCCTCGCTCAGCGGCACAAGGCCACGCTCTGACAGATAGCCGCCGGTGGTGATCGCATCATCCGACATGAATTCCTCAAGATATCCCTCAAGGTTCTTGATGACGCCGCGATGCGCGTTTTTCACATAGAAATACAGCGGGCGCGAAATCGGGTAGGATTTGTCGGCGATGGTGTCGAAATTGGCCGGAATGCCGTTGATCTTGACATCTTTCAGCTTGTCGAGGTTCTCGTAAAGGAACGAATAGCCGAAGATGCCGACGGCGTTCGGATCGGCCTCGAGGCGCTGCACGATCAGGTTGTCGTTTTCACCTGCTTCCACAAAGGGCCCGTCGGTGCGCATGCGCGAACAGTTTTCCTTGACCCAGTTGCCATAGTCCTTCTTGTCCAGCTTGGCCTTCTCGGCCTTCACGAAATCCAGCCCTTCGCAACCGACATGCATCGCCAGTTCGACAAAGGCGTCACGGGTGCCCGAGGTCGGCGGCGGGCCATAGGCCAGGATATCGGTGGCGGGCAGCTTGGGGTCGATATCGGACCATTTCTTGTAGGGGTTGTCGGCCCATTTGCCATCAACCGGCACCTGCGCGCCCAGCGCCAGGTAAACCTGTTCCAGCGTCAGGTCGAGGTCGACGGTGTTGTCGCGCGACACGGCAATCGACAGGCCGTCAAAGCCGATCAGCGCCTCGGAGATGTCGGTGACGCCGTTCTTTACGCAAAGATCGTATTCGGATTTCTTCATCGCGCGCGAAGCGTTGGTGATATCGGGAAAGCTTTCACCGACACCGCCGCAGAAAATCTGCATGCCGCCGCCGGTCCCCGTCGATTCGATGATCGGCGACGGCGCGCCGGTCATGTTGGCGAACTGTTCGGAAACCGCCTGCGCATAGGGGAACACCGTCGAGGAACCGACGATGCGAACCTCGTCGCGGGCAGCCGCAGCCGAGGCTGAAAGTGCGGCAATGGCCAGCACCGAAGCGGAAAGCTTGAAGGACGACATGAATTTCTCCTGGTCTGAGTGTCGCGGATAGGCCGCTATCGTTAGCGGCCTCATGGCGCGTGTTAGGCCCTTGCAGCTATAGTTTTGTGACAGTGATGTAACAGTATTATGACAACGGCCGGTATTGCCCAGCCCTGCGGCCAATCACGCAACCATAGCGTGCCACCGGCCCTAGCTATGCGGCAAAACCACGGAAAACCGGCTGCCCCGGCCTTTTTCGCTGTCGATCATCAGCCGCCCGCGATGGCGGATCACGATATGCTTGACGATGGCAAGCCCCAGCCCGGTGCCGCCCTTTTCGCGCGAGCGATGCGTATCCACCCGGTAGAATCGTTCGGTCAGGCGCGGGATATGAAGCGAATCAATCCCTTCGCCCTGATCGATCACATCCACCCGAACCGCCGGGCCGCGCAGCGCCGCGTCACGTTCCAGCACGGTGACAACAACCTGCACATCGCCACCGGGCGCGCCGTATTTAACCGCGTTCTCCACAAGATTGCTGAACACCTGCGTCAACTGATCGGCATCCGCCTGAACCATCACCGGCCCTTGATAGCCCGATTGGATCACCTGCGCCCCTGCCCCCTCGGCCATCGGGCGCAGTGCCGCGATCGATGAGCGCAGCACCGCGACAAGATCGACCGGCCCGGTCGGGCGCACCCGTTCCTCTGCCTCGACACGGCTCAGCGACATCAGATCGCTGACCATCCGGTTCATCCGTTCCGCCTCGCGCTGCATGACCGCCAGAAACCGCTCTCGGGCGGTTGCGTCATCACGCGCGGCACCGCGCAGGGTTTCGATGAATCCCAGAAGGGCGGTCAGGGGTGTGCGCAGCTCGTGGCTGACATTGGCCACGAAATCGCGGCGGATCTCGCCCACCTGTTCCAGATCGGACCGATCCTCAAAACTGATCAGCACCTGCGCGCCATCTCCCGCACCGGTGACCGGCGCGCAGCGCGCCAGATAGATCGTCTCGCGCGATTGGCCGGGCACGCGATAGGTGACATCGCCGCTGCGCCCGTCACGCAGCGCCAGATCGACAGCGGCCAGCACATCGGGCTGGCGCAGGATGGTCAGGAAATGCCGCCCCGGCACCACCGCGCCAAACATGGTCCGCGCGGCAGGATTGGCCGAAACCACCCGTTGATCGCGCCCGACCAGGATCGCGGGAACCGGCACGGCATCAAGCAGCGATTGAATGTACTCGGTAAGCATTGGCTGGATTTCCATGAAACTGCATCGATTCGGCGCCGATGTTGTCGTCAAGGTAACGCAAGCATCGCATTTGTTACTTGCCGAAATAACAAGCAACGGTATGATCGGGTGATAAATCGCGTGCTTGCCCCGGAAAATGGCGAACCGGGGCACGAAAGATCTTGCCGCCGTTCACCTGTGCCACCTGCCGATGGGGCCATGCGGAATATCTGATGACGTACAGTCCACCCTCCAGGTTTTTCGATCTCTTTACCGGCAGCCTGCCGCCGGGCGCCCGGATTCTGGTATTGTCGCCCTGTGACGTATTGCGCGCAATGATGTCGGCCCATGCCAACCTTGATGTGGTCTACAGCCGGTCGTCGACGCTGGGCCGCCCGCTGCTGAAACGGCTTGGCCCCGATCTGGTGCTTGCGCCGGTTCTGGGGCGCGAACATGACATCCTGGAAATCGCGCAGCGGCTGCACGCCTTGGGGTTCCAGGGGGTGCTCTATGGTATCAATCCACCGTCCTTGCAGGCGGCGTTGGTCCATGCCGACGTGAGCGCCCAGTGCCCCGGCCTGCGGTTTCACCTGATCGACCGTCCGATGTAGGCACGTCATCACGGCGTTGCCGCGCGGGCGGCGGCGATGCCGGTGCAAAACTCGGCGGCCAGCACCTCAAAGGGTTCCACCCCGACCGAGACGCGAAAATACCCTTCCGATATGCCGATGGCGGCGCGCGCCGCATCGGTCAGGCCGCGATGCGAACTTGACGCGGGATGCGACAGCGTGGTGGCGATATCGCCCAGCGTCGGCGCAAAGGCCACGCGCGGCATGGCGCGGGTCAGCGCATTGGCGGCGGCGCGGCCGCCCGCCACCTCGAATCCCAGCATGTTGCCGCCCCGCCCGCCCAGCAGCGCCGCGGCGCGACCCCGATCGGGGTGATCGGCGCGGGTGGGGTAATTCACGCGCAAAACCCCCGGCGTTCCGGCCAGCAGATCGGCCAGACGCGCGGCGGTTTCCGTTGCCCGGTCATAGCGCAGATCGAAGGAATAAAGCCCGCGTTCGGCCAGCCAGCAATCAAAGGGGCTTGGCGTCAGGCCCCATGTCACGGCGGCGGCGCGGACCTCTGCGCGCAGGTCCGCATCGCGCACCGCGACATAGCCAAGCGTCGCATCGGCATGGCCAGCCAGAAGTTTCGTCACCGAATGCACCACGATATCGGCCCCGTGATCGAACGGGCGATAGCCGCGCGGCGTGGTAAAGGTGTTGTCAACCACCAGCAGGATACCGCGCTCACGGGCCAGCCGCGCGATCCCGTCCATATCGGCCAGCCGCAGGGTGGGGTTTGACACCACCTCGACCAGGATCATCCGGGTTTCGGGACGGATCGCGGCGGCCACCGCCCCGATATCGGTCGGATCGGCCAGAGAGGCGGCAATGCCCAGCCGGGGCAGATCCTGCGACAACATCCGCAGCGACCGGCCGTAAAGCTGATCGCCGCCCAGCACATGATCGCCAGCGCGCAGCGCCCCCAGCATCACCGCCGAAACCGCCGCCATGCCCGATCCGGTCACAAAGCCGCCCTCGGCCCCTTCCATCGTGTCGATCATCGCTGCCAGAACATCGGCATTCGGATGCCCCTCGCGCGCATAGGAATAGCCGGGCGCGCGCCCCTCGTAATGATCGTCAAGCGCATCGGGATCGCGGGCGGCATAGACGACCGAGGCTTGCAACGGCGTGGCCACGGGGCGCGCGGCGCTCAAAGGCCAGGGCTGGCGGCGGGCAAGCGGCGGATGATCGGGGGGCGGCACGGGCATGGCGTTTCCTTTGCGCTTTTCCGTTGCGCGCGGCGCGCGCGCGTCGCATGGGTCAGGTAGCGTGGGTCAGGTCGGGCAGGTCACACCGGGCGCATCCCGTCGCGAAACCGGCGCATGTTGTCGCGGTAGTTTTCGGCAGCCTGCCGCAGCCCCGCGATCGCTGCGGCATCCAGGCTGCGCACCACCCGCCCCGGCGCGCCCATCACCAGGCTGCCATCGGGTATTTCCTTGCCCTCGGTGATCAGCGCACCGGCGCCGATCAGGCAGTTGCGCCCGATCCGGGCCCCATTGAGCACCGTCGCCCCCATCCCGATCAGCGTGCCCTCGCCGATGGTGCAGCCATGCAGCATCGCCTTGTGGCCGATGGTGCAATAATCGCCAATCACCAGCGGATAGCCCATATCGGTATGCAGCACACAATTTTCCTGGATGTTGGTGCAGGCGCCCAGCGTGATATATTCGTTATCGCCGCGCAGCGTCGATCCGAACCACACCGCCGAACCCGACCCCAGCACCACCCGCCCGATCACATTGGCATCGGGGGCCACCCAGTAATCGCCCGTCTCGGGCAGGTCGGGGCGGATACCATCAAGCGCGTAGATCATCTTTCATCTCCTCGAATTCGGTGTTGAGCGCGCGTACGAACCCGGTCAGGTCCGGCTGCCGGTCGCGGCGCAGGCGTTCAGCGGCGACAATCGCACGCAATTCCGCCCCGGCCTGTTCCAGATCACGGTTGACCAGAACGTAATCATATTCGGCCCAATGGCTGATCTCGTCGCGCGCGCGCGCCATGCGGGCCTGGATCACCTCGGGCGTGTCCTGACCGCGGGCGCGCAGCCGCGCGGCCAGTTCGTGGATCGAGGGCGGCAGCACAAAGACCGATACCACCTCTTTGCCCAGCGATGAATTGCGAATCTGCTGCCCGCCCTGCCAGTCGATATCGAACAGCGTGTCGCGCCCCGCCGCCATCGCCTCCACCACCGGCGCGCGCGGCGAGCCATAGAAATTGCCGAACACCTCGGCATGTTCCAGCATCTCGCCCGCCGCCACCTGCGCCTGAAACGCGGCGCGGCTGCGGAAATGATAGTCGCGCCCGTCCACCTCGCCGGGGCGGGGCGCGCGGGTGGTGGCGGAAACCGAAAAGCGGATATCGGCATCCCAGTCGATCAGGGCCCGCGCCAGCGTCGATTTTCCCGCCCCCGACGGCGAGGACAGGATGATCAAAAGCCCGCGCCGTGCCATCCGCTACTCCACATTCGCCACC
The DNA here is from genome assembly GCA_014359745.1 of Paracoccaceae bacterium. Taxonomy (GTDB): domain Bacteria; phylum Pseudomonadota; class Alphaproteobacteria; order Rhodobacterales; family Rhodobacteraceae; genus JACIYW01. The sequence goes on along the minus strand of JACIYW010000070.1, from coordinate 9,640 downwards.
TGTTCGCGCATTTGATCGATCACCACCTTGAGGTCAAGACCAAGCGCCGTCAGCCCCGGATGCTGTGCCTTGGAACACAGGGTGTTGGCCTCGCGGTTGAATTCCTGGGTGAGAAATTCGAACTTGCGCCCGACCGGGCCATCGGATGCCAGCAGGGCGCGGGCCGCGCCGATATGGGTGCGCAGGCGGTCGAGTTCCTCGGTCACATCCGATTTCACCGCGATCAGCGCCAGTTCCTGCGCAACCCGCCCCGCATCGACGCCATCGGCCGCGCCCAGCACCTGTTCCAGATTGGTGCGCAGCGCAGCCGCCTGTGCCGCCGCGCGCGCCGGGATCAGCAGGGCGGCTTCCTCCGTGAGCGCCGCGATCCGGTCGATCTGTGCGCCGATGATCGCGGCCAGGGCCGCGCCTTCGGCGGCGCGCGCGGCGTTGAAATCGGCAAGCAGCGCGGGCAGATCGGCCAGCAGCGCCCGGACCGTAGCAGCGGCATCCACCGCGCCCGCGCCCGCATCCCAGACCCCGCGCAGCGTCAACACCTCTGCCCAGGTGGCGGGGGCCAGCGGCAACCCCTCGGCATCGGCCGCGGCGCGCACGACGGCAAGGGCCCGCAGCGCCGCCGCCAGCGCCCCGGCGTTGACAGGGGCCGCCAGCGACGCGGGGTCGCGTTCCAGCCGCAGCGACAGCGTGATGTTGCCGCGCGCCACGGATGCCGCGACCAGGGGGCGCACTGCCGCCTCCAGCCCGTCGATCCCCTCGGGCAGCCGCAACCGCAGGTCGAACCCGCGCCCGTTCACACCGCGCATGTCCCACAGCCAGGCCATTGCGTCCGCCACGCCCCGCCGTGTGGCAAAGCCGGTCATAGAGTTAACCATCTGCCCGCTTTCCTCGCCAAATCCCGCATGAACCCTGATATTAACATTCAGGTAATCTTTACGCATGTACTGTTAACACGGGCCTCTGGCCAAGAGTATACCAACCGCGAACGAGGCGTCAGATGCAGCGCATGGATCAGGACAGTGTGACATCCTTCACCGGATTTGCGGGGCCCGGCGACCGGGGGCCGATCAGCCCGCAGATCAGCCCGCAGATCAGCCCGTCGTTGCGGGCGCTGGCCGTCGTGCGCGCCTATTGGCTGGCGCTCTATCGCCCCGGCGTGGTGCCCGCCCGCGCCCGGATCAACCCGCGCGGCCTGGATAGCGCGCTTGATCAGACCTTCATCCTTGAACGCATCGCACCCGGCCATGCCAGGTTTCGCCTTGCCGGGATACACCTGAACGAGGTGATGGGCATGGATGTGCGCGGCATGCCCCTGTCATCGCTGATCAACGCCGGGTTCCGCGAAACCCTGTCCGGGGCGCTGGAAACCGTGTTCGATGGCCCCGCGATTGCCGATATTCACCTGACAGCGCGGCGGGAAATCGGCCGCCCGCCGCTGACCGGGCGGCTGCTGATGCTGCCGCTGTGCAGCGATGCGGGCGAGGTGAACCGCGTGCTTGGCTGCCTTGCGACCGAGGGCGCCATTGGCCGCACCCCGCGCCGCTTCGACATCGCAACCGCGCAGATCGCCGGTCTCGATGGCAGGCCCGCCCACCGGATAGCCCCCGCCTTTGCCGAAGCCCCCGCCTTTGCCGAAGCCCCTGCCGCGTTCGAACCGGCGCCCGCCCGCCCCCATCTGCGTCTGGTCAAGACCGACCGGTAACGGTCCGCGCGCCTGACGCGCCGCGCGCCCAGGGCAGACGTGGGAAATGAGTATTTGGGCCAAGATGAAATGCAAAAACGTTTTCTTGGGCGGTCAGGCTGCGGGTCTGAATGATGGCAACAGGCGCTTACCCCGCCGTGCGCTTTTTCAGTGCCTCGTGACGGGTTGAAAGCTCCTCCGCGACCAGAAACGCCAGTTCCAGCGATTGGCTGGCATTCAGGCGCGGGTCGCAGGCGGTGTGATAGCGATCCGACAGGTTCTCGTCGGTCACGGCGCGCAGGCCGCCGGTGCATTCGGTGACATCCGCGCCGGTCATCTCGAAATGCACGCCGCCGGGGATCGTGCCCTCGGCCTTGTGCACGGCAAAGAATTCGCGCACCTCGCGCAGCACCGATTCAAACGGGCGGGTTTTATACCCGGTGGCCGATTTTATGGTGTTGCCGTGCATCGGGTCGCAGGTCCAGACCACATTCGCGCCCTCTGCTTCGACGACGCGGATCAGACGCGGCAGATGATCGCCCACCTTGCCCGCGCCAAAACGCGCGATCAGGGTCAGGCGACCGGGTTCATTTTCTGGGTTGAGCGCGGCCATGAGGCGCTTGAGGTCATCCTCCTGGATCGAGGGGCCGCATTTCAGCCCGATCGGGTTCTGCACCCCGCGCGCAAAGGTGACATGCGCGCCGTCGGGCTGGCGGGTGCGGTCGCCGATCCAGATCATGTGGCCCGATCCGGCCACCGGCAGGCCGGTGGTGGAATCGGTGCGGCACAGCGCCTCTTCATATTCCAGAAGCAGCGCCTCGTGGCTGGTGTAGAAATCGACCTTGGACAATTCATGCGCGGTGTCGGCATTCACGCCGGCCGCCGTCATGAAATCCAGCGCATCGCCGATCCGGTCGGACAGGGCGCGGTAGCGTTCGGCCTTGTCGGCCTCGGCGAAACCCAGCGTCCAGGAATGCACCCGGTGGATATCGGCGAACCCGCCCGTGGAAAAGGCGCGCAGCAGGTTCAGCGTGGCGGCGGCCTGAGTATAAGCCTGCAACATGCGGGCGGGATCGGGGATGCGCGCCTCGGCGGTGAACTCGAACCCGTTGATGATGTCGCCCCGGTAGCTGGGCAATTCCACCCCGTCGATGACCTCGGTGGGGGCGGAACGCGGCTTGGCGAATTGCCCCGCCATGCGGCCCACCTTGATCACCGGCACCTTGGCGCCAAAGGTCAGCACCACCGCCATCTGCAACATCACGCGGAAGGTGTCGCGGATGCTGTCGGCGCTGAAGCCGCTGAAGCTTTCGGCGCAGTCGCCGCCCTGCAACAGGAATGCCTTGCCCTGCGCCGCCTGCCCAAGCTGCGCCTTGAGCCTGCGCACCTCGCCCGCGAAGACCAGCGGCGGATATTTGGACAGTTGCGCCTCGACCTGCGCAAGGGCCGCGGCATCGGTATACTCGGGCATCTGCACGCGGGGCTTGCTGCGCCAATCAGATTTTGTCCAGGCCTTTGTCATGTCCGTCTCCGACGTAAGGAACGCGGGGAAGGTTATAGGCCGCGCGGGCGCCCCGTGCAAACGCCGATTACCCCGGCGGGGCGATAAATCGGCCGCCGCGCCCCTTGAAAGGCCCCGCAATTCCTGTTTCGGTAGTCAGGACGCGCAAGAACAGGTCACCGATGGCCGCAACCCGGCAAAGGCCCGCCCCCGATCAACCGGCCGCCCCCCAATCGGTGGTGTTCCTGCTGCTTGACCGCTTCACCCTGATGTCATTCGCCGGCGCGATCGAGCCGCTGCGCCTGGCCAACCGCCTTTCCGGACACCGGCTGTACGACTGGTCGCTGGTCAGCGATGGCGGCAACCCGACCACATGTTCGGCGGGCCTTACGCTTGGCGTCGATGGCGGACTGACCGAGATCGACCGCGACGCGGTGATCCTGGTATGCGGCGGCCTGGATGTGCAGTCGGCGACAACGCTGAACGTGCTGAACTGGCTGCGGCGGATGGCACGCAAGGGGGTGATCATCGGCGGGCTGTGCACGGGGGCGCATGCACTGGCGCGCGCGGGGCTGCTGAAAGGGCGCCGTGCGACGATCCATTGGGAAAACCAGGACAGTTTCCAAGAGGATTTCAGCGATATCGACCTGACCCGATCGGTGTTTGTCGCCGATGGCAACCGGCTGACCACGGCGGGCGGCACCTCTTCGATCGACCTCATGCTGAAGCTGATCGCCGATGCCCATGGCGCAGGGCTGGCGGCCGCGGTTGCCGATCAGCTTATCTATGCCTCGATCCGCACTGATCAGGATACGCAACGCCTGTCGATCCCCACACGCATCGGGGTGCGCCACCCCAAGCTGTCGCAGGTGATCGCGGTGATGGAACAGAATATCGAAGACCCGATATCGCCCGCCACACTTGCCGCCGATGTCGGCATGTCCACCCGGCAGTTGGAGCGGCTGTTCCGCCGCTACCTCAGCCGCAGCCCGAAACGCTATTACATGGAACTGCGCCTGTCCAGGGCGCGCAATCTGCTGATGCAGACGGATATGAGCGTGATCAACGTGGCGCTGGCCTGCGGCTTTGCCTCTCCGTCGCATTTTTCCAAATGCTACCGGGCCTGCTACCAGACCACGCCCTACCGCGAACGCGGGGCAAAGGCGGCTGGGGTATAAGCGGCGATGCCTACCCCAGCCGGGCCAGCCTTGCGGCGCGCAACCGGGCGAAATCGTCGCCCGCGTGATAGCTCGATCTGGTCAGCGGCGTGGCCGAGACCATCAAAAACCCCTTGCCATAGGCCGCTTTCTGATACCCCGCGAATTCGTCGGGGGTGACGAACCGATCCACCCGGTGGTGTTTGGGCGTGGGTTGCAGATACTGGCCGATGGTCAGGAAATCGATATCGGCGGCGCGCATGTCATCCATGACCTGCATCACCGCCTGCCGGTCTTCGCCAAGCCCCACCATGATCCCCGATTTGGTGAACATCGCGGGATCAAGTTCCTTGACCCGCTGCAACAGGCGCAGGCTGTGGAAATAGCGCGCGCCCGGCCGCACCTCGGGGTAAAGGCCGGGCACGGTTTCCAGGTTGTGATTGAAGACATCGGGCCTCGCCGCCACGACAACTTCCAGCACCTTCGGGTCGCAGCGGATGAAATCGGGGGTCAAAATCTCGATCGTGGTGCCGGGGGCCTGACGGCGAATGGCGCGGATGGTCTGGGCGAAATGTTCGGCGCCGCCATCCTCGACATCATCACGATCAACGCTGGTGATCACCACATGGTTCAGCCCCAGTTTTTTCACCGCATCGGCCACGCGGCCCGGCTCGAACACATCCAGCGCCTCGGGCGGTTTGCCGGTGGCGATGTTGCAAAAGGTGCAGGCGCGGGTACAGACCTCGCCCATGATCATCATGGTGGCGTGGCCCTGTGACCAGCATTCGCCGACATTGGGGCAACCGGCCTCTTCGCAGACCGTGGTCAGTTTGTGTTCGCGCATGATGCGGTGGGTTTCGGCATAGCCCTGCCCGCCCGGCGCCTTGACGCGGATCCAGTCGGGTTTTTTCGGCTGGGCAGTGTCGGGCCTGCGCGCCTTTTCGGGGTGACGCTGCTGGGGGATTTTCAGATCACGCGGGGCCATGGCCGATCCTGTTGCTGCGAAGCTGCCTGATGCGGCCTCTCTACGCCTTTCGGCGGGGATTGTCCAAGCCTTCGCGACAGGGGGCGAATTGCCCTCAGCGCCGCGCAAATGCCCCGATTGCCGCCCAATGCCGTCAAGATCGGATTGTAGGGCACGGTTCCGTGTAAATTGTTCCAGCAACGGATATCAGATGAATAGCATCGCACGCCTCGGAAAATCCTTCATCCGCGACCAAAACGGCGGCGGCAACAATTCCATCCATATCGGATTATCAGGGCATGGTCGCGTATTACGGCGCGGGATCGGCGCGCGGCCTCGCGCAAGCAATATGTCATCTTAAAGTTGCAAGGGCGGGATTTCGCCGCGCTTTGCACATTATCAGGCCCGATTGTACGGTTAACCAGGGGTGAATGGCCCTTAAGTGCAAGGGGAACAACGCCACCCGCCTGCCCCAAACCCCGAAAGACCGTATCGATGCGCCGCCTGACCAAAGTGTTCCTGACCCGCGAAGACGGCGCCACCACGGTGGATTGGGTGGTGCTTACGGCGGCTATCATGTCATTGGTCGTGATCGGGTTGAGCGGGTTGTTTCTTGGCCTTCACGCAGCGGGGGAAAACATCAACAGCAAGGTCGAGTCGGTGCAACCCTACGCCCCCGCCCCGAAATCCCCCTGAAACCGCCGCAGGACACGCCTGCAACGCGGGCCCTTCCGGCACGCCGGTTTTCGCGCTAGAACAGCGGCTGCCCAACCCCGCATTGCCATGCCCGCCCTTTGCCGCGATTGTCTTGCCACCTTCACCACCGGCCCGCGCTGCCCCAAATGCGGCGGGCGGCGGGTGGTGGAACATGCCGAACTGTTCAGCCTTTCCATCGCCCATATGGATTGCGACGCCTTCTATGCCTCGGTGGAAAAGCGCGACAATCCGGCCTTGCGCGATCTGCCGGTGATCGTGGGCGGCGGGCGGCGGGGGGTTGTATCAACCGCTTGTTATATCGCGCGAATTCATGGCGTGCGGTCGGCGATGCCGATGTTTCAGGCGCTCAAGCTATGCCCCGATGCGGTGGTGGTGCCGCCGCGCATGCAGGCCTATGCCGAGGTCTCGCGCGCCATCCGCGCCATGATGGACGAGCTGACCCCAATGGTGCAGCCGCTGTCGCTGGACGAGGCGTTTCTGGACCTGACCGGCACCGAACGTCTGCACGGCGCGCCGCCTGCGGTTGTGCTGGCCGGGCTGATCCGGCGCATGCAGACCGAACTGGGCATCGGCGGATCGATCGGGCTGTCGCATAACAAGTTTCTGGCCAAGATCGCGTCGGATCTGGACAAGCCGCGCGGCTTTTCGGTGATCGGCGCGGGGGAAACGGCGGCGTTTCTGCGCGGCAAGCCGGTGCGCCTTATCTGGGGCGTGGGAGAGGCGGCGCAGGTGGCGCTTGAACGCGCGGGCATCCGCAGCTTTGACGATCTTTTACGATGGGATATCAAGGATTTGACCGCACGTTTCGGGCGGCTTGGCGACCGGCTCTGGCACCTTGCGCGCGGGCAGGATCACCGGGCGGTGACGGCGCATGAACCGGTCAAATCCATCTCGAATGAAACCACATTTGCCGAAGATACCGGCGATGCCGATCTGCTGGACGGCCATATCTGGCGGCTGGCCGAAAAGGTGGCGGATCGGGCCAAGGCGCGGGATCTGGCGGGGCGGACGGTGACGCTGAAGATCAAACGCGCGGATTTCCGGCTGTTGACGCGCCGCACCAGCCTGCGCGAACCCAGCCAGATGGCCGATACGATCTACCGCACCGCGCGCGGCCTGTTCGATGCCGAGGCAGGGCGCGGGCCGTTTCGCCTGATCGGGGTGGGATTAAGCGATCTCTGCGCGGCAAACATGGCCGACCGCACGCCCGATCTGCTCGACCCCGCCGCCGCCAGCCGCGCAGCCGCCGAACGGGCCGCCGACAAGATCCGCGCGCGATTCGGCCCCGATGCGATCATCAAGGGCCGGGCGCTGCGATAGCGCCTGTCGCGCCCAATCAGACCCGCACCCCGACCCCAAAAGAAAACGCTCTTTCCCATCCTCTCGAAAAAAATACTCAAATCCCGCGCCCGCCGCGCGTGCCCCGGTCAAGGCAACGCATGCGACTGACCGAGATCAGCCCAAGCGGCGGCCCCGATGCGCGGGGCCGCCAGATATCGCATTACCCTACGATCTCAAGCCCCGAAAAGAAAAAGGAAATCTCTTCCGCGGCCGTTTCCGGCGCATCCGATCCATGCACGGAATTTTCGCCAACCGACAGCGCGAAATCCTTGCGGATGGTGCCGTCATCGGCATTGGCGGGGTTGGTTGCGCCCATCACTTCGCGGTTCTTGGCGATGGCGTTTTCGCCTTCCAGAACCTGCACGACGACGGGTTCGGACGCCATGAATTCCACCAGTTCGCCGTAAAACGGGCGGTCCTTGTGCACCTCATAGAACCGGCCGGCCTGTGCGGGCGACAGGTGGATGCGCTTTTGCGCGATGATGCGCAGGCCGGCCTCTTCGAAGCGGGCGTTGATCTTGCCGGTCAGGTTGCGGCGGGTCGCGTCGGGTTTGATGATCGACAGCGTGCGTTCGGTGGCCATGAAATTCCCTTTCGCCTGATGCGGCAGGCCCCTTGCCCGCCGACAGATACGGGCGTTGCGCTACCATGACCGGGGCGGGTTGAAAAGAATGAAACGGCCACCGCGCCGCCCGTGCATATTGCGTACATATCGCGTACATACGGCGTACCGACACCGGCACGTCGCCACAAGGGGCCGATCCGGGCGCAATTGCCCCACTCGCCGATTGACGCGGGCGCCCCGCTGGGGCAAGAGCCGCCCCATGCTTACACTCAATGACATCAGCTATTCCGTCGAGGGCCGCCCGCTGTTTCAGGGCGCATCGGCGCGTATCCCTGCCGGGCACAAGGTGGGGCTTGTCGGGCGCAACGGCACCGGCAAGACCACGCTTTTCCGGCTGATCCGGGGCGAGCTGGCGCTGGAGGGCGGAGAGATCAGCCTGCCGTCGCGCGCCCGCATCGGGGGTGTGGCGCAAGAGGTGCCATCGTCCGCCACCTCGCTGATTGAAACGGTGCTGGCCGCCGATACCGAACGCGCCCGCCTGATGGCGGAAGCCGAGACCGCGCAAGACGCGCATCGCATCGCCGAAGTGCACGCGCGCCTGACCGATATCGACGCCTGGTCGGCCGAGGCGCGGGCGAGCGCGATCCTGAAAGGGCTTGGCTTTGACACCGAGGCGCAGCAGCGCCCCTGTTCGGATTTCTCGGGCGGCTGGCGGATGCGCGTGGCGCTGGCGGGCGTGTTGTTTGCCCAGCCCGATCTTTTGTTGCTGGACGAGCCGACCAACTATCTTGATCTGGAAGGGGCGCTTTGGCTTGAATCCTATCTGGCCAGATATCCGCACACGATCATCATCATCAGCCACGATCGCGGCCTGCTTAATCGCGCGGTGGGCGGTATCCTGCATCTGGATAACCGCAAGCTGACCTTTTATCAGGGCAATTACGACAATTTCGCCCGCACCCGCGCCGAACAGCGCGCGCTTTTGACCGCCGAGGCCAAGAAACAGGAAGCCCGGCGCGCGCATCTGCAAAAATTCGTGGATCGGTTCAAGGCGCAGGCCTCAAAAGCCACGCAGGCGCAAAGCCGCGTGAAGATGCTGGAAAAGATGACCCCGATCACCGCCCCCGAAGAGGCGGCAAAGCAGGTGTTCACCTTTCCCGCCCCCGAAGAACTGTCGCCGCCCATCATCACCATGCAGGATTGCGCCGTGGGCTATGACGGCCCGCCGGTGCTGCGCCACCTGACCCTGCGCATCGATCAGGATGACCGCATCGCCCTTTTGGGGCGCAATGGCGAGGGGAAATCGACGCTGTCGAAGCTGCTGGCCGAAAAGCTGGCCCCGGCGGGCGGGCAGATCACCCGGTCAAGCAAACTGCGCATCGGTTATTTCGCCCAGCACCAGGTCGATGAGCTGCATATCGACGAGACGCCGATCCAGCACATCCAGCGCCTGCGCCCCAATGAGGCGCCGCCAAGGCTGCGCGCGCGGCTGGCCAGTTTCGGGCTGATGGCCGATCAGGCCGAAACGCTGGTGGGCAAGCTTTCGGGCGGGCAGAAGGCGCGGCTGTCGCTCTTGCTGGCCACGATCGATGCGCCGCATCTGTTGATTCTGGATGAACCGACCAACCACCTGGATATTGAAAGCCGCGAAGCATTGGTCGAGGCGCTGACCGCCTATTCGGGCGCGGTGATTCTGGTCAGCCATGACATGCATCTT
>JACIYW010000007.1 GCA_014359745.1 Paracoccaceae bacterium | reverse complement strand
CGCCGTGCAGATGGAAAACAGACTTCGCAAGATCGATCCCGATTGTGGTAACATCGTCCATGGATGGCTCCCTTTGTTGGTGATGTTCACAGCACCCAACATGGCACATTGCGATGCCGGAAGCGCGAGCCATCCACTTCATCAATGGCGCATCAATGGCGAACTCCTGGAACCACACCTCCAGGGGTTTCCCCGGGCGTGATCCGGCAGGGCGTCGGTTACGGTCGCGGCGAAGTTTTTTTGAACGCCTCCTGGGCCTGGGGATCGGATTTCGGGTGCTGCGGACGCACCGACAACCGACGAAATCCGAGCGCGGCCAACTGCTTGCCCACCGTGCGCTCGTGCATGGTGACGCGAGAGGCGCGCCGCGATCTTGCGCTCAAGGTCGATGCGCCGCCAGCGCACCACCCCGTCCACGGCAGGGTCGGGACCTTCGCGCACCATCTGCGCCAGCTCGGCCTTCTGATCAGGGCTCAGCCGCGGCGCGGGCCCGGTCGGACAGCCCCGCCAGCCCTTCGGCGTTGTAGCGGTGCCCGTTCGTCGGGAAAACCGTCCACTGGACGGTTTTCCGATCCTCCTCACCCCGTAGCGTCTGCCGGTCCATCCCGCAGCTCTCGGCGGCGGTCTTGCGATCCACCCCCTCCAGCACCAGCGCGATCGCCAGCATGCGCCGCGCCGCCTTGCCATCCTTCGCCTTCGCCGCCGCAACCCGAAGCTCACGCGCCGACAAATCCGTTCTTGTGATCGCAACCGCCATCGAAACGTCCATGCTCCGATGGAAGGGAATCACAGCGGCGAACCGAAGGGAAGCCATCAGCGAGAGTCACGGACCGGGGCCGTTGGTATGAGAATGAACGGTTTGAAGACTCGGGTAAATATCGTTGATTGCCGTCATTTTGCTCCTCCTGAATACCCCCCCGAACCACCGGTGCGAACAATCAGGGTTTGTTCTTGTTAGGCCATTTTCAAATTGCCGGAGGCAGCGTTTTCTCCCTTTTTCCGTACTGACCCCGGCGGCTCAAGCAGAGCCAGGGTGTCACAATGAAAATTCCTGCCTAGCCAAGCCATCGTTTGCGGCGCTTATAGTGTTTGATCTCACGAAAACTTTTGCGGTCTTGGCCTATGGAGAGGCCCAGATAGAATTCCTGGATATCCTGGTTCTTCTGCAATTCCTCTTTGGGCCCATGCATGACGATGCGCCCGTTTTCCAGAACATAGGCATAGTCGGCCACCGACAGGGCCGCGTTGGCGTTCTGTTCAACGATAATCATGCTCATGTCTTCCTGTGCATGAATCTGTTTCAGACAGGATACGATTTCCTCTACGATCAACGGCGCCAACCCCATCGTCGGCTCATCCAGAAGTAGGATTTTGGGCTTGGCCAGCAGTGCGCGCCCGACCAGCAACATCTGCATTTCGCCGCCCGACAGATAGCCGGCGGTGCGTTTCAGCAGAGCGCGCAGGGCCGGGAAATAGTTGAAAACGCGCTCCACATCCTCGGCGACCACGTCGCGGTCTTTGCGAAAATGCGCTCCGAGGCGCAGGTTCTGTTCGACTGTCAAATGCTCAAGAACCTTGCGGCCCTCAAGCACCTGAACAATCCCCTGACGCACGATGTCGGCAGGGTCCGTATTGGCGATGTCTTTTCCCTGATACAGAATTTCACCGTCCGAAACCTCGCCGTGTTCGATCTCCAGCAAGCTGGAGATCGCCTTGAGCGTGGTTGACTTGCCGGCGCCGTTTGCACCCAGAATCGCCACGACACTTCCCTTGGGAACGTCGATATTGACGCTTCTGAGAACCTGAACAACGCCGCTATAGACGACTTCGACATTCTTGAGTTCAAGCAACACTGTCAGGATCCTTCCCTTGTCATCAGGTGTTCAGACTGGTGTGATCACCATTTTTCAAGCAACGGCGCCGTCATCCAGCCGTCGGACGCAGGCACGATCACCCCGTCCTTGACGGTGATCGCCTTTGCCCTGATTTCGCCCACCGGGAACGGCGCGGTGGTGTCGAAATCCAAGTCTGGCGTCAGGCCAAGCATCATCTCGGACGTGAAATTGGTCGCCAACAGGCTTTCATACATCGCCTTCCCGGTTACCTTGTCGGCGCCAACCGCTGCGACTGCGCCTTCCAGCGTGCGCAAGGCTACCAGCATCTGTGCCGCTGATTGCGCCGCGCCCAGATCCCATTTCCCCGCCCCAGTGTGGTACTTGTTATAGACATCGCGCGCCTTCAGACCCGGCTCCATCGATGGGGCGAAGGAGAAAACCGAATAGTCACCCTCGAGCGCGTCCAGACCCAACGATTCGGAAACTATGTCCAGGCCATTCTGCGAGGCGGTGACAACGGCGACGTCAGAGGCTTTCAGCTCCTCAAGCGCGCGCACGGTGGCAATCACCTGAGTTGTGGTGGCACCGATGATGATCGCGTCCGGTTTGCTTTCCAGCATCCGGCGGATTTCGTTGGTGACGGTCACCGGATGGTCGGCAACCCATTCGTGGCCGGCGATCTCGAACCGGTCGGGATACATCTTGGTCAGTTGCACGACGCCCTTGACCTGATCTTCGTAGCCGGCGCGCCCCTGTGTAGAAACGGTGCCGATGCGCAGCGGGCGGTCCTCGCCCAGTCCCTTTTGCAGATGATCCAGCATGGCCGCGAATTCATGGCTATAGGTCGGGCGGAACGAGAAATGCCAGCCATCGGGCGCCCAGACCGTACCGACCATGGCGGTGCCCATGATCATCGGCACCTGATCGCGCGGCAGGCGTTTCATCAGGCTCATCAGGTCGGGCGAGCCCATGCCGATATGCATGATCGGCTTTGCGCTGGCCAGGATGCCGGGCCAGGTCTTGGCCACGACGGATGCGTCATAGCGCATATCGTTGACAGCCATGTTGACCTTGACGCCCAGATCCTTGCCGGTGGTATCGTTCCAGTAGTCCACCATGGCCCGGTGCGCCGCATGCCAGTTCGGCATGATGTCGGCAAATGGACCGGTGAAATCGACCGACACACTGAACGTATAGTCGGTTTCGGCCTGTGCCATTGGAGCACTCACAAGCGACAGCCCTAACACGGCAGCCGCAGCAGCACCTCGCCCAAGCGTTTGAATACTTCTAACGATCGACATATTTTGTCCTTCCTTTGTTGGACTTCACCTTTTTGAGCACCGGAAGAACCGGTGTCGCGGAGATTGTTCCTGGGCGGAGTTCCGGCGTTGCCAGCCGTCCATTCGGCGCGTTCCGCGATGCGCACCAAGTTCTGTTGTATTCGTCTTTTTATCCATGCGGGTTGGGCCATATCCGATAGGCCGCTTTAGCGATCCGCCAGCGCCGTACCATGCCATGCGGTTCAAAGATCAGCACAGCGATGATGACGGCGCCCAGCAGAATGTTGGTGGCCGGGAATAGCACGCTTTCATCGACAAAGCTGATCCTGCCGGACAGATAGCCGCCGATCTCGTGCGTGGTTTCCTGCAAGAACGTGATGATAATCACCCCGAATATCGCCCCCAGCGGGCTGGTCATGCCGCCGATCAGCAACATGCCGAGATAGATCACCGACAGCCAAAGGGTGAATTGCTCGGCGGTGACGTAGGTGACGTAATAAGCGTAAAGCCCGCCCGAAATGCCAGCGAACACCGCACCGATGAAGAACGCCAGAATCTTGTACTTTACCAGGTTGATGCCCATCACGGGCGCCACCACGTCGTTCTCGCGAATGGCGATAAAGGCGCGTCCGACGCGGCTGCGCTGCAGGTTGAAGGCCAGCGTGGTGAACACGATCAGAAAGCACAGGTTGACCAGATAAAGCCCCGTCTGCCCCCAGATTTCGTAGCCGAACAGTTCCATTGACGGCATCGACATGCCGTTGGAGCCGCCAAACCACGACTGCGGCAGGCGCGAGATGGCAAGCGGGAACATCACCTGCGCGGCCACGGTGGTCAGGGCCAGATAGAACCCCTTGATCCGCGCTGCCGGCAGGCCGAACAAGATGCTGGTCAGACCCGCCGTCAGACCGCCAATCGGGATCGCCAGCCAGAACGGCAACTCGTAATTCACCGCCATCGCCGCCGTGACATAGGCCCCGACCCCAACAAACGCCGACTGGCCGAGGTTGATCTGGCCGGCCATGCCCACCGTGATCTGCAAGCCCAGAACCGCGATCATGGTGATCATCATGACAGAAACCGTGCCCACCAGATAGGTCGAGCCGACCATGGGGAACAGGAACAGTGCAACAATAAACAGCGCGAAAACCAGCTTCTGCGGACGGGTTACAAGAAAAGCCTCTTCGGCTGCGTAGGACTTGAATATTATACCAGAGGGCAGCATTTCAGATCCTTTCGATGATCTTCCATCCGAACAACCCCTGCGGACGGATCAGAAGAACCAAGATTATCAGAATGAACGGGAAAATCTGCGACAGTGCTCCGTTAGTCAACGGATCCAGATAGGTCGAGGCCAGCGCCTCGGCCATGCCCACCAGAACCCCCGCGATAACCGCCCCGCGCACCGATTCCATCCCGCCCAGCAAAGCCACCGGCAAGGCGCGGAACCCGATCTCGGCCGCCGTGACACCCAGAACGCTGCCCGACAGCATGATAATCGCCGATACCGTGGCCAGCGTGGTTCCCAGCACCCAAGCGATGATTGCCGACTTCTTGACCGAAATCCCCATCGACAGCGCGGTGGTGTGATCCTCGGCCACCGCCGCCAGCCGCAGCCCGGCATCGGTGCGCATGAAGAACCAGTTCAGCCCCGCAGCGCAGATGATGGTAATCACCCCGCCAATCAACAGCGCCGTATTCAGCAGGATCGGCCCGATCTCAATGGCTCCCAGCGGGAACACCTGCGGGAACGGCCGCGTGGCCGGCCCCCAGATCACCATGGTCGCGCCGCGCAGCAGGATGATCAGGCCGATGCTAGCCATGACAACGGCAAAGATCGGCTGGCCGGTCAGCGGGCGGAAGACAAACCTTTCGATTATCACCCCGAAACACGCCGACATCGCCAGGGCCGCCGGTATCGCCAGATACAAAGGTAATCCAAACGAAGACGCCGCCATCCAGGCCAGGAACGCACCGACCATCACCACTTCACCCTGGGCCAGATTGACCACCCTTGAGGCGCGGTAGATCACCACGAAAGACAGCGCCACGATGCCGTAGAGAAGGCCTAACAAAACCCCCGAAGACAGGCTCTGAACAAGTTCAATCATCCGCGTTCTCCATCCGTTTTATCGTCACCACCGATCGCACAACAGACTCCCGCCCATCTTGGTATTTTATCACAACCTCAAGATCACATTCGTCGTCGTCGCCATAAAGCGCCTCGATTGCCGTGGCATAGCGGTCGAAGATCACGTTGCGCCGCAGCTTGCGCGACCGGGTAAGTTCGGCATCGTCCGGGTCCAGTTCCTTGGGCAGGCAGCAAAAACTGGCCACCCGCGACGGTGCATCAAGCATCTGGTTCACCTCCGCAATCGTCTTGGCAATCTGTTCGATCACCTCCGGCAACTGACTCAGTTCGGCGAAGGTGCCAAACCCCAAGCCGTTGCGTTCGGCGAAGCGACCGCAGATTTCCGCATCAATGTTGATTAGTACGCTTACCCGGTCATAGTTTTCGTCACCGATAATCACCGCATCCTTGATGAAAGGTGACGAGCGCAGGTTGTTTTCCAGAAACTGCGGCGGATAGACATGGCCGTTGGCAAGCGTACGCAAATCCTTGACCCGGTCAAGAAAAATCATGTCCCCGTCTTCCGTAATGCGGATCGCATCGCCGGTTCGGAATTGACCGGCCTCGTTGAAACTCTCGGCGCTGGCATCGGGATTGTTGTGATAGCCCGAGAACCTCGCCCCCCCGCTTAGCAGCAACTCGCCCGTGTCGCTGACATCGGCAACCAGGAGGGTACCGATAGTCGGATCGACCGGCAACAATTGCCCCATGGTGCGGGCGTTGAATGTACCTTTCCAATGTGCAGCGACAAGGCCGGATTCGGTAGCGCCATAAAGGTTTCTCAGCGGGATTCCGATGGCATGAAAATAGGTGAAAATCTCTTCGGACAGCCCCGACCCGGCGCTCAGCGGCGCATTGGCCCGCTTCAGCCCCAGATTGTCGCGCACACCGGCAAGCACCAGCAGGTCGGCCATCGCCATCCTCAACTTGCTGCTCAGTCCCCGCGCATCGCGGTGTTTCTTGCCGGTGGCCAACGCCCACTCGTAAAGGCGGCGCACCAGCGGGTGCGCATCAAACATGTTGGCCTGCAATCCGGACGCCATCATTTCCCACTGACGCGGGGTGAACAACAAAAATTCGGGTGCAAGTTCGCGCAGATCATTGGGTACGGTTTCGGGCTTTTCCGCGAAACTGACCACCATCGGCGCCAGAACACCCAAGGCGATGCCGCAGATCTGTTCGGCCGCCCATGCCTGCGAGATATAGGACAGATATTCATGGCCGTGTTTGACGTTGAACGCGTCCATCAGCCGATAGCCGCTGTCCAGCAAGAATTCATGACTGAGACGCGCGCCCTTGGGCAGCCCGGTGGTGCCCGATGTATAGCTGATGATCGCCACATCCCGCAGGCCGACACTGCCGACAACCTGTTCAAACTGCTCGGGGAATTTTGTATGAAACCCCTCGCCCCGTCTTTCCATTTCCTCGACGCTCAGAACTTGCGGGTGGTCGTAACCCCACATGCCGCGATCGTCGAAATATACGATCCATTCCAGCGTTTCCACCTTGTCGATCAGGGTCAGCGCCTTGTCCACCTGCTCCTGGTCTTCTGCAAACACGACGCGGGCAGCGCTGTCGCGCAGGATATGCTCCATCTCGCTGACGCTCATGTCGGGATACATCGCCGCGCACAGCGCGCCCCGGCACAGGATCGCATATTCGGCAACGAACCCCTCGACGATGTTCTCGCTGATCAGCGCCACGCAATCGCCCGGCTCGACCCCCAGCGCGGTCAACCCATAGGTATAGCGGCTGATCATGTTCAGGGTCTGGGACCAGGTGAACGGTTTCCAGAGTCCGAAATGCTTCTTCTGCAGGAACGTGTCGTCCGGAAAAGAACTGGCCCTTTCCAGCAGCAGTTGCGGGATCGAACGCCCGGCGATGGTACGGGGATCGGTGCCAAGAACGCCTGTTATCTGTGTCATACCACGCCCCCACCCAAATAGGCCGATATCACCTTGGGATCGCTGCGCACCTTGTCCGGCGGCCCAGAGGAAATGACCTTGCCCCAGTCGATCACCGTGACCTCGTCGGAAATGTCCATCACGACTTCCATGTCGTGTTCAACCAGAATGATCGGGATATTACGCGCATCGCGGATATCCAGAATAAAGCGCGCCAGATCGCCCTTTTCCTCGGTGTTCATGCCCGCCATCGGCTCATCCATGATCAGGATCTTCGGATTCAACCCTAGGGCGCGACCAAGGTCGATGCGCTTGCGCAATCCGTAACCCAGTTCGCCCACCAGGGTGTTGCGCAATGGCTCAAGCTCAAGAAACTCGATGATTTCCTCGGCCAGATTAATGAAATGCGCGTTTTCCTGCTGAACCCCGCCCCAATATAGCAGCCCACCCAGCAATCCGCTGCGCATCTGGCTGTGAAAGCCCGACAGGATGTTTTCGCGCACCGTCATCGACTGATAGGTCTGATTGCCCTGAAACGTTCGCGCCATGCCCATTTCAGCGCGTCGGAAAGGTGTGAGGCCGGTAATGTCCTCGCCCTCGAATTCGACCGTGCCGGACGAGGGGCTGTAAAACCCCGAAAGACAGTTGAGAAAGCTACTTTTGCCAGCACCGTTGGGACCGATGAGAGCACAGATCTGACCGGTTTTTACCTGCAGCGAAATATCCTCAACAGCTGTGATTGCGCCAAATGTCAGACGCAGGCTCTTGGCAGAAAGGACCGTGTTTCTCATTCAACCAAACTCCGGTTCGCGTTTTTCGTGAAAGGCGGTCATGCCTTCCTCCCAGTCAGAAGACCCGATCAGATTGCTCAGCGCCTCAAGCCCATAGCGGCGGGCGGTGCGCAGGTCGCAATCTTCGGCGATGTGGATGGATGCCTTGCACTGACCAATGGCCATCGGGCTAAATTTCATCAGCTGCGCGGCCAGATCAAGGGCGGCCTCTAGCAGCCCTTCGGGCGGCACAGAGGTATATAAAAGCCCCAATTCTCGAGCGTAATCACAGTCGATGTCCTGCGCCAGCAGGATCACCTCGGTCGCCTTGCCGCGCCCGCAGTATTTCGCCAGCTTCTGCACGCCCCCGGCACCGGGCGTCGCGCCCAGCTTAACCTCGGGCAGCGCCATGATTGCGCCCTGCGCCATGATGCGGAAATCACAGGCCAGCGCCATTTCACATCCGCCGCCCATGGCATAGCCGTTGACAGCCGCTATGACCGGGATGGAAATGGCCTCGATCCGATCGAACAGTAGGGCAATCCGATTCAGATAATTATCCCTGATGTCAAAGCGGTCTAGGGTGCCCTTATCGAAGTACTTCAAGTGGGCACCGCAGCAGAAGGCGCGCCCGTTGCCGGTCAGGATCAGAGCGCGGGCCTTGTTTTCCTGCGCCTCGTCAATGGCGCGGCCCATTTCGTCTATCAGGTCTAGATGCAGGGTGTTCATTTCTCCCGCACGGGTCATGGTTGCCATAGCCACACCGGGCGATGGCCAGCACAGACTGACGGCATTCCCCTCGAAACCCATACTTCAGCTCCTCCCAAAGCCTAGTCGGTTCAGCGTTGCGGGCGGAGCGGAATCCGCCCGCAACATGTTATTTTGATTCAGAACTGAACGTCCAACCCCAGATCCCTTGCCATGATCAGTTTTTGAATCTGGCTAGCCCCGTCGCCAATCGTGCAGACCCGGTTGTCGCGGTAGAATCGCGATACCGCGCAGTCATCCATGAAGCCCCAGCCACCGTGCACCTGGATCGCCAGATCGGCACATTTCGAACCGTTCTCGGTGGCAAAATACTTGGCATAGGCCAGATCCCTCAGCGTCGCGGTGCCTTGGTCCGCCAGTTGGGCGGCGCGATAGGTCAACAGACGGGCAGCCTCGGTGCCGACCGCCATATCGGCGATCATGTCCTGCACCATCTGCAACGACCCGATTGTGCCCTTGAACGCCTTGCGGTTGTTGGCGAATTCAATCGAATGATCGATGCTGGCCTGGGCCAGACCAACCGAACAGGCCGACAGGAAAACCCGCGCCTGCTGATAGCCGCGATGCAGCAGGATACGGCCGCCATGCACGTCGCCGAGAATGGAATCATCAGGGATAAAGCAATCGTCAAAATACAAGGGCCGCGTATCCGAAGACCGCCAGCCCATTTTCTTATACGGCTCGCCCGGGGTGAATCCCTTGGTGCCCGCAGGCACGATGAAAAGGGTGTACTGCTTACGCTCAGCCCCCGGCTCGCTGGACACGGCCATGACCAGAACATAAGATGTCAGAGGCGTGCCGGCGTTGGTGATATAAGCCTTTTCACCATTCAGCAGCCAGCCGCCATCGACTTTCTTGGCGCGCGTGGTGATACCTGCGGTCCAGGAACCGGCCTGAGGCTCGGTTCCGGCAATCGCGCCAATTGCCTTGCCCGATACGATATCTGGCACGTATTTGGCGATCTGTTCCTTGCTGCCATAGCGCGCCATCACCAGCCCGCAGGCCACGCTGACCATGGTGGTCGCCGCCAACGACTGATCGGCGCGGGCCAGCTGCTCCAGCGCGATGACCATTTCCAGCGTATCGAACCCCATGCCGCCGAATTCTTTCGGGAACGGTATCGAGGTGATGCCCATCTCGGCGACCTTTTGGAACAGCTCCGTGGGAAACACCGCTTCGGCGTCCAGACGCTCGGCAATCGGAGCGACTTCCTTTTCGGCAAAGCTCCAGATCAATTCCTGCAACCGCTTTTGATCTTCAGTCAGATTGAAATCCAATTCCCTTCTCCTTTTGGCATGGCGTCTCCTGCGCCGGATTGCGTTAGTTCGCGACTTCGATCTCTATCTTTGCCGGATCGGCCAAAAGTCTGGGCGACGGGTCGGGCGACAGGGATCTCTCCAAAACCTCTCCAACCGCCACCGAAACCTGCTCGTTGGACCACGCGCCGCCGTGCCGAAACCAACGTTGCGTCCAGTTCACCGACCCCAGCAGGCTGAACACCACCAGCTTGGGGCAGCAGGGCACGATACTGCCATCCTCGATGCCCTGCTCGACAAGATCACGCAGTCGCGCCTCGAAATCATCGCGGATGCCGATGATTCTGGACTCAAAGGGTTCCCGCAGAACCCGTTCCTCCATGCTGATGACACAGATCGAATCTTCGCTGTTAATGCTCTGGATATAGTCGCGCAGGGTGGAGATCAGGCGCTCCCGACCGCTGCCGCCCCGCGCCTCGGCCAACTCAAGGCTGGCAAACGCAGCGGCCAGCGTCGCCTCGCGCACCAGGAACAGCATTTCCTGCTTGCTCTTCACATAGTGGTAAAGCGCAGGCTTGGTCACGCCTAGGCTTTCGGCAATATCGTCCAGTGAGGTGCCGTGAAATCCATATTTGTTGAATGCCTGCGCCGCGCCACGCAGAACGGCCACCCGCTTGAGCTCCCTCACCTGCTCGGCATCTGGGAACGCATCGCCCCAAGCCTGCTTGCTCGAAGTCCTCGAAGTTTTCGCCACAAAATACCCTTTTTAACTTTGGAATCAACGGATCGGTGATGTCGAATTGAACGACTGGTCACTTGTAGTACCTAGTGGATTATCAGATGAACTGCAAATAAATTAAATGAATGACAATTCAAAATTCCTGCGCTAGCGTTTGTCGGGAACTCAGAATCGCTGTCGCCAACCGGCGGCGCGTTGGCCTTGCCGGAGGAGAATTCAATGGTCCCAGTCTTTAAGGAGAATGACGCCTATATACTGGGTGTCACCCTGCACGAGGCACGCGATCGCGTGACTGACAAGCGGCTTGAGGAGATGGTATACGACACCGCGAAAAAGGCGTTGGATGCAGTGGGATTGAACCGCAGGGATCTGGACCATGTGACCATCGCCGCTTGCGACGAACTGGACGGGCGCAGTATTTCCAGCATGTTGCTGGCTGCGCCATCGGGGGCCTATCTGAAGGATGAGATCAAGGCGACCGATTCGGGTCTGACCGGTCTTTGCCTGGAAGCGACGCGCATCCGGTCGGGCCGGTTCCACCTTGGCCTGCTGGTCAGCTGGAACAAAAGTTCGATCGCGCCGTTCGAAGACGTAATGCGGATGCGCTGCGAGCCATTCTATACCCGTCCCATCGGGCTGAACATGTCCATCACTGACGGGTTGTTCGCCGGGGCCATGCGGGGTGCCGACGAGGCGAAAGCCAGCCAAGTTGCGGCCAGCTATGGTCAGGCTGCGGCCAGGAACCCGCGTGGTGTTGCGCGTACACCGGCAGGGGCGGACGCCATAGCTGCCTCGCCCTATGTTTCGACGCCGCTGCGCGAAGGGCACCGCCCGCCGGTCACGGATGGCGCGATTGCGATGGTGGTCGTCTCGGGCAAATGGCTGAACGACAATCCTGGCAAGACCCCGATGGCGCGCCTGTCTGGCATCGGCTGGAGCCTTGAAAGCTATCAGTTGGGGGCCGAGCGGCTGTCATCGATGAGCGGGTTGAAAACCGCCTATTCCAATGCCATGGCCGATGCGGGCCTGTCCGGTGCCGCCGATCTGGACGTTATCGAAATCGAGGCGCAAACCGCCTATCACGACATCGCCACCCGTGAGGCGCTGGCCATACCGGCAGATCAGATCGTATCGCCGTCCGGCGGACCGTTTGCCCAGAACCCCTATTTCTGCGCCGGGCTGGTCAGCGCCGCCGAAGCGGTGTTGCAGGTTGCCGGAAAGGCCGGGCCGGTACAGGCGGGCCAGGTGAAAACGGCGGCTGCCATCGGCTTTCACGGGTTCGCCCATCAGGGCACCGTCGCCGCCATTTTTCAGGAGGTCCCAGCATGAGTCCGCAGCAGGTAGCCGTGATCGGCACGGGTCAAACCGTTTTCAAAAAGCACCACGACGACAAGGTCTACGCCGAACTGGTGCAGGACGCGACGCTGGCCGCCTTGGCCGATGCCAAGATGACACCGGATGATATTGATGCGGTGGTATTTTCCATGGCACCAACAGAATTCGTCGGCATCCACGACATCGAAAAATGGTCGGTCGATTCGATTTTCGGTGCCGGAAAGCCGCTGATGCGGATCCACACCGGCGGGGCGACGGGTGGGTCGGC
This sequence comes from Paracoccaceae bacterium, assembly GCA_014359745.1. Classification (GTDB taxonomy): domain Bacteria; phylum Pseudomonadota; class Alphaproteobacteria; order Rhodobacterales; family Rhodobacteraceae; genus JACIYW01. The sequence continues at coordinate 29,074 of JACIYW010000007.1, read as the reverse complement.
CCTGCATGCGGGCTATACCCATGTGGCATCCGGACTGTACAATAACGTGCTGGTTGTCGGAGCCGACCGGGTGGCCGAAACCCCCGACTCCCAGCACGTTCTGAACCTGATCTGGGACCGGTTCTACGAGTTCGATTTCGCCCTGAATACGGTTACCATGACGGCGCTTTCCTCCCAGCGCCAGATGTCGCTCTACGGCACCACCGAGGAACAATTTGCCCAGGTGGTCGTGCGGGCGCGTGCCAATGCGCTGAGAAATCCCCATGCGCATCTGAAGGGGAAAATCACCATTGATGACGTGATGAATTCCGCCCCGATTTCATGGCCTTACAAGCTGTTTGATTGCTGCCCACGTTCATCCGGCGCGGCGGCGATGGTGCTGACAAATCTAGAAGGTGCGCGTAAAAAATGCACAAAACCGGCCTTTATCAACGGCATCGGCGCGACCGCCAGCACGGTGTTTCAGGGGGACAAGACCGGCCCCAAGGCTGATGTTGAATACGCCGACCTGGCCGAGTTGGAGATCGCCGGCAAAGAAGCCTACGGCCAGGCAGGCATCACCGATCCGATGCGGGAAATTCAGGTGGCTGAACTGTATGACCCGTTCAGCTCGATGCAATTTCCGCAGATTGAATCGCTTGGGTTCTGTGGGCGCGGCGAAGCTGCGGCGCTAAGCGACGCGGGGGCTTTTGACCTTGGATCCGAACTGACGGTTTCACCGTCGGGCGGTACGCTGTGCACCAACCCGATCGGCGTGACCGGTCTGGTACGCGCAATCGAGGCCGCCAACCAGGTGATGCAGAAGGCTGGCGATATGCAGGTATCCGGTGTTCGCAACGCGGTGGCGACAGCCATCGGCGGATCTGCGCAATTTTACACTTGTTCGGTTTTCGGGGCCGATCATCTCTGACAGACAAAGGAGCCAGAACAATGGCAAATGACGAAACCAAAGCCAGCGACGTGATTTCCGGCGAATGGAATGTCCGGTACAATTACTCGGTCGGCAAGGTCGCCGGCAAATTCTTTGATGCCCTCAAAGAACGCAAGATCCTGGCCACCAAAAGCAGCAAGAGCGGCATATCCTACCTGCCGCCGCGCGCCTATTGCGAACGCTCGTTCGAGGCGTGCGATGAATGGGTCGAGGCCGGCCACGAGGGCGTGATCGAAGCCGCGACAATTGTCTCGGCGGCGTTCGAACATCTGCCGCCCCCGCCCTATGCCATCGCTTATGTCCGCCTGGACGGGATTGATACCGCAATGATCAATTTCGTGCGGGGGCTGGATATGTCGGATGTGGGCGCGGCCATGGGCAAGCTGAAGCCGGGCACCCGTGTCAAGGTCGAGTTTGTCGATAAACCTGAGGGGAAAGTGACCGATTTTCACTATGTCCTGTAGCCGGATTTCTTTTGAAGGCCCCGGCTTGCCGGGCGCAACGTGCAATGACGGCACCTGCTGGCATTCCTTTCATCGTTACTGGATTGGCGGCGGGCGCGGTTCCGTTTTGCGCGCATAAACAAGGCACTACCTCACTTAACGGTTACTCACTGGGTTGAAAAACAAAAAAGCTGAGTGGTGCTCAAATTACCATGATCCCGATTCCAGCCTTACCAGAACTGGCCCGAACCATGTTTCAATCCGACCTTCAGCCAGATAGCCCCGAGGCGACCCGGAACCGCGCAGCAATGATGGTGCTGGTTGACCGGATGCGCGAACTCGAGGCGCGTGCGGCCGACAAGTCTGGACGCTCGGCCGCGAGGTTCGCCAAGCGCGGCCAGTGCCTCCCGCGCGAACGGCTGGCCCGCCTGCTTGACCCTGGCGCGCCATTTCTCACGATCGGCAACATGGCCGGATACCTGCGCGACGGGGCAGAACCGGATGCCTCGGTACCAGGCGCCAGCCAGATCGCCGGGATCGGCTATGTCAGTGGTATCAGATGCATGATCGTCGCCAATGACAGCGGCATTGACGCGGGCGCGATCACCGATCCCGGCGGCGAAAAGATCATCCGGGCGCAAGAAATCGCCCTGGAAAACCGCCTCCCATTCATATTTCTGGTTGAAAGCGCCGGGGCCAACCTGATGCGCTATCGGGTTGAACGTTTCATCCATGGCGGCGCGATTTTCCGCAACCTGTCGCGCCTGTCTGCCGCCGGATGCCCGGTGATCACCGTGCTGCACGGCTCCTCCACTGCGGGGGGGGCCTATATGCCGGGGCTGAGCGATTATGTGATTTCCGTACGCGGGCGCGGGCGCGCCTTTCTGGGCGGTCCCCCGCTGGTCAAGGCCGCCACCGGAGAGACGGCGGATGCCGAAGAACTGGGCGGGGCCGAGATGCACTCCATCAAGACCGGGTTGGTCGAGTACCTGGCCGAGGATGACGTGGCCGCGCTTGGCATGGCGCGCAAGGTGATCGGCGGGCTGAAATGGGACCGGGCCTGTCACACTGCCGCCGCGTTCGATCCGCCACGCTATTCCAGCGGCGATCTGGCCGCCATCGTCCCCGCCGATTCTCGCAAGCCCTATGACATGCGCGAGATTGCGGCGCGGTTGACGGATGGGTCGGATTTCACCGAGTTCAAGCCGCTGTTCGGGCCGCAGACGGTCTGTCTGCAAGGCACGATCCACGGCCACAACTGCGCCATCATCGGCAATAACGGCCCCATTGACAATGCCGGCGCGATGAAGGCGGCGCAGTTCATTCAGCTATGCTGTCAGCTGGATCGCCCGATCATCTATTTGCAGAACACCACGGGATACATGGTTGGTGTCACCTATGAACAGGCGGGCATGATCAAGAACGGTGCCGCGATGATTCAGGCCGTTGCCAACGCCACCGTGCCGCAGATCACACTGATGATCGGTGCCAGCTTTGGGGCCGGGAATTACGGCATGTGCGGGCGTGCGTTCGAACCTCGGTTCCTGTTTTCCTGGCCCAATGCCTCGACTGGTGTGATGGGCGGTGAACAGGCCGCCAAGACCATGACCATTGTCGCCACCGAGGGGGCCGCGCTGCGCGGGCAGGAACCGGATATGGACGCCCTCAGGGCGCAGGAGGACCGGATCATCAAGCTGTTCGGCGATCAGGCCGATGCCTTCACCACATCGGGACTGCAACTTGACGACGGGATGATCGACCCGTGCGACAGCCGCAAGGTGCTGGGCTTTTGTCTGGCCACCATCGCCGAGGCCGCCAAACGCAAACTGCATCCCGTAACATTCGGAACCGCCCGCTTTTAGGCGGCGTTGCAATATCTGCCAGATCAGGGAGATCAACCCATGGAATTCACCACCGAACATATCGAACTTGGCCGCTCGATCGAGAGGTTCATCGCCGATGAGATCAATCCACATGTCGACGAATGGGAAAAGGCCGGGATCTTTCCGGCCCACGAACTTTACAAGAAGATGGGCAATCTGGGGTTTCTGGGCATTCACAAGCCGGTGGAATATGGCGGCATGGGTCTGGATTATTCCTATGCCATCGTCATGGCCGAGGCGCTGGGAACCGCCGATTGCATGGGGGTGCCCCTGTCCATCGGCTGTCAGACCGACATGGCGACCCCAGCGCTGGCGCGTTATGGGTCGGACGCGCTGCGGCGCGAATGGCTGGCGCCCTCGATTGCCGGCGATCTTGTGGGCGCTATCGGCGTGTCCGAACCCGGTGCCGGGTCGGATGTGGCCGCGATCACGACTTCGGCGCGCTCGGACGGCGATGATTACATCATCAACGGCCAGAAAATGTGGATCACAAACGCCACCCAGGCCGACTGGGTCTGCCTGTTGTGCAACACCGCCGATGGCCCGTCCTATCGCGACAAGTCGCTGATTGTGGTGCCGTTGGACAGCCCCGGCGTGACCCGGGGTGAAAGGCTGGACAAGCTGGGTATGCGCGCCTCGGACACCGCGCCCTTGTATTTCGACGATGTGCGGGTGCCCAAACGCAACCGGATCGGCGAAGAAAACATGGGTTTCATCTATCAGATGCAGCAGTTCCAGGAGGAGCGCATGTGGGCCGGCGCCGCGACGCTGAAGCTGATGGAGCGTTCGATTTCGGACGTGGTGGAATATACTGGCCAGCGCCCGGCCTTTGGCGCCACGATTCTGGACAACCAGTATGTGCAGTTCCGGCTGGCCGAATTGCAGACCGAGGTCGAATTGCTGCGCTCGATCGTCTACCGGGCCTGCGAACTTTATATCACCGGCAAGGACGTGACAACGCTGGCCTCGATGGCCAAGCTCAAGGTCGGGCGGTTGCAGCGCGAAGTGGCGGATTCCTGTCTGCAATTCTATGGCGGCATGGGGTTCCTCAATGAAACCCCGATTTCGCGGTTCTACCGCGATGGGCGGCTGGCATCGATTGGTGGCGGCGCGGATGAAATAATGCTGAAGATCCTGACCAAGAACCTTGGCATGACCCCGCCAATGGGGCGCGGCTGATGGTTCAGAATACCGCGCAGAGTCCATGTGAAAGACCGGAGTTATCCAGCGAACCGGAACAGGTGGCGGCGGCGCGGGCAAACGATCCGGTGATCCGAATTGTTGTGGTCCGTGGCGCGGGTGGAAGTTTCTGCGCAGGGGGTAATCTGAACGATTTTCAGCGCAACTATCAGGGCGCGGACAATCCTGAACAGGTGGCCGTGGAAAACCGGCGCCTTGGCCGTCTGCCGAGCGCCGCGCGCTTTGACGGAGCCGAGGCGCTGCGGCTTGGGCTTGTGCGTCAGGCAGTTGTCGGCGCAGCTCCGCTTGCGGACACGTTTGATATGGCAGCACACCGTTTTGCCAACGCGCTGAAGGGCGACGAAGGTCGCGAAGGTGTGAGCGCGTTCCACGAAAAGCGCGCACCCAGCTGGGCATCCGCCGGAAAAGCACCGTAATGGCACAGTTTGACACAGTTCTGATCGCCAATCGCGGCGAAATCGCCTGCCGGATCGCCCGCAGCGCCAAATCACTGGGCTATGCTTCTGTGGCGGTCTATTCCGAGGCCGACAAGGGCAGCGCCCATGTGCGCGCCGCCGATGTCGCCGTGGCCATCGGCCCGGCCCCGGCGACACAATCCTATCTGAACATAGAGGCGATCATCGACGCCGCGCGCCGGTCTGGCGCCCAGGCCATCCACCCCGGCTATGGATTTCTGGCCGAGAATGCCGAATTCGCCCAGGCCTGCGCCGATGCCGGTCTGGCATTCATCGGCCCCTCGCCCGAGGCAATCCGGGTCATGGGCGACAAGGCCGAATCCAAACGCCGGATGATCGCGGCAGGCGTTCCCTGCGTACCCGGTTATAACGATGCGGATCAGTCGGACGAGGTGCTTCTGGCGGCGGCGCAGGACATAGGCGTGCCGCTGTTGGTGAAGGCCGCTGCCGGGGGCGGGGGCAAGGGGATGCGATTTGTTACCGATCCCGCCGACATACCCGGTGCCATAGAGGCGGCACGGCGAGAGGCTCTGGCGGCGTTTAGCAACGACACACTTATCCTTGAGCGCGCCATCCGAAATGCCCGTCACATCGAAATTCAGGTGTTTGCCGACAGCCACGGCAACGTGGTGCACCTGGGAGAGCGTGACTGTTCCATCCAGCGCCGACACCAGAAAGTGATCGAAGAGGCCCCCGCGCCCGGTGTGTCGTCCGAACTGCGCGAAACCATGGGCCGAGCCGCCGTTCAGGCCGCCCGCACGATCAATTATTGCGGCGCCGGCACAGTCGAATTCCTGCTGAGCAGTGACGGAAGTTTCTATTTCCTCGAGATGAACACACGGCTTCAGGTGGAACATCCCGTAACCGAAATGATCACCTCTCAAGACCTTGTGAACTGGCAATTTCAGGTCGCGCAGGGCAATCCACTGCCACTGACGCAGGATCAGATCACCTTTGACGGTCACGCCATCGAGGCCCGGCTTTATACAGAGATGCCGCACAAGGGGTTCATGCCCTCAACCGGGGAGGTGCTGGTCTGGCAGGCGCCGCAGGGCGACGGCATCCGGGTCGATCACGGGCTGGCGGCAGGGCAAGAGATCACCTCTTTCTATGACCCGATGGTGGCCAAGATCATCGCCTATGGTTCTGACCGCGAAGAAGCGCGGCGCAGGCTGAAGACCGCGCTGAAAAAAACCGTGTTGCTTGGGGTGGAAACCAACGCCGGGTTTCTCGCTGGTCTTCTGGATCATCCGGCGATTGTGAACAGCGCCGCCGACACCGGGTTTCTTGACGCAGAGATGGACGTGCTGGGCCTGAGCCGCCCGACCGCCAACCCTGAACAGGCCGCGCCGGCGGCGGTTCTGATGCTGCGGCGCGATGCCGACCGGCTGACCGGCATCGCGCCTGAATTGCGCGACTGGCACAGCGACGGGCAGGCCCTGTCCTATTTCCGGCTGGGCAACGGTGAGGACCGTTTTGATCTTTGTGTCACCGCCCATGGGCACGACGCCTATTCGGTGACGCTGGGCGACCAGATTATCAGCCTCGAAGTTGTTCACGACAAGGCCCCCGAAATCACCGCGTCAATCGACGGTTTGATCCGCAGCGGGGCCTTTGCGTTCGACGCCGATCAGGCTGTATTGCTGCAATTTGGCGGTCCCGCCCTGCGCCTGCGTGACGAACAGGGCGATCCCTTCGACACCACCGCCTCCGGCGTGCAGGATCTGGTCACGGCGCCATTGCATGGCAAGGTGCTGAAACTGATGGTGAGCGAAGGGCAGGACGTGACCGAAGGCACACCCCTGCTGATCATCGAGGCGATGAAGATGGAACACACCATCGTCGCCCCTCTTGCCGGTCGCATCGCAGAGATCAGCACTGCCGAGGGCCAGCAAGTCATCATAAATGCGCAACTCATCCGATTCGAACCTGGCAAGGAGGCCGACCAATGAGCAAGCCCGTATTCAGAACGAAACTGTGCGACATGCTGGGCATTGATTATCCGATCATGCTGGCGGCGATGGCGCCGGATGTGTCCGACCCGCGCCTGGTGGCGGCGGTGTCCGAGGCCGGCGGCATCGGCGTTCTGGCCTGCGCCGACAAATCCCCCGATGAAATGCGTGATTTGGTCAAAGAGGTCAAAAAGCTGACCGGCAAGCCATTTGGCATCGACGTTGGCCTGCCAATCAAGGCCAAGAATTTCACCACCGATTACCGCCGCGCGCTGGAACTGGCCAACCTGCCCGCCGATCACGTCGCTTTCCGCGATGGGTTCATGGCAGACAACAACATACCTTACGACGACGACACCAGCCACGCCACACCGGGAATGAGTTCGATCGCGGCCTACAAGCTCAGCTATGAGCTCGGCCAGCAGCAGGTGCGCGCCGTTCTCGATCTGAAGCCGACGGTGTTCGTGTCCGCACTGGGCGATCCGTCCTTCATGGTCAAAGATGCCCATGCAGCCGGGATCAGGGTAATGTCGGTGATCGGCAAGACCAAGGATGCCATACGCGTCGGCAATGGCGGGGTTGACGCGGTAATCGCCACCGGCACCGCCGCCGGCGGGCACTCCGGCGCGGTTGACGGCACAGTTCTGGTGCCCGCCGTGTCTGAGGCCGTGGCACCGACCCCGGTCGTCGCCGGTGGTGGCGTCACCAACGGACGCAGCCTTGCGGGAATGCTGGCACTGGGGGCAATCGGCGCATGGGTCGGCAGCCGGTTCATCGCATCCGAGGAATGTTCGGTGCCGGACTGGTACAAGGACAAGCTGGTCGGCGCCACCGACACCTCAACCGTGCGCAACCGCTGGTTCACCGGCAAGACCACCCGCCATATCGGCAGCGAGTGGGACCGTCAATGCGACGCCTCGGGGCTGGAGGCCCTGCCAATGCCCGAACAGGGTATTCTGGTGACACCGATGACCATTGGTGCGGCTCAGGCCGGGCGGTACGAAGACAGCGGCATCTATTGCGGTCAGGGCGCCGCGCGCATCACCGAAGTGCTGCCTGCCGCCACCATCATCAAGGAAATGATTGAAAGCGCGACAGAGATCCTGTCGCGTGAATTGCCGACGCGGGTCAGTTTCGGCTGAAACCGGCCCAGCCCCGATAGCATACGAACAAAGAGGAACGAAAATGGACCCCATCTTTCTGAACGGCAAGAAACGACAATCAAAGCTGGGAACACTGGAAGACGCCGCCGCGATGATCAAGGACGGCACGCAACTGGCCTTTGGCGGACTGCATTCACATAACGGGCCGATGGCGCTGATCCGCCAAATCATCCGGCAAGGGACCAAAGACCTGCACCTCATCGCCAATGTCTCGGCCGGGATGCCAGCCGATATCCTGATTGGCGCGGAATGCGTCGATACGGTCACGGTCTGCTATATCGGCATGGAGCATCTGGGCTTTGCCCCGCGGTTCCGCAAGGCGGCCGAGGAAAAGAAGATCAGGATCATCGACGGCGATGAGATTTATTATGTTCTGGGCCTCAAGGCCGGGGCCGTGGGCATGCCGTTCGTCCCTTATCCGCCCGGTCACGAGGCGCGGGACAATCCGATCTATGAAAAGACCTACAAACGCACCATCGATCCCTATACCGGCAAGGAAATCATCGTCTCGCCCGCCATCCGGCCGGATGTGGCGATCCTCCATGTGCCGCGCGCCGACATCTATGGCAACGTGGTGCATCTGGGCTCGGTCGTGGCCGATGACCTGCTGGCCAAGGCATCGACCCATACGATTGTCACCTGTGACGAAATCGTGACCAATGACTCCATCCGCGCCGATCCGCATCGCACGACAATACCGGGCCATTACATAGACATGGTAGTTCATGTGCCCTACGGTGCCCACCCCCTGTCGTGCCACGGCATCTACAACCACGACGAAGATCACATCAAGTCCTACGTCAAGGCCGACATCACCACCTATCTCGACGAATATGTCTACGGCGTGAAGGGCCATTTCGAATACCTTGAGAAGTTCGGCATCGAACATCTTATGGGCTTGCGTGAACAGGTATAGGCGGGAGAACAGACATGACAGACGCACATAACAACCCCAACTATGCGATCGGCGAACTGATGGTTTCGGCCATCGCCCGGCAGATGGGCACCCATGACCACGACTGGGCCGCCGTTGGCGCCTATTCGCAGCTGCCGATGGCGTCGATGAAACTTGCGCGGATGCTCTATGCGCCCAACCTGTGGTGGCTTGCTGGCGGCGGCGGGGCGATCAATTCGACCTCGAAACTGGTGCAGTCCACATCCGATCACCGGGTGATGCGCGGTGCCGAATACATGATGAACATGGAAGATATCGTCGATATCGAAATGTGGCGGTTCAACCGGGGCCGTGAAAACGTGGTCGGCGTGGTCGGCGGCATCCAGATCGACCGGCGCGGCAGTTGCAACATGGTCGCGGTGGGCGATTACGAAAACCCGACCGTGCGCGGGGTCGGCACCGTGGGGCTGGCCTTTGGCGTGTCGTTCACGCTGGTCTACTTCTTTACCATGCATCACAACAAACAGGTGTTCGTGGAGGAGGTCGATTTCGTTTCTGCCGCTGGTCACACCGAACGGAGGGCCGAGCATGTGCCGCCCGCCTGTATCGGTGCGCAAAAGGTGTTCACCCCGCTGGGCGTGTTCGATTTCGCGCCCGACAGCGACAAGACCAAAACCATGCGGGTGGTGTCGCTGCATCCCGGCGTGACCCTGGAAGAGGTGCGGGACAAGACCGGTTTTGATCTGATCATCCCCGATCATATCGGCCAAACCGACGAACCGTCCGAACAGGAGCTGACCCTGATCCGCGATGTGATCGACCCGGACGGCATCCTGAAAACCCTGCGGATTTCGCGCTGAGCCCGCAGGAGGACAGGATGAGCACAGGCCCCTACCCCACGCTCATGAGCCCCGTGAAAGTCGGTCACACGGTTCTAAAAAACCGTGTGATCATGGGCGGCATGCACACGCGGATCGAAATGTCCGAAAACGCGGGTGAACGGCTGGCGGCGTTTTATGGCGCGCGGGCGCGTGGCGGCGTCGGGCTGATCATCACCGGCGGCTATTCGCCGAACGCGGCGGGCGGCTATGACGCCGATGGCCCGTTCCTGATGACCCGTCAGCAGGCCGCCGAACTGGAGCAGGTGACAGAGGTCGTTCACGCGGAAGGCGCGAAAATCTGCCTTCAGATCTCCCACACCGGGCGGTCTGCCCGCCATGACGGCCTTGTCGCGCCATCCGAAATCCGCTCGCCCATAAACCGGTTTACACCGCGCGCCCTCAGTCACGCAGATATCCTCGAAACCATCGACGATTTTGCCAATTGCGCCCGGCTCGCGCGCGGCGCCGGGTTTGACGGGGTCGAGATCATCGGTTCGGGCGGTTATCTGCTTAGCGAATTCACCACCCGGCGGGCCAACATGCGCGACGACGACTGGGGCGGCTCTGTGGAAAACCGCCACCGGCTACCGGTCGAGATCGTCCGGCGCATCCGTTCCGAACAAGGGCCAGAGTTCCTGATCACCTACCGGATCGGTGCCGCCGATCTGGTCGAGGATGGCCAGACCGGGGACGAGATCGACCAACTGGCCGCCGCACTGACCGATGCCGGGGTCGATCTGTTCACCGGCTATGTCGGCTGGCATGAATCGCGCATACCGACCGTGGCCTATCCGGTGCCGCGCGCGGCCTTTACCTACGCGATCGAGCGGCTCAAGCGCGGGTTGAAGGTGCCCGTCGCGGCCTGCAACCGGATCAACATGCCGCAGGTCGCCGAGGACATCCTGAGCCGCGGCGCGGCCGACATGGTTTACATCTCGCGCCCGTTTCTGGCCGACCCGGATTTCGTCGCCAAGGCGCGGGATGGCCGGACGGATGCGATCAACACCTGCATCGCCTGCAACCAATTGTGCCTTGACCACATCATGACCGACCGCGAGGCAGGCTGTCTGGTCAACCCCGCCGCTGCGCGCGAAACCCTGTTTGATGTGACCCCTGCAACCCGACCGCGCAAGATCGCTGTCGTCGGCGGTGGCCCTGCGGGGCTGAGCTGCGCCATAACCGCCGCCGCACGCGGCCATGACGTGACCCTGTTCGAAGCAGCGGACACGATCGGCGGCCAGATCAATCTGGCTTGCGCCGTGCCTGGAAAAACCGAATACAAGGAACTGCTGCGCTATTACCAGAACCGGCTGGAAACGACCGGGGTGACCGTGCGAACCGGTACCATCTTCGACGCAACCATCTTGGGCGAACAGGGGTTTGACGCCATTGTCGTGGCCAGTGGCGTAACGCCCCGGCTGCCTGACCTGCCCGGAATCGCCGGGGATCCGCGCGTCGTGACATATGACGAACTTCTGACAGGACGCGCCAAGGCCGGGCACCGCGTTGCGATCATAGGCATGGGGGGGATCGGATTTGACGTGGCAAAGTTCCTGTCGATACCGCAGGAGGTGACCACCGTACCGGCTGTTTTTCAGGCCTATTACGGTCTGGATCCTACGCTTCATGAAGCTGGCGGATTGCTGGGCGCAGCTCTGTCATTCCCTCCTGCGCGTCACCAGATCACCATGTTGCAACGCAAGGTGGGCCGACCAGGTGCCACTCTGGGTGTATCGACCGGCTGGATCGGACGCGGGTTTCTGCAACGCCAGGGGGTCGAGATGCGAACCGGGGTCACATACAGGCGACTGGACAGCGATGGCCTGCATATCGAACAGGACGGGAAACCGGAGGTCATTGCCCTGGATACGCTGGTGATATGCGCCGGACAAAACCCCAACCCGGTCCACACCCCCGACGACCTGCCGGTTCATCTGATCGGCGGCGCCCATCGCGCCACGGAACTGGACGCCGCGCGCGCCATCGAAGAAGGCTGGCGTTTGGGTCTGGCTCTTTAGGAAAAGGACGACAAGGGCCGACGGTTCTGTCCGACGCAGTTTCCAGCTATGCTTGGGTTTTGGCCCGGGGGCCGCCTGATACAGGCTTGCCGGGGCCCCGGCCGAGAAACGCGCGAAAGTTTGTGATGCGCTGAGGGGCGTATCATAGCGATGTCGAGTCGCCGTCAATGCTCTGCCGAGAATGAGCCATTGGAACGCCATTTATGATGGTCGTCTAATCGCAGCCAGTCTTGCAAGCCTTTTATTCATAGGTTTCGCGCCTTGACCGGAGATCCGGGGCGAGGATGCTTGAGATATCGGCTCGGAGAACTTTGCGCATACCATCTGAACGTTTGCCGGGTGCAGGGTCGTCTTCGCGGTCGATACTATGGTCGCCGCATCATGGGTCTTCGCGGGAGCAACCTTCCAATGTGGAGACGCACTCTGCTGGTCCAACTGGTGCCGCCCATCAATCGGAATGGATAGGCCCACGTCCTGGCAGGGACGAGAGGTGGCAGGCTGCGACTTTTCTGTCAGGTGGCGACGCTAGCGCTGGTGAAGCGATGCCATCAACAGGTCCGCGTTGCGGATTGGCCCTTCCTTGCTCAGGATCGCGGCTGTGACCGGATCGGCAAGGACATCGGCCAGCGCAACCGGGCGCCCATCGACAAAGGCAGTCTGGCTTACCAGCCGAACACCGTGGCTGTAATCGGCGTAAAGCGCGCCATGCACGGTGCTCAGCGGCTGGATCGGCAGGCCATTGATGCGGTGCCAGCCGTAAATCGCCACCCGCCCCGGATGCGACCGCAGCACGTTTGACAGCACCAGATCTTTCTTCTGCCCCGCGATCAGCCCTGCCACCCGCCGACCAGCGGTGCGGCTTTGCCCTTCGACCGAGGCGTTGTGGCGGCTGAAATAGCCGGTTGACCGCATCTGCGGCCCCGCGGGCATCGGCTGCGGGGCAAGTTTCAGATCGGCCTGGGCATAAATTGCATCGACAATCCTTGTGGTCGGCAACATGAACCCGAACCGTTCGGCCACTTGTGCCGCTGCGGGCAGGCCCATCGGCACGCGCACGTAATCCCGGTCATCGCCCACGGCCAGATAATCGGGCGTCACGCAAAGGGTGATCAGCATCTTCTGCCCGGCGGCATCATTGCCCAGAAAGATCACCGGCATCAGGTGGCGCAGAAAATCGGGCAGATTGCCCTTCAGGATAGTTCCGGCCAGAAACCGGTCACGCTCGGCGCCGGCAAGGGTGGCGGCGCTGGCCACGACTGCGCTGCCCGGCATGGCGGTGCGGCCGCGATCGGGGATCGCGCGGGTCAGCGTGGTGGGGCATATTTCAGTGGTTCGCGGCGCGTTGCGGCCGGGGCGCATCATGGGCCGGGCCTGTGCGGGCGCGTTCAGGGCAACGCCAACCGCCGCGCCCCGCTTTCCCGCGCTTTCGGCCTGGGCCATGCCTGCAAGCGCCAATAAGCCTATCAGGCCTGCAATGCAGCCGACCCGGACGAAGCAATTCGCCAGAAACATGATATGAACGCCCCCGATTCCGTTGATCACCGATGTTTGATCTCGTGTGATAGCCTGACGCTAGGCGTAGAACGGTTAACAGGCAATGCAGGCGCGCATCACGTTTTCCGCCCCTGGACAAAAGCGGCGAAAAACCGCCATCGGGGCGATTTGGACATCCTTCCAACGGCCCCCAGACCACGGAACAGACGAATGATGAACGCGGGCATCGTTGGCCTTGGCAGGTGGGGCAGGTTCTTTTCGGCGCCGGAAAGGGCAAGGGCGCGGCATTACGGGTTGTGGCGGCCGCATCGCGCATTAATTCGCGCCGCGCCATCCGCAGAGCGGGCAGGCCGACGGCCTGATCCCGCACATACGGATGATTGCGCACGGGCCCCGGCGTGACCATGCCCGCCTGATCCGGCACAAGCACGATAGACGCTTTTCTTTTGCCGCACTTTCCCCTATACGCGCGCATCGGTTGCCAAGCGGCCGATCCCTCCATGGGCCTTGCTGGACGACATCCCGGCCTGCGCCATAACCCTGTTCCGAAAGGAGATCCCGATGTCGATCACTGTCGAAGAAAAAGCCCGCCTGATCAAGGAATTCGCAACCAAGGAAGGCGACACCGGGTCGCCCGAAGTGCAGGTTGCGGTTCTGACCTCGCGGATCACCACGCTGACAGAACACTTCAAGACCCACAAGAAGGATAACCATTCCCGCCGTGGGCTTTTGATGATGGTGGCGCAGCGCCGCAAGCTGCTTGATTACGTCAAGCGCAAGGACGAGCCGCGCTATCAGGCGCTGATCGCCCGCCTCGGCATCCGCCGCTGACCCTATGTCGCGCCCCTTCCGGGGCGCGATGCCTTTCCGGGGCCCCGGTTCCGGTCTATCCGATGGTTGCTTCGCCGGGCCTTGCGAGGCGGCACTATCAAACCGCATGAGGCCACGGGCATACGGCCCGTCTGTCAATCGGCCGAAGGAGGGTCCTTCGGTCCAGTTAGGAAACGAGATGTTCAACGTTACGAGAAAATCCATCCAGTGGGGCGAGGAAACGCTCACCCTCGAAACCGGGAAAGTGGCCCGGCAGGCCGACGGATCGGTCATCGCCACATTGGGCGAAACCTCGGTCATGGCCAATGTGACCTTCGCCAAGGCGCCCAAGCCGGGGCAGGATTTCTTCCCGCTCACCGTTCATTATCAGGAACGTTACTATGCCGCGGGCAAGGTGCCCGGCGGCTTTTTCAAACGCGAAGCGCGGCCGTCCGAAAAGGAAACGCTGACCTCGCGGCTGATTGACCGGCCGATCCGGCCGCTGTTCGTCGACGGGTTCAAGAACGAGGTGCTGATCATCTGCACCGTGCTGTCGCACGATCTGGTCAATGAACCCGACATGGTGGCGATGATCGCCGCCTCTGCCGCGCTGACCATTTCGGGCGCGCCGTTCATGGGGCCGATCGCGGCGTGCCGCGTCGGGTTCGTCGATGGCGAATACATCCTCAACCCCGAATGCGACGACATGCACAAGCTGCGTGAAAACCCCGAACAGCGCCTTGATCTGGTGGTTGCGGGCACGCGCGACGCGGTGATGATGGTCGAATCCGAAGCCTATGAGCTGTCAGAGGCCGAGATGCTGGGCGCGGTGAAATTCGCGCATGACTCGATTCAGCCGGTGATCGATCTGATCATCGAACTGGCCGAAGATGCCGCAAAAGCGCCGTTCGATTTCCAGGCACCCGATTACAGCGCGCTTTATGCCGCCGTGAAGGCAGCGGGCGAGACGCAAATGCGCGCGGCATTCGCCATCCAGGACAAGCAGGAACGCACCACCGCGATATCTGCGGCGCGCGATACCATCAAGGCCGCGCTGACCGAAGAGCAACTGGCCGATGAGAACCTTGGTTCGGCGCTGAAGAAGCTCGAAGCCTCGATCCTGCGCGGTGACATCATCAACGGCGCGCCACGCATCGACGGGCGGGATACGAAAACCATCCGCCCGATCGTGGCGGAAACCGGCATCCTGCCGCGCACCCACGGCTCGGCGCTGTTCACGCGCGGCGAAACGCAGGCTTTGTGCATCACCACGCTGGGCACCGGCGATGACGAACAGTTCGTCGATGCGCTGACCGGAACATCCAAGATGAACTTCCTGCTGCACTATAACTTCCCGCCCTATTCGGTCGGTGAAGTGGGGCGTTTCGGCCCTCCGGGGCGGCGCGAGATCGGGCACGGCAAACTGGCATGGCGCGCGTTGCAGGCGGTTCTGCCTGCGGGCACCGATTTCCCCTATACCATCCGCCTGGTGTCGGAGATCACGGAATCGAACGGCTCCAGTTCCATGGCCACGGTCTGCGGATCGTCGCTGTCGATGATGGATGCGGGCGTGCCGCTGAAGGCGCCGGTGGCCGGTGTGGCCATGGGCCTGATCCTGGAAGAGGATGGCAAATTCGCGATCCTGTCCGATATCCTCGGCGACGAGGATCACCTTGGCGACATGGATTTCAAGGTGGCCGGCACCGAGAACGGCATCACCAGCCTGCAAATGGACATCAAGGTTGCGGGCATCACGCCCGAAATCATGGAAACCGCGCTGGCACAGGCCAAAGAGGGCCGGATGCACATCCTGGGCGAGATGGCCAAGGCGCTGACCCAGGCGCAGGCCTTCAGCGAATACGCGCCCAAGATCGAAACGATGCAGGTGCCCACCGACAAGATCCGCGAAGTGATCGGATCGGGCGGCAAGGTGATCCGCGAGATCGTCGAAGTGTCGGGTGCCAAGGTCGATATCAACGATGACGGGGTGATCAAGATCGCGTCGAACAATGCCGACAACATCAAGAAAGCCCATGACATGATCTGGTCGATCGTGGCCGAACCCGAAGAAGGCAAGATCTATACCGGCAAGGTGGTGAAACTGGTCGATTTCGGCGCTTTCGTAAACTTCTTCGGCAAACGCGACGGGCTGGTGCATGTCAGCCAGATCGCATCCAAGCGTCTGAACCACCCGTCCGACCTGCTCAAGGAAGGGCAGGAGGTGAAGGTCAAGCTCTTGGGATTTGATGATCGCGGCAAGGTGCGCCTTGGCATGAAGATGGTCGATCAGGAAACCGGCGAGGAAATCGACCCCGCCCGCGAAGAAGCCTGATTACCCAGCAAACCACAATGGCGCCCCCGCCCCGGCATCGGGACGGGGGCGTTTGCGTATCTGGGCCAAGGGCGCGATTATGGCTTGCTGGATGTGGCAATTGGTTATAATATTTTACCAATAATGCGATCCTGTGGGAGGTTCCCGATGGAAATGCCGGTTCCCGATGCTGCGGTCCTGTCGCGCAAACCCGAAATCGTTGCGCGCCTGCGCGCGGTGCTGGGCCAGGATGCGGTGATCGATGATCCGATGGAAACCCGCGCCTATGAATGCGATGCGCTGACCGCCTATCGCTGCGCGCCGCTGGCGGTGGTGCTGCCCGCGTCCACCGCCGAGGTGTCGGCGGTGCTGCGCATCTGTCACGAGGCGGGCGTGCCGGTGGTGCCGCGCGGATCGGGCACGTCGCTGGCGGGGGGCGCGCTGCCTACTGCCGATTGTGTGGTGCTGGGCGTGGCGCGGATGAACGCGGTGCTGGAAACCGATTACGACAACCGCTTTATCCGGGTCGAAACCGGGCGCACCAACCTTTCGGTGACAGGTGCGGTCGAGGCAGACGGTTTTTTCTATGCCCCCGACCCGTCATCGCAGCTTGCCTGCGCCATCGCGGGCAATATCGCGATGAATTCCGGCGGCGCGCATTGCCTGAAATACGGGGTGACGACCAACAACCTGCTGGGCGTCACGCTGGTGCAGATGGATGGCACGGTGATCGAGATCGGCGGCGCGCATCTGGATGCGCCGGGGCTTGATCTGCTGGGGGTGATCTGCGGATCTGAAGGGCAATTGGGCGTGGTGACAGAGGCGACGCTGCGCATCCTGCCCAAACCCGAAGGCGCGCGGCCCGTCCTGATCGGGTTTGATTCCTCCGAAGTGGCGGGGGAATGCGTGTCGGATATCATCAAGGCGGGCGTGCTGCCGGTCGCCATCGAATTCATGGACCGCCCCTGCATCCGCGCCTGCGAGGCTTTCGCCCATCCCGGATATCCCGATTGCGAGGCGCTGCTGATCGTCGAGGTCGAGGGATCAGCGGCCGAGATCGACGAACAGCTTGGCCTGATCAAGCAGATCGCGCGCGGGCACAATCCGGTGGAACTGCGCGAAAGCCAGTCGGCCGAAGAATCGGCGGCGATCTGGCTGGGGCGCAAATCGGCCTTTGGCGCGATGGGGCAGATAAACGATTACATGTGCCTTGACGGCACCATCCCGGTATCATCCCTGCCGCATGTGCTGCGCCGCATCGGCGAGATGAGCGCGCATTACGGGCTGGACGTGGCCAATGTGTTTCACGCGGGCGACGGCAACATGCACCCGCTGATCCTGTTCGATGCCAACAAGCCCGGCGATCTGGAGCTTTGCGAAGAGTTCGGGGCCGAGGTGCTGAAGCTTTGTGTCGAGGTGGGCGGCTGTCTGACCGGGGAACACGGTGTGGGGATCGAAAAGCGCGATCTGATGGTCACGCAGTTTTCACCCGAGGATCTGGAGGCGCAGCTGCGCGTCAAGGATGTGTTCGATCCGAAATGGCTGCTGAACCCGGCAAAGGTGTTTCCGCTGGCGGTGACGGCAGCGCGGCGCGCGGCTTGAACAGGGCGGGGGGCGCTGCCCCTCGACGCGCCTTTGGCGCGTTCCCCCCGGAGTATTTGAATCGAGAGGATGGACAATGGGCGGGACACTGCGGGCATGATCGAGCCTCGGGATGAAGCGGAACTGGCCGAATCGATACGCGGGGCGACCGGGCCGCTGCGCATTCGCGGTGGCGGCACGCGGCCTGTCGGGCGACCGGTGGCGGGCGCGGTTCTGTCGACGTCGGCGCTGACCGGCATCACGCTTTATGAACCGGGGGCGCTGACGCTGGTGGCGCGGGCGGGAACGCCGCTGGCAAAGATCGAGGCGGCGCTGGCCGCCGAGGGGCAGCGCCTGGCTTTCGAGCCGATGGATCACCGCCGGTTGCTGGGAACCGACGGCACGCCGACCATCGGCGGGGTGGTGGCAGCCAATGTTTCCGGCCCGCGCCGGGTTCAGGCGGGGGCCTGCCGCGACAGTCTGATCGGGGTGCGGTTTGTCGATGGGATCGGCACGGCGATCAAGAACGGTGGCCGGGTGATGAAGAATGTCACCGGGTACGATCTGGCCAAGTTGATGGCGGGCAGTTTCGGCACCCTGGGGGTTCTGAGCGAGGTATCGTTCAAGGTGCTTCCGGCGCATGAGGCTGTTGTGTCCCTGTCAATCGGGGGGTTGGATGACGCGCGCGCGATTGCGGCACTGACGGCGGCCCTGCGGTCACCGTTCGAGGTATCGGGCGCCGCGCATCTGCGCGAGGAACGGCTGACCCTGATCCGGCTTGAGGGGCTGGCGGATTCGGTTGCCTACCGGGTGGGGCGGCTGCGGGCGCTTTTGGCGGATTTCGGCGCAATCGGGGTTGAAGAGGACGCTGCGCGCGCCATCTGGGCCAACCTGCGCGATGTCGCGGTGTTTTCCGGGCGGCCGGGGGATGTGTGGCGGCTGTCGGTCAAGCCATCGGATGCGCCGGGGCTGGTGGCGCGGATGGGTGCGCGCGCGGTTGTCTATGACTGGGGCGGCGGGCTGATATGGGCGCTGATGCCCGAGGGGGATGATCTGCGCGCGCGGTTGGGCGATTTTGCCGGGCATGCCACCCTGATCCGCGCCAGTGAAGAGACCCGCGCGCGCATCGCCGTGTTTCACCCCGAACCGGCCCCTGTGGCGGCGCTGACGGCGGGGTTGCGGGCAAGGTTCGATCCGCGCGGCATTCTGAACCCCGGTTTGATGGGCTGACCCAACCGACAAGATCCCGGCCACGAGAGGCAAAGATGCAGACAACATTCACCCCTGATCAGTTGCAGGATCCGGCGATTGCCCGATCGAACGAGATCCTGCGGTCCTGCGTGCATTGCGGGTTCTGCACCGCCACCTGCCCCACCTATCAGGTTCTGGGGGATGAGTTGGACAGCCCTCGCGGGCGGATCTATCTGATCAAGGACATGCTGGAACAGGGTCGCCCGGCGGATGAAAAGACCGTGCGCCACATTGACCGCTGCCTGTCGTGCCTGGCCTGCATGACCACCTGCCCCTCGGGCGTGCATTACATGCATCTGGTCGATCACGCGCGCGAATACATCGAACAGACCTATCGCAGGCCCCTGGGCGAGCGCGCCCTGCGCTGGTTGCTGGCGCGCATCCTGCCCTATCCGGGGCGATTTCGCCTGGCGCTGATCGGCGCGAAACTGGGGCGGCCTTTCGCGCGGTTCCTGCCCGATCCGCGCCTGCGCGCGATGCTGGAAATGGCGCCGAAACGCATTCCGCCGGTCAGCCGCAACGATGATCCGCAGGTGTTTGCCGCGCAGGGTGCGCGGCGGATGCGGGTTATCCTGATGACGGGCTGTGCGCAGCGCGCGCTCAACACCGATATCAACGATGCCACGATCCGCCTGCTGCGGCGGTTGGGGGCCGAGGTGGTGGTGGCCAAGGGCGCGGGCTGTTGCGGGGCGCTCACCCATCACATGGGCAAGACGGCTGAAAGCCATGCCTCCGCCGCGCTCAACATCCGCGCCTGGACGGCGGAAATGGCGGGCGGCGGAGTGGATGCGATCGTCATCAACACCTCTGGCTGCGGCACCACCGTCAAGGATTACGGGCATATGTTTCGCAACGATCCGCTGGCGGATGCGGCGCGCGCGGTGGCCGAAAAGGCCATGGATATCAGCGAGGTGCTGATGAAACTCTCCGTGCCCGAAGGCAAGGCGCAGGGCCTGCGCGTGGCCTATCACGCCGCCTGTTCGCTTCAACATGGCCAAAAGATCAAGGACGCCCCGAAGGCCTTGCTGAAACGGGTGGGGTTCGAGGTGGTCGAACCCGCCGACAGCCATCTGTGCTGCGGGTCGGCAGGCACCTATAACCTGATGCAGCCAGAGATTTCCGGGCAATTGAAGGCGCGCAAGGTCAAGACGCTGGAAGCACGGCAGCCCGATATCATCGCGGCGGGCAATATCGGCTGCATGATGCAGATCGGGTCTGGCACCGGGATACCGGTGGTGCATACGGTCGAATTGATCGATTGGGCGACGGGTGGCCCGCGACCGCCCGCGTTGGCGCCAACAAGGGCCTGATGGCGCCATAAATCTGCCCTATCCGCCCCCTAGGTTTCCGATAAACAGGGAAGGCGCAAAATGGCTATGGCAAAATGGGCGATTGGATTGGTGGCGGCGATGATGGCGCTGGGCCTTGGTCACGGCGCCCGCGCGGCCGATCCCGATCCCACATCGCTGCACGCCCTGACCAGCGGCGACGACAGCCGCGGGTGGGAAGCGGTGGGCCGCCTGAACATCGGCAACCGTGGTTTCTGTACCGCCACGCTGATCGAGAACGACCTTGTTCTGACCGCTGCGCATTGCCTTTTTGACAAGGCCACAGGCAAGCGGATCAACCCGGCAGAGATACATTTTCTGGCCGGGTGGCGGAACGGGCGGGCGGCGGCCTATCGCGGGGTGCGCCGTGATGTCGTGCACCCCGATTATGTGTTTTCCGATTCGGGGCAGGTCGATCGTGTTGAATACGATCTGGCGCTGCTGCAACTGGATCAGCCGATCCGCCTGCCCTCTATCACGCCTTTCGCCACCCTTGAGGGGCCATCGGTCGGCCATGAGGTCGGCGTCGTGTCCTATGCGCGGGATCGCGCGGATGTACCGTCGCTGCAAGAGGTTTGCCCGGTCCTGGGCCAACAGAACGGCATCCTGGTGATGGGCTGTTCGGTTGACTTCGGATCGTCCGGCGCCCCGGTGTTTACGATGGAAGGCGGGGCGCCGCGCATCGTTTCGGTGGTGTCCGCCAAGGCCGAAATGCAGGGCCGCAATGTGGCGCTGGGCGTGGGATTGCAACATCGCCTGTCGGTGTTGCGCAGCGCACTGCGCCAAGGTGACGGCGTCTTCTTTCGCCCCGCCGCCAAGGTCAAGCTGCTGTCGAACAGCGAGGCGCGCAAGAACATCGGTGCCAAATTCGTGCGCCCCTGACCGGCGCACCCCCGCAAGGGGCTGTGCGGGTGCGTGCGGCCCGCACGGCATGAACATTTACGCCAGATCGGCCAAGGCCGCGTTCACATGCGGCACCAGATGCAGAGCCGGGCGCGCGGGTCGGCCACCGCTGGCACTGGATCGTCCCGACCGGGGGGCTGGGGCTTGCCACACTTGACAGCGCGCCCACCCGCGACGTGTGGGTATCGGCACGCATATCGGGACTGAACAGCCAACGGTCCTGTCCGTTGCCGCGAAGCGTGTTGTCGCGCGCCGACACGAAAGGGTGCCCGCCGGTCAGACGTCAAGCTCTTCGACAAAACGCGCGTTCTGCTGGATGTATTCAAACCGCAGTTCCGGCTTCTTGCCCATAAGCCGTTCGACCAGATCACCGGTTTCATTGGGAATCTCATCATCGATCGCCACCTTGATCAGGCGGCGGCTGGCCGGGTTCATCGTGGTGTCCTTCAGATCCTTGGCGTCCATTTCACCCAGCCCCTTGAAGCGGCTGACGTCGATCTTGCCCTTGCCACCAAGGCCCGCCGCCATCAGGCGGTCTTTTTCGGCCTCGTCCAACGCATAGACCCGGCGCGCGCCCTGGGTCAGACGGAAAAGCGGCGGGCAGGCAAGGTACAGGTGCCCGCGATCAATCAACGGGCGCATCTGGGTGAAAAAGAACGTCATCAGAAGCGCCGCGATATGGGCGCCGTCCACGTCAGCGTCGGTCATAATGATGACCTTTTCATAGCGCAGATCGTCAATGTTGAATTTCGTGCCCATGCCGGTGCCCAGCGCCTGGCACAGATCGTTGATCTCGGCGTTCTGGCCCATCTTGGCGCTGGCGGCCCCCAGCACGTTAAGGATCTTGCCGCGCAGCGGCAACAGCGCCTGCGTCTTGCGTTCGCGCCCCATCTTGGCGGAACCGCCGGCCGAATCGCCTTCGACGATGAACAACTCCGTGCCCTCGCGCCCGGTTGCCGAACAATCCACCAGCTTGCCGGGCAGGCGCAGCTTCTTGGTGGCGGATTTGCGGGCGGTTTCCTTTTCGGCGCGGCGGCGCAGGCGTTCATCGGCCTTGAGCACAAGGTAATCAAGGATCGCGCCCGCCGATTTGGTGTCCGCGGCCAGCCAGTTGTCGAAATGGTCGCGCACCGCGCCTTCGACCATGCGGGCGGCGGCGGCGGTGGCCAGACGATCCTTGGTCTGGCCAACGAATTCGGGTTCGCGGATGAAGCACGACACAAGCGCGCAACCGCCGGTGACGATATCGTCACGGGTGATCTGCGCGGCCTTGCGGTTATTGGCCAACTCGCCATAGGCGCGGATGCCTTTCAGGATCGCGGCCCAGAACCCGGCTTCATGCGTGCCGCCCTCCGGGGTCGGCACCGTGTTGCAATAGGACTGGATGAAACCATCCTTGGCCGGCGTCCAGTTGATCGCCCATTCGACCGATCCCGCCTCGCCGAATTTTTCCTGAAACTGGACCTTGCCGGCAAAGGGCCGGTCGGCATAGGTGGCGGACCCGTTCAACTGTTCGCCCAGGTAATCGGCCAGCCCGCCGGGAAAATGAAAAGAGGCCTCCATCGGGGTGTCGCCGTCGGGCACGGCGGATTTCCAGCGGATTTCAACGCCAGAAAACAGATAGGCCTTGGACCGCGCCATTTTCAGCATCCGCGCGGGGCGCAGTTTCAAGGCGCCGAAAATCTCGGGGTCGGGGTGGAAGGTAAAGGTGGTGCCGCGCCGGTTGGGGGCGGGGCCGACCATCTCGATCGGGCCTTGCGGGATGCCGCGCGAAAATTCCTGGACGTAAAGCTCGCGGCCCCGCGCCACCTCGACCCGCAGATGATCGGAAAGCGCGTTGACGACCGACGCCCCCACCCCGTGCAGCCCGCCAGAGGTGGCATAGGCCTTGCCCGAGAATTTGCCGCCCGCGTGCAGGGTGCACAAGATCACCTCCAGCGCCGATTTGCCGGGGAATTTGGGATGCGGGTCAACCGGGATGCCGCGACCGTTGTCGCGGATGGTAACGGAATGATCGGCGTGCAGTTCAACCTCGATCCGGGTGGCGTGGCCCGCCACCGCCTCATCCATCGAATTGTCGAGCACTTCGGCCACCAGATGATGCAGCGCGCGTTCATCGGTACCGCCGATATACATGCCGGGGCGTTTGCGCACCGGTTCCAGCCCTTCCAGCACCTCGATGGAATTGGCGTCATAGGTGGACGGGTCACCGGAAAGAAGATCCTGCGGGGCCATGGGGCTCTCATGTTTGCTGCTCGGGGTGGATTAGACCACCGCGATGATCGGCATGCAAGCGCCGGGGGAGGGGTTGGAACGCCTCCGGCGGGAGTATTTGTGTCGAGAGGATGCGGCGGGCGCGCAGGGGGGCGGGGCACGGTGCGGCCTTTTCCTTTGGTGCGGGGCGGGTTAAACGGGGCGCAGCCAAGCCGGGACAAGAACACATGCCAATGGAAAAGACCTTTGATGCCGCCACGGCGGAGCCGCGGATCGCGAAAGCCTGGGAAGAGGCCGGGGCCTTTGCCGCCGGGGCGAACGCATCGCGCGAAGACACGTTCTGCATCATGATCCCGCCGCCCAATGTGACGGGTTCGCTGCACATGGGTCATGCGTTCAACAACACCTTGCAGGATATCCTGACCCGCTGGCACCGGATGCGCGGCTTTGACGTGCTCTGGCAGCCGGGGCAGGACCATGCCGGCATCGCCACGCAGATGGTGGTGGAACGCGAATTGGCGAAAGAAGGCCTGACGCGGCGCGAGATGGGGCGCGAGGCGTTTCTGGCGAAAGTCTGGGAATGGAAGGCGCAATCGGGCGGCACCATCATCAATCAGCTCAAACGGCTGGGCGCGTCCTGCGACTGGTCGCGCAACGCTTTTACCATGTCGGGCGCACCGAACTGTCCGCCGGGCGAAGAGGGCAATTTCCACGATGCGGTGATCAAGGTCTTTGTCGATCTTTACAACAAGGGTTTCATCTATCGCGGCAAGCGGCTGGTGAACTGGGATCCGCATTTCGAGACGGCAATTTCCGATCTGGAGGTCGAGCAGATCGAAGTTGACGGCCATATGTGGCATTTCAAATACCCGCTGGCCGGGGGCGAGACCTATGAATATGTCGAGCGTGACGCGGATGGCAAAGTCACCCTGCGCGAGACGCGCGATTATATCTCCATCGCCACCACGCGCCCCGAAACCATGCTGGGTGATGGCGCGGTCGCGGTGCATCCGGGTGACGCGCGCTATGCGCCGATCGTGGGCAAGTTCTGTGAAATCCCGGTGGGGCCAAAGGAACACCGCCGCCTGATCCCGATCATCACCGATGACTATCCCGATCCCGATTTCGGGTCTGGCGCGGTCAAGATCACCGGCGCGCATGATGCCAATGATTACGGCGTGGCCAAGCGCAACGATATCCCCTGTTACCGGCTGATGGATACCAAGGCGCATCTGCGCGCCGATGGCCCCCCCTATGCCGAGGCCGCCGCGATTGCCATGGCGGTTGCGCGCGGCGAACGCGCCCTGTCCGAGGCAGAGGTGGACGGGATCAACCTGGTACCCGACGATTTGCGCGGGCTTGACCGGTACGAGGCCCGCAAGCGCGTGATCGAGCAGATCAATGCCGAGGGGCTGGCGGTTACCTGTCTGCACCGGTCGATCGACGAGGCGACCGGGGCGGAGCATCTGGAATACCGCCCCTATGTCGAGGCAAAGCCGATCATGCAGCCCTTTGGCGACCGGTCCAAGGTGGTGATAGAGCCGATGCTGACCGATCAGTGGTTCGTGGATACCGCGAAGATCGTGCAGCCCGCGATTGACGCGGTGAAGGACGGGCGAACGAAAATCCTGCCCGAACAGCATGAAAAGGTCTATTTCCACTGGCTGGAGAATATCGAGCCATGGTGCATCAGCCGCCAGTTGTGGTGGGGGCATCAGATACCGGTTTGGTATGGGCTTGATCTGCGGGCCGAAGGATTTGTCGACGATGAGGGCGACGGCGCGCTTGATGAGGTGGAGATGTTTCGCCTGCTTCTGGACGGGCGGTTGGTGCATGCGGGTGAATGCCATCACGCCGGGTCTGGCCTGGACGAGGTAACAGAACGGTTCCGTGATGATCTGGCCGGGTTGCCGGTGCCGATCAACCATGCCCGTGTGGTCGAGGTGGAAGGGCGCGACGCGGCGATCAGTGCCTTTGTTGCCGGCCTTGCCGGTTACGAGACGACGCAAGACCCGACGCATCTGATCTATCCGGTCTGGCGCGACCCCGACGTTCTTGACACCTGGTTTTCCTCCGGTCTCTGGCCCATCGGCACGCTGGGCTGGCCCGAAGATACGCCGGAGTTGCGCAAGTATTTCCCCACCGATGTGCTGATCACCGGGTTTGATATCATCTTTTTCTGGGTTGCCCGGATGATGATGATGCAGCTTGCCGTGGTGGATCAGGTGCCGTTTCACACGGTTTATGTCCATGCCCTTGTCCGTGACGAGAAGGGCAAGAAGATGTCGAAATCATTGGGCAACGTGCTTGATCCGCTGGATCTCATCGATGAATACGGCGCGGATGCGGTGCGTTTCACCCTGACCGCCATGGCCGCGATGGGGCGCGATCTGAAACTGTCGCGCGACCGCATCGCGGGGTATCGCAATTTCGGCACCAAGCTGTGGAACGCGGCGCGTTTTGCCGAGATGAACGGCGTCTGGGAAGGCCATGCAACGCAGGCCGCCCCGCCCGCGGCCAAGGCCACGCTGAACCGCTGGATCATCGGCGAAACCGCGCGGGTGCGGGCCGAGGTAGACGCGGCGCTGACCGCCTATCGCTTCAACGATGCGGCGAACGCGCTTTACGCCCATGTCTGGGGCCGGGTCTGCGACTGGTATGTGGAATTTTCCAAGCCGCTGTTGCAATCGGACGCGGCGGAGGCGGCCGAGACGCGCGCGACCATGGCCTGGGCGCTGGATCAATGCATGATCCTGCTGCATCCGTTCATGCCCTTCATCACCGAAGAACTCTGGGGCCAGACCGGCCAGCGCGCCAAGCCGCTGGTGCATGGTGACTGGCCGGTGATCGGGGCCGACAGGTTCGATACCGATGCCAGCCGTGAAATGACCTGGGTGATTGGGTTGATCGAGGAAATCCGGTCAGCCCGCGCGCAGATGCATGTGCCTGCCGGGGCCTATCTGGATCTGGTGCAGGTTGCGCTTGACGATGCCGGGCGCGCGGCCTGGGTGCGCAACGAGGTGCTGATCAAACGCCTTGCCCGGATCAAGGCGCTGAGCGAGGCGAAAGAGCCGCCCAAGGGATCGGTCGCGATCCCGGTCGAAGGGGGGCTGTTTGCCCTGCCGCTGGCGGGCGTGATCGACGTGGCCGCCGAACAGGACAGGCTTGGCAAGACGCTCGTCAAGCTGGAAAAGGAACTGGCGGGTCTGCGTGGGCGGATGAACAACCCGAAATTCGTGGCCTCGGCCCCCGAAGAGGTGGTGGAAGAGGCGCGCGAAAACCTGCGCCTGCGCGAAGACGAAGAGGCCAAGCTGCGCGCGGCCCTTGCGCGGCTGGCCGAACTGGGCTGATACTGCCCGGGAACGGCTCACGGAGAGGGATGCGATGACCGGACCACGCTATACCGATCTTGTCGCGGGCCTGCCCGCCACGGTGCCCTTTGTCGGGCCCGAAACGCAGGAACGAGAACGCGGCAAACCCTTTATCGCCCGGCTGGGTGCCAATGAAAGCGTGTTCGGCCCCTCGCCCAAGGCCATCGAGGCGATGGGAGAGGCTGCGCGCGAGGTCTGGAAATACGGCGATGCGCAAAGCTACGATTTGCGTCAGGCGCTGGCGACCTATCATGGCGTGGCGATGGAAAACATCATCGTGGGCGAAGGGATCGACGGGCTTCTTGGCTATCTCGTGCGGCTGGTGGTGGCGCCGGGGGATGCGGTGGTGACGTCGGATGGCGCCTATCCCACCTTCAATTACCATGTCACCGGTTATGGCGGGCTGTTGCACAAGGTGCCCTACCGCAACGACCACGAAGACCCCGAGGCGCTGCTGGAAAAGGCGGCAGAGGTTGGCGCGAAGCTGATCTATATCGCCAATCCCGACAACCCGATGGGCAGTTGGCACAGCGCGGAAACCATCACCCGCATGATCGACCGGGTTCCCGAAGGCAGCCTGCTGATCCTCGATGAGGCCTATATCGATCTTGCCCCCGAAGGCACGGCAGCCGTGATCGCGTCGGACGATCCGCGCGTGATCCGCATGCGCACCTTTTCCAAGGGGTATGGGATGGCGGGTGCACGGGTGGGCTATGCCATCGCCGCGCCGGGCCTTGTCGCGGCCTTCGACAAGGTGCGCAATCACTTTGGCATGTGCCGGATCAGCCAGGCGGGGGCGCTGGCCGCGCTGCACGATCAGCACTGGCTGACCGAGGTGCGCATCCGCGTCGCCCGCGCCCGCGATGAACTGGCGGCTGTCGCGCGCGACAACGGGCTGCACCCGCTGCCCTCGGCCACCAATTTCGTCACCATCGATTGCGGGCAGACCGGCGATTTCGCCCGTAAGGTACTGAATGAACTGGTGACACGCGGCATCTTCGTGCGCATGCCCTTTGTGGCGCCGCAAGACCGCTGCATCCGCGTCAGCGTGGGCCGCGCGCATGACCTGTCGGAATTCGCGCGCGTCCTGCCGCAGGCTTTGGCAGCGGCGCGGTCCCTCGCATAAACCCGGCTTGACGCTTCATCTTGGCAAAAATACTCAACTCCCCGGTGCCCAACTCACGCTGCCCGAAACCTCTCAGCGCAACGCTGCTGCGGCCATGTCCATCGCTCCCGGCCCGTGCGGGATATCAAGCGCATCCATCCCCGCGCCAATCACCGCCAGTGCGCCCAGCGTCATATGGGCATTCACATGGCCCATATGGGCAATCCGGAAAAACCCGTGCCAGGCGGGATCATTCGCATCGGCCATGCCCAGCCCGATACCCAGGGTCACGCCTGCCTCGTTCTCCGTCCAGTCGCGCAGGCGGGTGCCATCGGGCGCCCCGATCCTGACCGATGTCACCGAATGGCTGCGAAATGCCGGATCGGCCACATTGAGCCGCATAGGACCGCCCTGCCCCCAGGTCTCGACAGCCGCCCAGACAGCGCGGGCAAGCCGCGCGTGGCGATCCCAGGCGGCCTCCAACCCTTCCTCATGCACCAGCATTGTCAGCGCCTCGCGCAGGCCGAACAGGTGGTGGGTGGGGGCGGTGCCACAAAAATGTTGATAGAATTCCTGCGGAAAGGCGCGCGGCGTCCAATCCCAATAGGGGCTGCGCAGATCGGCGGCCTTGCCGCATTCCAGCGCCTTGTCGGAAAACCACACGAAGGCCAGACCGGGTGGAACCATCAGCCCCTTCTGGCTGGCCGCGATCATCACATCGACGCCCCAGGCGTCCATCTCGAACCGGTCGCAGCCCAGTGACGCGATGCAATCCACCATCAAAAGCGCGGGATGCCCTGCCGCATCGATCGCCGCACGCAGGGCCGGGATGTCATTACGCACCGTTGATGCGGTATCGGTATGGGTCACAAGGACGGCGCGGAT
>JACIYW010000069.1 GCA_014359745.1 Paracoccaceae bacterium | reverse complement strand
CGGGGAAACGCGGGTGTCATAGCCCTGCGGCAAGGTGACGATCATGTCATGCGCGCCCGCGCGCTTGGCGGCCCTGACCACCTCGGCGGGGTCGGGGTTCGGGGTCAACCGGGCGATATTGTCGGTGATGGTGCCATCAAACAGCGTGACGCGCTGCGGCAGATAGCCGACATAGCGCCCGTAGACATCGGGATCGTATTGGTCGATCGACGCGCCATCAAGGCGCAGCTTGCCCCCCGCCGGCCGCCACAACCCGGTAATCGCGCGCGCCAGCGTCGATTTTCCCGCCCCCGACGGCCCGATCACCCCCAGGGCCTGCCCCGGTTCCACCCTGAAAGACACCATCCGCAACGATGCGCTCTGTTCACCCGGCGGCACCACGGTCAGCTGCGAGGCCTCAAGCAAGGCGCGCGGGCGCGGCAGGGCGGTGCGCGGCGCTTCCTCGGGCACCCGGCTTAGCAATTGCGCAAGCCTGGCCCAGCCTTCCTGCGCGCGCTGCACAAGCCCCCATTGCCCGACCGCCTGTTCCACCGGCGCCAGCGCCCGGCCCATCAGGATCGATGCCGCGATCATGGTTCCCGGCGTGATCTGCGAGCGTAACACCAGATAGGCGCCAAGCGCCAGCACCGCCGATTGCAGGAACAGCCGAAACGCCTTGGTCGCGGTCGAAAACCGCCCCGCCACATCGGCCAGATGGGTGTTGCGTTCCAGCGCATCGGCGCGCGCGCGGTACCAGCGCGCGAACCCGGTGCCGCGCATGCCCAGCGCCTGCACTGTCTCGGCCTCGGATTTCAACTGTTCCGACATCTGTTCGGCCGCCGCCGATGCCAGCCCCGCGTCGCGCATCGGGCGGCGGGTGAAATACTGGTTGAGGATGGTCAGCGCGATCAGAATCGCGCCCCCGGCCACCGCCAGCCAGCCCAACAGCGGATGAAACAGAAAGATCGCCGCCAGAAACACCGGCGTCCAGGGCATGTCGAACACCGCAAGCAATGTCGGAGAGGCGACAAGGCGCTGCACCGATTCCAGATCGCGTTGCGCCGCCAGCGCGGCCAGATCGTCGGACTTGACCGCCATCATCCGCATCGAGGCGGCGAAAACCCGCTGATCCAGCCGATCCTGGAACCGCGCCGCGATCCGGGCCATCACCCGCCCGCGCGCATAATCCAGCAGGCCGTAAGCCAGATAAAGAAACGTCACCAGCGCGAAAAGTGCCACCAGCGTTTCCTCGGAGCGGCCGGAAATCACCCGGTCATAGACCTGCAACATGAAAACCGGCCCGGTCAGCATCAGCAGGTTGACGAATATGCTGAACAGGAACACCGCCGCGAACAACCGCCCGCCCTCGGCGCGCGCCGCGCGCAGTTCCGCCGATCCGGGGCCGGTGTCTGAGGTTTTCATGGGCTCGGTCCTTTGAACTTGGCGCGGGGCAGGGTAACCTGGGTTTTCAGTTCCGGTCTCAGGAACTGTATAAAAACCAATGTTATCTTTTGTACAACAGCTTGTGTGCGGAAGGGGAGTTGTCAGTGACCCGTGATCGGCCTATCTGATAGGCTCGATTACGGCGCGCAGGCCGGGCAAAATTGCCGTATCAGACGGCCCGCGTTGCGCAAGTGCCGGATATTGAAACGAAACAGAGGTGGTGGCGTATTGGATTTTTCATCAAACCCTTCGCGTGGCGTCCTGCTGGCAGGTGTGGTTGCGCTGACACTGGCGGGATGTTCGGCCGCCCCCGAGACCGGCGAAATCAATGACCCTTACGAAAACGTCAACCGCCGTGTGCACGCCTTCAACCGCGGGCTGGACAAGGTTGTCGTGCGCCCCACATCGCAGGTCTATGGCTCGGTGTTGCCAAAGCCGGTGCGCACCGGGGTCAGCAATTTCGCCGCCAACCTGTCCTTGCCGGGCCAGGTGGCCAACAACATTCTTCAGGGGCGCCCGATGAACGCCCTGACCAACACCGTGCGCTTTGGCTTCAACACGATCTTCGGGCTTGGCGGGCTGATGGACCCGGCGAGCAATGTCGGCCTGCCGCTTACGAAAACCGGTTTCGCCGAAACCCTGGCGGTCTGGGGCGTGCGCGAAGGCGCCTATGTGGAACTGCCGGCCTTCGGCCCCTCGACCGAACGGGCGACAGTGGGCCTTGTCGCCGATATCGTGCTTGACCCGCTGTCATTCGTGCTGAATTCGCCGGAAAAATATGTGCCGATGGCCAGCGAGGTTCTCAGCCGGGTCGGCGATCGCTACACCTATTCGGATTTCATCGATTCGATCCTGTATGAAAGCGCAGACAGCTACGCGCAGTCGCGGCTGTTCTATCTGCAAAACCGACGTTTCGACCTAGGAGAGAGTAGTGACGATGACGCGTTTGATCCCTATGAAACCCTCGACCCCGCTCCCGCTGCCCCTGCCAGGTAGGCGCGTGGCGCTGTTTGGCCGTCGGGCCTTTATGACGGGCGCTGTCGCGGGCGCGATCGCGCTGCAAACGGCGGGTGGCGCGTTGGCGCTGACCGTGGAAAAGGCGCGGGCAATGATCACTTCGGCTGTCGGCGAGATCAGTGACGTGATCGAATCACGCAGCGCCCAGCCTCAGATGTTCGCGCAGTTCGAACGGATTTTCGAACGCTACGCCGATGTCGACATCATCGCGCGCAGCGCGCTTGGCCCCGCCGCGCGCAGCGCCTCACCCGCGCAGATGCGCGCCTTTACCGAAGCGTTCAAGGGCTATCTGGCGCGCAAATACGGGCGACGGTTCCGCGAATTCGATGGCGGGCGGATCGTCGTCAAGGACGCGCGCCCGCTGAAAAGTTTCTACGAGGTGATCACCACCGCCCATCTCAAGGGCGAGGCCCCGTTCGAGGTGCGCTTTCACGTCTCGGACCGCAGCGGGCGGGATCTGTTTTTCAACCTGATCATCGAGGGTGTGAACATGCTGGCCACCGAACGCACCGAAATCGGCGCGATGCTGGATCGGCGCAACGGCAATGTCGATGCCCTGACCCAGGATCTGCGCAAAGCCGGGTGATGACCCGGCGCCACGGCCGCCCCGGCCGTGGCACGCGGGATTGCCAAAGCTTGGCCATGTGTTGTGGGCAATCAGCCCGCACCCGCCCCGCACCCTGCCCGGACAAGAAATTCTCTTTCCCATCCTCTCGAAAAAAATACTCAATTCCCGCGCGCGCCGTACGCGCGCTCAAGGTCGCGGCTCAAGGTATCGAACCCGATTAACCGCACCCCGCCAGGCGGGCGTTCCGCCCATCAGTTCAGCCGGTCAGTTCTGGCCAAAGATCGACCCGATCAGATTGCGTATCTGATCCGACAACCCGCCGCCGCCACCTTCGCCATCCGGGTTCTGGGCGGGCCCCGCCCGGTCCGCCGCCATCAACGGCGCCGGTGGCGGGGTCATGGGCAGCGGGCGCACCGGAACCCCCTCGTCAACGCGCACCATCACCTCGTGCCAGATCTCGGCCGGGAGGCCGCCGCCGGTGACGCCGGTCAGTTTCGAGTTGTCGTCATTCCCCATCCACACGCCGGTGACATAATCGGCGGTAAAGCCCACGAACCAGGCATCGCGCGCGCCCTGCGTGGTGCCGGTCTTGCCCGCCGCGTCACGGTCGGGCAGGCGGGCGCGCCCGCCGGTACCGTCCACCAGCACCTGCTGCATCATCCAGGTCAGTTGCCGGGCGGCACCGGTGCTGATCACCCGTTCGCCAAAGCCGCTTTGCTGGCTGATCATCGGCGTATCCTCGCCCACCAGCCGCAGATCCAGCACGCCATAGGGTTTCACCGAAAGCCCGCCGTTCAGAATGCCCGCATAGGCCCCGGTCATTTCCAGCAGCGTCGCCTCCGACACGCCAAGCGCCAGCGCCGGCCCCGCCGCCAGATCGCTCCTGATGCCGAAATCGCTGGCCACCCGGCGCACCTTGTCGCGGCCCACCGCCTCGGAAACCCGCACGGCCGGGATGTTGAGCGAATGTTTCAGCGCCTCGGTCAGGGTCACGGTGCCGCGAAACTCGCGTTCATAATTGCGCGGGCTCCAGGGCCCGGAACCGGGCACGTTTATGGTCAGCGGGCTGTCCTCGACCGTGTTATTCGCTGAAAACCCCAGGTCAAGCGCGGTGGCATAGACGAACGGCTTGAAGGCCGATCCGGTCTGGCGCAGCGCTTGTGTGGCGCGGTTGAAGGCCCCCGAAACCGTGGTGTCGCGCCCGCCGATCATCGCGCGCACCGCCCCGTCGGCCGACATCACCACCACGGCGGCCTGCGCCTTTGACCCCTCGCGCACCTTGTCGGCAAAGACCGATGTCACCGCCGCCTCGGCGGCGCGCTGGATGCGTTGATCCAGTGTCGTGTGGATGATCACGTCTTCGGTGGTGTCGCGGGTCAGGAAATCGGGCCCCGATTCCATGATCCAGTCGGCGAAATAGCCGCCCGCGCGCGCCCGCGCCGCCTCGGACAGAACCGCCGGGTTCTGGCGCGACAGGCTGGCCTCTTCCGCCGTCAGATATCCCTGTTCCTGCATCAGCCCCAGGATCACACTGGCCCGCCCCTGCGCGCGCGACAGATCGCGCGTCGGCGCGTAATAGGATGGCGCCACCAGCAGGCCCGCCAGCATCGCCGCCTCGGCCGGGGTGACCTGATTGGCCGATACGCCGAAATAGCGCTGCGCCGCCGCCTCGAACCCGCGCGCGCCCGCCCCCAGATAGGCGCGGTTCAGATAGATCGTCAGGATCTGATCCTTGGTGTATTTGCTTTCCAGCGCAAAGGAAAACGGCACTTCCTTGAGCTTGCGCCAGACCGTTGCCGTGCGGCAATCCGCCTCGTATTGCGCTTCGGTCAGGCCGCTTTGCGGATCATAGGGCGTGCCCAGGCACAAAAGCTTGGCCACCTGCTGGGTGATGGTCGATCCGCCATTGCCCGAAAGCGGCCCGCGCCCCTCTGACAGGTTGATATAGACCGCGCCGATAATGCCGCGCGGGGAAATGCCAAGATGATGATAAAAGCGCCGGTCTTCGGTGGCGATGATGGCGTTGCGCAGGTGTTTCGAGACGGTGTCGGCCGAAATCTGCCCGCCGAATGTTTCGCCGCGCCAGGCAAACACCTCGCCCTCGCTGTCAAGCAACGTCACCGATCCACGGGTACGCGCATCCAGCAGCGCCTCCAGCGGCGGCAGTTGCGATGCATAATAGACCGTGGTCGCCGCAACGATCAGCGACACGACCGCCGTGACCCGCCAGGTGATGGCCCAAAGCGTGCGCAGGATGAACCGCACCATTCCCCCGATCAGCCGGGTCAGCATGTTGCCGCCCGCCGCCTTGCCGCCCGCCGCCTTGCGGCGCGGTGCCGTGCTTTGCCGCGCCTTTCGGGCCGGTGCCTTGACTGGCGGCCGCGCCGGGGGGCGCCGTTTTCCGGTTGGTGCCATGTTCATTCGCCTGCTTGCGCCCGTTCATCGGGCTGTTGCCCGGATCATAACCGCCCGCAGCGCAAAAGTGGAGTGTCAAGGCAGGCGGGGCGGATTTATAATTCGCTTATTATTTACTCATACATCGCAATTTGTGCAAAAAATGTGCAACATCTGCCGCCGCCACCGCCCGGATCGGGCGCGATTCATTGTTCCCCACCGGCAATCTGCCGCTTTCTGGCTGCGTTGACATCACGCACCTGAAGCGGAAGGGGAAATCGTGAAACTTATCATAGCTGCAATCAAACCGTTCAAGCTCGAGGAGGTGCGCGAGGCGCTTACCGCCATCGGCGTGCGCGGCATGATGGTGACAGAGGTCAAGGGCTTCGGGTCACAATCCGGTCATACTGAAATCTATCGCGGCGCCGAATATGCGGTGAATTTCGTGCCCAAGATCAAGCTGGAAATCGCGGTCAGCGACGGGCTGGCCGACCAGGTCGTCGAAACCATCCGCACCACGGCCAGAACCGACAAGATCGGGGATGGCAAGATATTCGTGCTTGATCTGGAACAGGCCGTCCGGGTGCGGACCGGCGAAACCAACGAAGACGCGCTGTGATGCGGCGGTTCAGGGGAAAGAGAAACGACATGCCGAATTTGAAAAACATCATGGGCCTTGCCGCGATCACCGCGCTTACGGCCCTGCCTGCCTTGGCGCAGGAAGCCACGACGCTGGCCGGGGAGGTCGCCGCACTGGCCGAGGTGGTCGCGGTGCAAGACAAGGGCGATACCGCCTGGATGATGACATCCAGCCTGCTGGTCCTGTTCATGACGGTGCCGGGGCTGGCGCTGTTCTATGGCGGGCTGGTGCGCAGCAAGAACATGCTTTCGGTCTTGATGCAGTGCACGATGATCACCGCCATGGTGATGGTGATCTGGGTATTCTGGGGCTATTCGATGGCCTTTGGTGGCGGCACCAGCCCCTATTGGGGCGGTTTCGGCAAGGTGTTCCTGGCGGGTGTAACCCCCGATTCGACCGCCGCGACCTTTACCGATGGCGTGGTGTTGCCCGAATATGTGTTCATCGTGTTCCAGATGACATTCGCGGCCATCACGCCCGCGCTGATCGTGGGGGCATTCGCCGAACGCATCAAGTTCAAGGCGCTTTTGCTGTTCATAGCGCTTTGGGTCACCTTCGTCTATTTCCCGATCGCGCATATGGTCTGGGATGCCTCCGGCCTGATCTTCAACATGGGCGCGCTTGATTTCGCGGGCGGCACCGTGGTGCATATCAATGCGGGCATTGCCGCACTGGTTGGCGCGCTTCTGATCGGCAAACGGGTGGGTTTCGGCAAGGATAACATGGCCCCCCATTCGATGACGCTGACCATGGTTGGCGCGGCGATCCTGTGGGTGGGCTGGTTCGGCTTCAATGCCGGATCAAACCTTGAAGCCAACGGCGGCGCGGCGCTGGCGATGATCAACACCTTCGTTGCGACCGCGGCGGCGATCCTGTCGTGGTCGGCGGTCGAGGGGCTGTTGCGCGGCAAGGCCTCGATGCTGGGCGCCGCGTCGGGTATGGTGGCCGGGCTGGTAGCGATCACGCCTGCCTGCGGCACCGTCGGGCCGATCGGCGCGATCGTGCTGGGGGCCATCGTCTCGCCGGTCTGTTATTTCTTCGTGTCGGTGGTCAAGAACAAGTTCGGCTATGACGACAGCCTTGATGTGTTCGGCGTGCACGGTATCGGCGGGATCATGGGTGCGATCGGCACCGGCATCCTTACCGCGCCGGGGCTTGGCGGGGTTGGCGATGCCGATTATTCGATCTTTGGCCAGACGACCATTCAGGCGCAGGCGGTTCTGATCACCATCGTCTGGAGCGGGGTTGTTTCGTTCGTCCTTTACAAGATCGTCGACATGCTGGTCGGCCTGCGGGTGGACACCGACAGCGAACGTCAGGGCCTCGATCTGATTTCGCACGGAGAGGTTGCCTATCACAACTGACGCCTTATCTTGGCGAGACGTAACCAGTAAACCTGAATGATAGGGGTTGGCAAAGCAGGTCTTTGCCAACCCTTTTGCATATTGGCCTTTTCCATATTGGCCTTTTCCATATTGGCGGGGCGGCTGAATCGGCCGGGCGGCTGATTGTCTTCACGATAAATTCATCGCATGTAGGGGCCGACAGGCCAGATCGCGGTTGCGATCCGGGTGGCAGGGGGTAGGCATCGGCACAGCCCTTGCCGTTGGCTCAACAGATAGGAATGTTACAAGTGGATACGTTACGACTGCCGTTTTCAGACCCGGATCAGACGCTGGATTGCCAGCCGCGCGCCGATGTGGGCCTGCGCGATCTGGAAACGCTGTGGTTCAATACCGGCACGCTGTGCAACATCGAATGTGTGAACTGCTATATCTATTCCAGCCCGACCAATGACAGCCTGGTCTACCTGACGCCGGCCGATATCACCCCGATCCTCGATGAGATACCGCAGCTTGGCTATGCCACCCGCGAAATCGCCTTCACCGGGGGGGAGCCGTTCATGAACCCCGACATGGCCACGATGGCCGATCTGTGCCTTGCGCGCGGCTACAAGGTGCTGATCCTGACCAATGCCATGCAGCCCATGCAGCGCCCGCGCGTCAAACAGGCGCTTTTGCGGATGCGCGCGGCCCATGGCGACCGGCTGCACCTGCGCATCAGCATCGACCATCATTCGCCCCGCCTGCATGACGAGGAACGCGGCGCGGGCAGCTTTGCGCGCACCCTTGACGGGCTGCGCTGGCTGGTGGCCAACGGCTTTGCCCTCTCGCTGGCCGGGCGCACCCGCTGGGATGATGACATGGCCGCGCTGCGCGCCGGTTACGCGCGCCTCTTTGCCGAACAGGGCATCCCGCTCGATGCGCAAAACCCCGCCGATCTGGTGCTCTTTCCCGAAATGGACGCCGCCGCCCCGGTGCCCGAAATCACCACCGCCTGCTGGGATATCCTGGGCGTCGCCCCCGCCGCGATGATGTGCGCATCCAGCCGCATGGTGGTGCGCAACAAGGGGGCTGACCATGTGTCGGTGCTGCCCTGCACGCTGCTTCCCAATGATCGCGGGTTCGAGATGGGCGCAACACTGGCCGGGGCTGCGGTGGCGGACGGCGGCAATTTCCGCGCGGGCCGCGTCAAGCTGAACCACCCCCATTGCGCGAAATTCTGCGTGCTGGGCGGCGGCTCTTGCACCGGCTAGCGCGCCCCCGAACGCCCCCCCGAACGCCCCCCCGAACCTGCCCCCCCATGCTTTCATCTTGGCCTAAATACTCAACTTCGCGCGGGGCCCGCGCCCGCCCCCTGGCGTGCGCAGAACCGTGCCGCAGAACCGTGCCGCAGAACCGTGCCGCACGACCTTGCCGCCATCGCCCGCGCGCGGTAGCAACAGGATATGACCGATTTTCCCACCCCCCGCGGCACCCTTACCCCGAACCGCCCGCTGGCCGATATCACCTGGCTGCGCGTCGGCGGCCCGGCGGATCTGCTGTTCCAGCCCGCCGATCCGGCCGATCTGGCGGCGTTTCTGGCCGCCCTTGCCCCCGATGTCGCGGTGTTTGCCATGGGGGTCGGATCGAACCTGATCGTGCGCGATGGCGGCATCCGCGGCGTGGTGATCCGGCTGGGCCGGGGGTTCAACACCATCACCGTCAAGGGCGATCTGATCACCGCCGGGGCGGCGGCCCTTGATGCGCATGTGGCGCGCCGCGCCGCCGAGGCGGGGCGCGATCTGACCTTCCTGCGCACCATCCCCGGCGCCATCGGCGGCGCGGTGCGCATGAACGCGGGCTGTTACGGGCGCTATGTGGCCGATCACCTGGTGTCGGTGCGGGTGGTGCTGCGGTCGGGCGAGGTGACGGACCTGGGGGCAGGCGCGCTCAACCTTGGCTACCGGCACAGCGACCTGCCAAAGGGCGCCGTGATCATCGCGGCTACCTTTCGCGCGGCGCCGGGCGATCCGGCGGCGCTGGCATCGGTGATGGCGGATCAGGTCGCCAGACGCGACGCGACCCAACCCACCAGGGACCGCAGCGCCGGATCCACCTTCCGCAACCCCGCCGGGTATTCCTCCACGGGCCGGGCCGATGACGTGCATGACCTCAAGGCCTGGAAGCTGATCACCGAGGCCGGCATGAAGGGCGCGCGCCGGGGCGGGGCGCAGATGTCGGAGATGCACGCCAATTTCCTGATCAACACCGGCACCGCCACCGCCGCCGATCTGGAAGGATTGGGCGAAGAGGTGCGAAAAAGAGTTTTGCAGCAGGCCGGAATAGCGTTAGAGTGGGAAATCATGCGGGTGGGCGAACCGATCACGCAAACCGCCCCCGCGGAAGACTGACGAACCAATGATAACAGGGCCGCAATGGCCCTGAAAACGGGGCCGCAATGCGCCCCAAACAACGGGGCCGCAATGTGCCCCAAACAAAAAGTGGCGGGTATGTCGAGCAGGACACCCCCGAAAGTCGCGGTCCTTATGGGCGGCCCCTCGGCTGAACGCGAGGTGTCGCTGTCATCGGGGCGCGAGTGCGCAACAGCGCTTCGGGACGCGGGCTATGAGGTGGTTGAAATTGACGCGGGCACCGATCTGCCCGCGCAGCTTGCGTCCGTGCGCCCCGATGTTGCCTTCAACGCGCTGCATGGCCGCTGGGGCGAAGATGGCTGCGTGCAGGGCCTTCTGGAATGGCTGCGCATCCCCTACACCCATTCTGGCGTGCTGGCCTCGGCGCTGGCGATGGACAAGGAACGCACCAAGGCCGCCTACCGCGCCGCGGGCCTGCCGGTGGTGGCCAGCGTGCTGGCCCCGGCGGCAGAGGTGCGCGCGCGCCATGTGATGGCGCCGCCCTATGTGGTCAAACCCAATAACGAAGGCTCATCCGTCGGCATCTATATCGTGCACGCCGCCGCCGATGCCCCCCCCGATCTCTCGCCCGACATGCCCGATCTGGTGATGGTAGAGGCATATGCGCCGGGGCGCGAACTGACCACCACGGTGATGGGCGACCGGGCGCTGACGGTGACCGATATCCTCACCGACGGCTGGTATGATTATGATGCGAAATATACGCCCGGCGGATCGCACCATGTGGTGCCCGCCGATCTGCCGCCCAAGATATTCGCGGCCTGCCTCGATTACGCGCTCTGCGCGCACCGCGCCCTTGGCTGCCGGGGTGTCAGCCGCACCGATTTCCGCTGGGACGCGGCGCGCGGGCTGGCCGGGCTGGTGCTGCTGGAAACCAACACGCAGCCGGGAATGACGCCCACCTCGCTGACCCCCGAACAGGCGGCGCGTGTCGGAATATCCTTTCCCGATCTGTGCGACTGGATGATAAAGGATGCCTCATGCAACCGCTGACCCCGCGCGCCCGCCGCGATCCCGCGCCAAGCCGGGTTGCCTATCGGTTGCACCGGCTGTGGCTGACACCGCTGTTTCGGGCGCTCTTGCGGGTGGGCCTGCCGGCCTTTGCGCTGACCTTCGCGGCGGGGATCTATCTGTCGGATACAGGGCGCCGCGCGGAGATTTCGCAAACCCTGGCCTCGGTGCAGAAAACCCTTGAAGAACGCCCGGCCTTCATGGTCCGGGAGGTGGTGATCGAGGGCGCAACCGATCTTTCCCAGGCCCAGGTCGCGGCGCTCTTGCCCATCGATCTGCCGCGCAGCTCGTTCGATCTGGATCTGGGGGCGCTGCGCGCCGCGATCGGGGCGGTGGATGCGGTGGCGGGCGCCGATCTGCGCATCGTGTCGGGCGGCATCTTGTCGGTGCGCATCACCGAACGGCGGCCCGCGGTGCTCTTGCGCAGCGCGGCGGGGCTGGAAATTCTCGATGCGGGCGGGCACCCGGTCGGGCCCGCGTCGCGGCGCGCCGATTATCCCGATCTGCCGCTTGTGGCGGGAAACGGGGCCGGGGGGCAGGTGGCGGCGGCGCAGATGCTTTGGGCGGCGGCCGCACCCATTGCCGGGCGGCTGCGCGGCCTTGTCTGGATTGGCGAGCGGCGCTGGGATCTGGTGCTTGACCGGGATCAGCGCATCCGTCTGCCCCAGCGCGATCCGGTGACGGCGCTGGAACGGGTGATCGCGCTGGATCAGGCGCGCGATGTGCTGGCGCGCGATGTGGTGGCGATCGACATGCGCAACCCGCAACGCCCCACCATCCGCATGACCGCCGGGGCAACGGCGGCAATGCATGAAACAAGACTTCTGGAACAAAAAACAAGACTTCTGGAACAAAGGGCGGCAGGGCAATGACGGATCTTTATCAGGCACAACGCACAATGCGCAACATGCGCCGCGCGGCGATGCAGCGCGGGGTCATCGCCATTCTCGATGTCGGCACCTCGAAGGTCGCCTGCCTCGTGCTGCGCTTCGACGGCCCCGACAAGTTCCGCGAGGCCGACGGCGTCGGCCCGATGGCCGGGCAATCGTCGTTCCGGGTGATCGGTGCCGCGACCACACGCTCGCGCGGGGTGCGCTTTGGCGAAATCGACGCGATGCACGAAACCGAACGCGCGATCCGCACCGCCGTGCAGGCCGCGCAAAAGATGGCGCGGGTGCGGGTGGATCATGTGATCGCCTGCTTTGCGGGCGCCGAACCCCGGTCCTACGGGCTGGCGGGCGAGGTGCCGCTGCATGACAGCGTTGTCACCGAACAGGATGTGGCGCGGGTGCTGGCCGCCTGCGAGGTGCCCGATTTCGGCGAGGGCCGCGAGGTGCTGCACGCGCAGCCGGTGAACTTTGCGCTTGATCACCGCTCTGGCCTGGGCGATCCGCGCGGGCAGATCGGCAACCGGCTGGCCTGCGACATGCACCTTCTGACGGTGGAAACCTCTGTCATCCAGAACCTGCTTTACTGCCTCAAGCGCTGCGATCTGGAACTCGCCGGTCTTGCCTCGGCGGCCTATGTGGCCGGAATGGCCAGCCTGGTCGAGGATGAACAGGAACTTGGCGCTGCCTGTATCGACATGGGCGGCGGCGCCACCGGTATCTCGATCTTCATCAAGAAACACATGATCTATGCCGACAATGTGCGCATGGGCGGCGATCATATCGCCTCTGACATCTCCAAGGGTCTGCAAGTACCGCTGGCCGTGGCCGAACGGATCAAGACCTTTTACGGCGGCGTGGTCGCCACCGGCATGGATGACCGCGAGATGATAGAGATCGGCGCCGACAGCGGCGACTGGGACAAGGACCGGCGCACCGTGTCGCGCACCGAACTGATCGGCATCATGCGCCCGCGTGTCGAAGAGATCCTGGAAGAGGTGCGCGCCCGCCTTGACGCGGCGGGCTTTGATCACCTGCCCAGCCAGCAGATCGTGCTGACAGGGGGCGGCAGCCAGATCCCCGGCCTTGACGGGCTGGCCGCGCGCATCCTTGGCCAGCAGGTGCGCCTTGGCCGCCCGCTGCGGGTGCAGGGCCTGCCGCAGGCGGCCACGGGGCCGGGTTTTGCCTCGACGGTCGGGCTCGCGCTCTTTGCCGCGCATCCCCAGGATGAGTGGTGGGATTTCGAGATACCGGCAGACAGGTATCCGGCCCGGTCCCTGAAACGCGCGGTGCGCTGGTTCAAGGATAACTGGTGACCACAACATGAAGGATGCTTGGCAAAATCCCGCTGAACGACCCACAAATCCCCCAAGATTTTGTGGTAAATTGGCGTTTTTTTGATGACCTGACGCGGCGAACCCGTTACCATCGGGGGGATTCAAGTATTCAAACGGGGACTCCGGCACCTCATACCGGTAAAAAGGCGGACATATCATGGCACTCAACATCAGCATCGTCGAACGCGAGGAACTCAAGCCGCGAATCACGGTTTTCGGCGTCGGTGGTGCCGGGGGCAATGCGGTCAACAACATGATCGAAAAGAACCTTGACGGGGTTGAATTCGTCGTGGCCAACACCGATGCGCAGGCCCTGCAACAAAGCCGGTCCGACGCCCGCATCCAGATGGGTGTGCAGGTTACCGAAGGGCTGGGGGCGGGCGCGCGCCCCTCGGTCGGGTCGGCCGCCGCCGAAGAAACCATCGAGGAAATCGTCGATCACCTCGCCGGCGTGCACATGTGTTTCATCACCGCCGGCATGGGCGGCGGCACCGGCACCGGGGCCGCGCCGATCATCGCGCAGGCCGCGCGTGAACT
This sequence comes from Paracoccaceae bacterium, assembly GCA_014359745.1. Lineage (GTDB taxonomy): Bacteria > Pseudomonadota > Alphaproteobacteria > Rhodobacterales > Rhodobacteraceae > JACIYW01. The sequence continues at coordinate 1,490 of JACIYW010000069.1, read as the reverse complement.
GGGTGTGCTGACCGTGGGCGTCGTGACCAAACCGTTTCAGTTCGAGGGTGCGAAACGGATGCGCATCGCCGATGAGGGCATCGAGGCGCTGCAAAAGGTCGTCGATACGCTGATCATCATTCCCAACCAGAACCTGTTCCGGCTGGCCAATGAAAAAACCACCTTCACCGAAGCTTTCGCCATGGCCGACGATGTGCTCTATCAGGGCGTCAAGGGCGTGACCGACCTGATGGTGCGCCCCGGCCTGATCAACCTCGATTTCGCCGATGTGCGCTCGGTCATGGACGAGATGGGCAAGGCGATGATGGGCACCGGCGAGGCTTCTGGCGAAGATCGCGCCATTCAGGCCGCCGAAAAGGCCATCGCCAACCCGCTTCTGGATGAAATCAGCCTGCGCGGCGCCAAGGGCGTGCTGATCAACATCACCGGCGGCTATGACCTGACCCTGTTCGAACTGGACGAAGCCGCCAACCGCATCCGCGAAGAGGTTGACCCGGACGCCAATATCATCGTCGGCTCCACCCTCGATTCCGGGATGGAAGGGATGATGCGGGTTTCGGTCGTGGCCACCGGCATCGATGCAAAACCCGCAACCGCCGCCGCCCCCGCGACGCGGCGCAGCATGGCGGCAACCGGTGCCCCCAAACCGGCCGAACAGCCCGCGATTGCCCCCGCCGCGCAGTTCAGCAACGATATGCCGCTGACCGCCGCCGAACAGGCCGAAGATCTGTTCGACAGCCAGGATGACGGTGACGCGCTTCCCGAACCGGCCTATCGCCCGGACGAGGCGCCCGAAGAGCCCGCAGCCGAAGCGGCCCCCGAACCGGCACAAGAGGCCGCGTTCGTCGCCCCGCGCCCGCGCGCCCCCGGCACCCCCACCCCCGAGGCGCTGGCCAGGTTGCAGGCCGCCGTCGGTCGCTCGACGCCGCGTGGCCCGGTAAACACCCCCCCGGCACGCAGCCCCGCGACCCCGCGTTCGGTGCCCGCCGCCCCCGCCGCCGATGCGCGCCCCGCCGCGGGCGGCGATCGCCAGCGCTTTGGCATAAACGCCCTTCTCAACCGCATGACCGGCCACGCGACCGAACCGCAGGCCGGGCAACCGCCGCGTGCCGCGCCGCAGGTGCCGCCGTCGGCCGGGTTCGAGGAGGACAGCGATCTTGACAGCGACAAGGATCGGATCGAGATCCCGGCCTTCCTGCGCCGTCAGGCCAACTGAAACCACGTCACATATTGCGGTGTCACACCGGGAAAAGGCCAGCTTTGTCTGGCCTTTTTCATGCGTTTAAACAATAGCTTGGCAAGCCTCCCGGATTGGCCCGGCGGTGTTACGCCAAACTCTTGCCCAAATGTTTCACACGGTTGCAAAGATTGAATTGTTCGGACCGCGGCGCGGGGGTACCCCTTGTCTGTGCCGCCATTGCCACGCGGGCCTGTTAACGGGCCGGTCGATGGGGCGGGGCAAGCGTTGGCCTTGTTTGGGCGGGGCCTTT
>JACIYW010000068.1 GCA_014359745.1 Paracoccaceae bacterium | reverse complement strand
GTTTGTCGCGCATTTTTATTAGCTATGCGAATAATCAGGCAAATTGATGCTATCTTGCCGTTTGCGGACTGCTCTGCGATATTGGCGGTTGAATACCAGGGGCCGCCAGTGAACCGTACCGATGAAAGCCTGATTGCGTTGCGTCGCATCCTGCGCGCCACCGATCTTTACGGGCGCGAACTTGCCCGCGCGCGCGGGTTGACGGCCGTCCAGTTGCGGGTGTGCCAGATCGTCGCCGAAACCGGATCGAAAACGCCAACCGAAATCGCCGGGCGCATGGGTGTGTCGCAGGCCACCATGACCGCGCTGATCGACAAGCTGGTGGCCAAGGGCCTGGTTGTCCGGCAGCGATCCGAAACCGACCGGCGCCAGACCAATGTGGTGATCACCACGACCGGCCAGACCGCCGTGATCGAGGCGCCCGACCCCCTTCAACAGCGCTATGTCAAGAAGTTCGAGGCATTGGCCGATTGGGAACAGGCCATGATCGTGGCGGTGCTGGAACGGGTATCGGAAATGCTGGACGCGCGCGAAATCGACGCCTCGCCCGTGCTTGACATCGGCGAGATCAACCGGCCCGGATAGCGGCCCCGTCGGTTGAGGCCGCCGTCAGTTGATGCCGTTGGCCGCCTGAACCTCTCTCACGAAGCGCGCAATCTGCTTGAGATCGCCGTCGGACAGGCCGGGGATCGGCGGCATGTTGCCGAATTTCCAGTGATGCGCGCGCACGCCATTGCGTGGCGCCATCATAAACGCCTGATCGCCATGGTGGCCGGGTTCGTAGATCCTGTGGATCAGCGGCGGGCCCTTGCCGTTGCGGCCCGCCGCATCGGTGCCGTGGCAACTGGCGCAGGCCAGATTGAAGATCTGGCGGCCGGTTCGGGCGGGGGCCGAAAGCGACGCGGGCAGCACGACATCGACAAGCGCCCCGCCCGTGGCGATACCGCTGGTATCGGGCGGCACCATGGAATGGCCGGTGACGCCGGTTCCCGCGCCATCTGTTTTTGCGCCGCCGGTTCCCGCGCCATCGGTCCACAGCGCATAACCGCCCGCGATCGCCAGAACCGCCACGATCGCCAAAGCCGTCTTGTTCATCGTGATGCCTTCATCATTTGGGCGCGGGGGCCAAAGCCCTGGCCCCCGCGGGTTGTGTGCACCCTTTTGGCGGGGCTTCCCCCACGGGAAGGTCAAGGGGAAAGCCCCGCCAAAAAGCGCGACCAAACGGCACGATACCCGCGCCCTGCCCCGGTTGCCTTCGTGCCCCGGCACACGGCAGGCATCAGAGAGCGCTTGACGCGTCCCGCGACAGACCGCACTGTGCGGCGAAAATAACGGTGCAGAAATGACAGGCCAGGCTTTCCACAACGCCCCCTGTGCGGGTGACCGCGCAGAGACCATCGGCAACTTATGACGACGCAACCATCGCCCTTTGCCCGGTTCGAATGGATGATCGCGTGGCGCTATCTGCGGGCGCGGCGGGCCGAGGGTGGCGTGTCGGTCATGACCTGGATTTCGCTTATCGGCATCACGCTGGCGGTGTTCGCGCTGATCGCGACGCTGGCGGTGCGTTCGGGGTTTCGGGCCGAATTCGTCGATACGATCCTTGGGGCCAATGCCCATGTCACGATCTATTCCGCCGTTCACACCACCGACAGCGGCCAACCGACGCGGGTGATCACCGACTATGCCGAAACATCGGCGCGGGTCGCCGCCATTCCCGGCGTGACGCGCGCGGCGCCGATGATCCGCGGCCAGGTCATGGCCAGCCACGGATCCGGAAATGCCGGGGTAGAGGTGTTCGGCCTTGCGTTGGACGATCTGCTGACCATTCCGCGCGTGGCGGGCTCCGAGGATGCGCTGGGCGATATCCAGCGTTTCGATGAGGGTATCGCCATCGGATCGGGTGTTGCACGCGAACTGGGGGTGGGGGTGGGCGACAGCGTGCGCCTGATTTCGCCGGATGGGGTGCGCACAGCTTTCGGCACCTCGCCACGGGTGAACGCCTATGAGGTGGTCTATATCTTTACCGCCGGGCGCTATGACATCGACCGCACCCGCGTCTACATGCCCTTTGCCGAGGCGCAGAGCTATTTCAACCGCGAAGGCGTGGCCGACGAGATCGAGGTGATGGTCGCCGATCCCGAAAACATCGACGCGCTGGTGCCCGCCCTGATGCGCGCGGCGGGAGAGCGCGCGCTGCTTTGGACATGGCGCGACAGTGCCGGATCGTTCCTGCGGGCGCTGGACATGGAAGATAACGTGATGTTCGTGATCCTGTCGATCCTGGTGCTGATCGCGGCGATGAACATCATTTCCGGGCTGATCATGCTGGTCAAGAACAAGGGCCGCGACATCGGCATCCTGCGCACGATGGGCCTGTCCGAAGGATCGATCCTGCGGATCTTCTTCATCTGTGGCGCGGGGGTCGGCGTGGCGGGCACGGCGGCCGGGGTGATCCTGGGGTGCCTGTTCGCGATCTATATCGATCCGGTCTTTTCGGCGGTGAATTATGTTGCCGGGGGCGGGGTGTGGGATCCGTCGATCCGGGGGATCTATGCGCTGCCCGCGCGGCTGGTGCCGGGCGATGTTCTGTCGGCGGTGGCGCTGTCGCTGGGGTTGTCCTTTGTGGTGACGATCTTTCCCGCCCGCCGCGCCGCCCGCATGAACCCGGTAGAGGCGCTGCGCTATGAATGACCCGGTTCTGGAGCTTGCGGGCATCGCCAAGGCCTATAACAAGGGCCGCGCAGGCGAGGTGACGGTGCTGCGCGCCGCCGATCTGGTGCTGGGTCAGGGCGAGGTCGTGGCGCTGGTGGCCCCGTCGGGGGCGGGAAAATCGACGCTGCTGCACATCGCCGGGCTGCTGGACACCCCCGACGCCGGCCATGTGTCGATCAACGGGATCGACATGACGCGGCTCAATGATCAGGCGCGCACCAGCGCCCGGCGCCACGATGTGGGTTTCATCTATCAGTTCCACCATCTGCTGCCCGAATTCAGCGCCCTGGAAAACATCATCCTGCCGCAACTGGCCAACGGTGTTCCGGCGACCGAGGCCGAGGCCCGCGCGCTGGCCCTGCTGGAACGGGTTGGCGTGGCGCCGCGCGCCGCCCATCGCCCCGCCGCCCTTTCGGGGGGCGAACAGCAGCGCGTGGCCTTCTGCCGGGCGCTTGCCAATCGCCCCAGCCTGCTGCTGGCCGATGAGCCGACGGGAAACCTTGACCCCAAGACATCGGACCAGGTGTTCGACGTGCTGATGGATCTGGTGCGCCATACCGGCATGTCGGCGCTGATTGCCACGCACAATCTGGCGCTGGCAAAGCGGATGGACCGGGTGTTGCGGCTGGAGTCCGGCGAACTGGTTGCGGGCTGACGGGGGCAGGCCGACGGGGTTTGCCGACGGGGTTGACCGACGGGACCGGTCACAGCCCTGACCGGCCGTCAGCCGCGCGCAGGCCGGTGATCTCACTTGCCAGAACCTCCCCCCCGCCGGCCAGAACCAGAAGGGTTTGGCCATTTTCCACCCGCGCCTCGATCACCTCTGTGTAGGTCTGCACCGGCGTTACCGATAACAGGGAATCGTTGGAATAGCTTTCCACCGCAAAGCTGTATTGCCCCGATGGCAACGGGCGCCCGGCGGCATCCAGCCCGTCCCATTGCACGGTCGTGGCGGGCAGCGCCAGATCCTGGCGCTGCACCTCTTCGCCGCGCGCGTTGCGCGCCACCAGCACGGCCTTGTCGGCAAAGGCTCCCACCTCGGGCGAGAGCGTTACGGGCGCACCATCGAAGGCCACCGGCGCAATTGCCCGCGCCTCCATCCCGACCCAGCCCGACAGTTGCGCCATGCCCAGAACCCCAAGCTGCGCGCCCAGCGATTCAAGCAACTGGTTGCCGCGCACCTGTTGTTCCACCCCCGAAAACGTGGCGAGTTGCACGGCGAAATCGCTCGACTCAATGGGATTTAGCGGATCCTGGTTCTTCATCTGCGTGGTCAGCATGGACAGGAACGTCTGAAAATCCGACCCGATCAACGCGGCTTGCGCGGGGGCGGCGCTGCCCGTCTGCTGTGCTTGCGCGGTCTGGCCAGGGGATGCGATTTCCATCGGAATTCCTTTCACAAACGAAGATCAAGACCGGTTCCCGCGGCGGGAACAAGCGCGATTTCAGGGATGACCGACAGCGCGACAGGGGAGAGGTGGCTGCCCGCCAGCGCCACAGGCGCCTGCCCATCGTTCCGGCCGGGATTGTCCGAGAAGCCGAACGAGACAGAGCCATAGCCGATCTCGCGAAAATCCTGTGCCAGCATATCGATGTGGCGACGAATGAGGTCCATGGTTTCGGCACGATCAGCGGTCACATTGACAACGATCCCGCCCAGATCGGTCGTCGAAAGCGACAACCGCACCCGGCCCAGTTCATCGGGCGACAGCGTGACATCCACCGCCCCACCCGGCGATTGGGCAAGCGCGGCAAGGATCTGCCGTGATACGCCCGGCATGTCGGCGGCGGAGGCAATGTGCGGCGCGGGCGGCGCGCCATGGCCGACCGGGGCGGCGGCGAAAACCCCGCCAGTCGCGGCATCATGGGCACGGCCCGCGCCCGGTTCCCCCGAAGACCCCGGATCGGGCAAAGCCCCGGCACCGCCCGATGTGCCCGCAAGGGGGGCGGCATCGGGCCGGATCATCGCCGCTTGCGGGGCCGACGCCGTCGTGGGTGTAACCCCGGATGCGGGCGTGGCGCGGGCAGATCCGGCCGCATCGCCCCGATCACGCCTGCCGACGGGGGAGTGCGCAGTGGCATCGGCCCCTGCCACGGGAACGAGGGTGGGCGGCACCCCTGCGGCCGGGGCCTGCGAAAGGGGCGCGCCATTGGCAACAACAGGCGCCGACACGCGCGCGGCGGTCTCACCCCCCGCGCCGGGTGCGTCTGCCGCCACGCCCTGGGCACCCATTGCAACGCCTGCCCCGTCGTCGGCAAGGGGCGGCGGCGCCAGCACGACCCCCGATGGCGCGACCCCAGATGGCACGGTGTTTCCGCCCCCGCCGGAGGCAGCCGGATGTCTTGCGCCCCGGCCACTAACCGCCCCGAAGCCACCATAGGGCCATCCGCACCGCCAGAGGGGAACGCCGCACCCGGCGCCCCGCCGGATGGCAGGACTCCCGCGCCCGGCGCCACACCGCCCAAATCGCCTGTTGTTTCGGCTGCTGTTTCACCTGCCACCCGCACCGTCGACACTGCAAAGGTCGGCATCGCGCCGGACAGGGCATCGGCCATCCGGCCCGGCATCGCGCGCGCATGAGTATCACGGGTATCAGGGGTATCAGGAGCATCACCAGCCCCATGCCGGGGGACCGGCGTCAGCGCGGCGGAAGCAGGGGCCGCCACAACGCCCGGCGGCAGGGCATCCGGCGCCGCGTCGTCCCGGTCGGCCGCCACCGGGCCGCGGGGGTCTTTGCGATCCACCTCATCCTGAAACGCCAAGGGCGGGCGGGGGTCTGCCCGCCGCTGGGGATCAATGCTGGCGTGGCGCGCCGCGGTGGCGGTGGGCGCGAAATCCTGAACCTGGGGAATCATCCAAAGCCCTTTCTCTGGCCGGTTCCCCGAATATTCCCCCCGAAGGTTACCAATCCTTTACCCGCGCCGCGGATATTTGCCAGACCGCAACCAGAAAGGATGCCCGATGATCCCCACCTTACCCCCCCCCGCCGCAAGCGGCCTGGAAAGCGCACGTCCAAAACCCATGCCGCCCGACCCGCTGCGCAGCGCCGCCGAGAAGCTGGAGGCGTCGTTCCTGTCGGAAATGCTGAAATCCGCAGGTTTTGGTAAAGCGCAGGAAAGTTTCGGCGGCGGCGTGGGCGAGGAGCAGTTTTCGTCGTTCCTGCGCGATGCCGAGGCCCGCGAAATGGCGCGTGGCGGCGGCATCGGGTTGGCCGAATCACTTTTTGAAGCCTTGAAGGAGCGTAGCGATGCGGCGCGCTGATCCGTGGCGGCGCCTTGACGCCGCGCTAAACGCCGAGGCGAACGCGCTGCGCGGCGCCGATTTTTCGGGGCTGGAAGCGCTGATCGCCGAAAAGGCGCGGCTGACCGATCAGATCGCCATCGCCCGGCCTGCGCCGACAGCCGCCACCCTTGAACGCCTGCGCGCGCGCGCGGGCCATAATGCGGTATTGCTACAGGCGGCATTGCGCGGGCTGCGCGCCGCCCGCGCGCGTATCGAGGCGCTGCAAAACGGCGGCGGGGATCTGCGCACCTATGATCGCGCCGGCGCGGCCGAACCGGTTTCCGGCCCCGGTCCGACGCTGGAACGCCGGGCCTGATGCCTCGATTTGCATCAAATCCTTAGTATCTGGATGGGGTGACTTAGCACTCTGTTAGAGTTTCGCCGACATGGTGGCAGGGCATCCCGAACGGATGGCGCGGCAGGGTCTGACCCAGGGCCGCAACGGTCAGAACGCCCCAGACGTCACCCAACGGGTGGCATGTGAAACCCGGCGCAAAGCGCCAAACCTCAATAGGAAACTGACATGGCAAGTATTCTGACCAATACCAGCGCGATGGTCGCCCTGCAAACCCTGCGTGGCATCAACACCAATCTGGAAAAGACCCAGTCGGAAATCTCGACCGGCAAATCGGTGAACAACGCCAAGGACAACGCCGCCGTCTTCGCCATCTCGAAGGTGATGGAATCGGATGTGAAGGGCTTCAAGGGGATTTCCGACAGCCTCAGCCTTGGCGAATCCACCGTAGGGGTAGCGCGGCAGGCGGCAGAGACCATCACCGATCTGCTGACCGACATTAAGGGCAAGATCGTCGCGGCACAGGAATCCAACGTCGATCGGGGCAAGATCCAGACGGATATCGTGGCGCTACGCGATCAGATCGCCTCGGTCGTCGGGGCGGCGCAGTTCAACGGGCTGAACCTGGTGGACGGTTCGGAGACGGCGATCAATGTCCTGTCGTCGCTGGATCGTGATAGCAGCGGCGGTGTCACCACCTCCTCCATCACCGTGGCCGGGCAGGATCTGTCGACCGGGAACTATGTCGCCAAGAACGTCTTTGGTGCCAGCGACGGGGTTTCGGCCAATGGCGATACCGCCGGGTTCCAACTCGATAACGCCCTGGGCACCACGCCCACCGGCACCATCGAAATCAACGACGGCACAACGCCATTCGCCGCGGGTGACAGCGTAACCATCACCATCGGCGGCCAATCGGCCAGCTATACCGTTTCCGCCGATGACGTCGCGGCGACGTCCACATCGGATATGGTGGCGGTTGGCCTGAAGAACAGCATCGATGCGCTGGGTATTTCGGGGTTGACCGTCGACTTCGACAGCGCCGCGCCCGGAGAACTGGCGTTCACCAATGGCGGAACGCAGGATCTGACCGTCAGCGCCCAGTTCGAGAATGCGGGTTCCGGCGGGCTTGCAGCCCTTTCTGCGGTGGACGTGTCAACCAGCGCCGGGGCAACTGCGGCGCTTGGCGCGATCGAGGGGCTTATCCAGACCTCGATCGACGCCTCTGCCGCCTTCGGGTCGGTCGAGGGCCGCATCAGCACCCAAAGCGATTTCGTCAACAAGCTGACCGATTCGCTAAAGGCCGGGATCGGCACCCTTGTCGATGCCGATCTCGAGGCGGCCTCGGCGCGGTTGCAGGCGCTTCAGGTGCAGCAGCAGCTTGGCACGCAGGCCCTGTCGATCGCCAATCAGGCCCCGCAGAACATCCTGTCGCTGTTCCGGTAATGCATCAATGACGGGGCGGCGGCATCCGCCGCCCCGTTCCCGCCTGCACCCAGATCCCCCTGCATTCGGAAGGACACGACGTGAATGCGTTTCAACTGGCCAAAACGGCCTATGCCAAACCAGGTGCGCCAACCCGTACCGCACGGGCCACCGAATACGCCCTGTTTGCCGAAATCACCCGCAAACTGAAATCGAGCGCCACCGACCCGCGGCATTTTCCCGAACTGGCCGGGGCGCTGCATGAAAACCGGCGCCTGTGGACAATCCTTGCCACCGATGTGGCCGACCCCGAGAATGGTCTGCCAAAGGCGTTGCGCGCGCAGATCTTCTATCTTGCCGAATTCACCGCCCAGCACAGCGCCAGGGTTCTGGCCGGCACCGCAAACGCAGAGCCGCTGATCGACATCAACACCGCCATCATGCGCGGGCTGCGCCAGCAGGGGGGCACGCAATGAGCGGGCTTGTTCTGAAACTTGGCCCCCGAGAGCGGGTTCTGATCAACGGGGCGGTGATCGAGAATGGCGACAAGCGGTCGCGCCTGTCGATCATGACGCCCAACGCCAATATCCTGCGCCTGCGCGACGCCATCCACCCCGGCGAGGTGACGACGCCGGTGCGCCGGGTCTGCTATATCGCGCAACTGGTCCTGTCGGGCGATACCGATGCGCAAACGGCCCGGATGCAGCTTTTGCGCGGCATCGAGCAGTTGTCGCAAGTGCTGACCGATCACGACAGCCGCGCGCATCTGACGGCGGCAACCGCCGCGGTGCTGGAGGATGCGCATTATCAGGTGCTCAAATCCCTGCGCGCGTTGTTGCCACGCGAGGCGCGGCTGATGGCGGCGACTGTGTCATGACCTTCCAGCCGGTCATCCCGCAGGGGGGGCTGGGCGGCTGGGCGTTTTTGAACCGGACGCTGGACGCCCAGCAATCAGCCTTTCGCAAATCGCCCGAGATTGCCCGCGACGCGGATTATTTCCGGCAGAATATCGGCTCTGTCACCAGCGCCGAGGCGCTGGTGGCCGACCGGCGCCTGTTGCGGGTGGCGCTGGGGGCGTTCGGGCTGGATGCCGATATCGACAACCGGTTTTTCATCCGCAAGGTGCTGGAGGACGGATCGCTTGACCCCAAGGCGCTGTCGAACCGGCTGGCCGACAAGCGGTATCTGGAATTCTCCAAAGCCTTCGGTTTTGGCGATTTCGCCATTCCGCTGAGCCAGGTCGGGGATTTTGCCGAAAAGACCGCGCTGGCGTTCGAAACCCGCCAGTTCGAGATCGCCGTGGGCGACAGCGATCAGAACCTGCGCCTTGCCCTGGGGCTGTCGCGCGATCTGGGCGCGATTGCCGCGCGCCCCTCGGCGGATACGACGCTGTGGTTTACCATCCTCGGCTCTCCGCCGCTGCGCCAGGTGTTCGAGACCGCCTTTGGCCTGCCCAAAGGTTTTGGCGCGCTTGATCTTGATCAGCAGGTCGGCATCCTGCGCGACCGCGCCGAACGGGCTTTTGGCGACGATACCGTTGCCCAATTCGCCGATCCCGATCGGATGAACGAACTGACGCGCCGGTTCCTGATCCGCGCCGATCTTCAGGGCGGGTTTTCGGCCACGTCACGGGGCGCGATCGCCCTGCAATTGCTTCAGGCCGGTCAACCCGCGTAGCGCACCGCCTTTGGTCGGGTGGACAATGTCGCCCGGAACCCGAACAGCATCGGGCAACAATGGGAGGGGGGCAGATCCGACCGGCCCGAACCGGAGGGACCAGATCGGATTGGCCAGATCACTCGGGCACCGCATCATTTCTCGCCGCATCATTCGGGCGCCGCATCATTTGGTGCAGGTCTTTCGTGGCCAGCGTCGCCCAGCTCAAGGCATGTCGCCAGGCGTTGATAGCTTGCGGCGCTGTCTTGGTCTTCCATCCCGGCCAGAAAACCGTCCAGCGCGGGCCACACCCGGATCGCCCGATCGACAAGCGGATCGGACCCGGCCTGATACAGCCCCGCCTGCACCATCATCTCTGCCCGTTCATAGGCGCCAAGCAGGCGCCGCGCCTCGGTGATCAGGGCGTTCTGTTCGGGGCTGGCCGCCTGCGGCAGGCTGCGCGAGACCGACCGCAGAAGATCGATCGCGGGAAAGCGGCCGCGTTCGGCAATCGCCCGGTCCATCACCACATGCCCGTCAAGCACCCCGCGCAGAATGTCGGCCACCGGTTCTTCCATGTCCGACCCCGCGACCAGCACGGTGAACACCGCGGTGATGTCGCCCGCCCCCTCGGGGCCCGGCCCGGCGCGTTCGGCCAGTGACATGATCGCATGGGCGGTGGACGGCGGATAGCCGCGCAAGGTTGCCCCCTCCCCCCCCGCCAATGCCACCTCGCGGTGCGCCTCGGCAAAGCGGGTGACCGAATCGGCCAGCAACAGCACCTGAAGGCCCGCATCGCGGAAATGTTCGGCGACGGCCATCGCCGTCCAGGCGGCGCGGCGGCGGATCAACGGCGACTGATCCGAGGTCGCCGCGACAACCACCGCGCGCGCCATGCCCCCAGGCCCCAGAACCCCCTCGACAAACTCGCGCAGCTCGCGCCCGCGTTCCCCGATCAGCGCGATCACCACCACATCGGCCGTGACCCCGCGCGCGAAATTGGCCAGCAGCATGGATTTCCCCACCCCCGACCCGGCGAAAAGGCCGATACGTTGCCCGCACACCAGGGGCAGCAGCGTGTTGAACACCGCAATACCGGTTTCCAGCCGCGCGCCAAGGCGGCGGCGGGCGGCGGCGGCGGGCGGGGCGGCGCGCAGGCTGCGCGCCTTTGGGCCGCGCAACAGCGGCCGACCATCGATCGGGGCGCCGAATGGATCGATCACCCGGCCGATCCAGCCATCATCGGGCGCGATGGTCACCGGCCCCAGATGGGTCACCCGGTCACCGATCATCACCCCTTCGGCCGGGCCTTCGGCCAGAACCGTGACCGACAGGCGCGCCATGGCCACGATTTCCCCGCCCAGCGCCGCGCCGATGCGCACCCGGTCGCCCAGCGCCGCGCCGCCAAGGCCCGTGACCTGCACCGTGCCCTGCCCCACCTCGGCCACGCGGCCCACGCGGTGGATCACATCGGTCGCCGACACCTCGGCCAGCAGGGCCGCAAACATCGTATCCGCCATTCTGGCCTCCTTTTGTTCGTCACTTACCGTTTCTAAAGGAATCACCCTTAAATCTTGGTGCATGGAATCGAGGGAGAAGCCCCGATGTTTGATCGGTTGGAAATATTTCAGATGGCACAGGCCATGGCGGTTCACGCCGCGGCCCGCCAGACTGCCGTGGCGGGGAACGTCGCCAATGCCGACACGCCGGGTTACCGGGCGCGCGATGCCGCCCCCTTTGCCCAGACTTACGAGTCGATGAACACCGGTGCGGCCGCGATGCGCGCCACCCGCCCCGGCCATGTCGGCGCGGGGCAGGCCGGGCCTGCGATTGGGCTGAGAAATGTGGCCGGAGAGGCCGCGCCCAACGGCAACTCTGTCTCGCTGGAGGCAGAGATGGTGCGCGCCACCGAGGTGCGCGGCCAGCATGAACGCGCGCTGGCCATCTATCGCAGCGGGCTGCACATCCTGCGCACCACGATCGGGCGGGGCTAGGCCATGGGCAATCTCATGCAAACCCTCATGCTGTCGGCCTCGGGCATGCAGGCCCAAAGCGGGCGGCTGCGCACCGTTTCGGAAAATATCGCCAATGCCGATACGCCCGGCTTTCAGCGCAAGACCGTATCGTTCAAGGAAACGCTTGGCGACACGCCCGGCCTGGTGCGGCTGGGCGACGTGCGGCTTGACCGCAGCGAACTGACCAGCATCTACGACCCCGGCCACCCGCTGGCCGATGACACTGGCCATTATGATGGATCGAATGTCGATCTGGTGGTCGAAATCGCCGACGCGCGCGAAGCACAGCGCAGCTATGAGGCAAACCTGCGCATGTTCGATCAGGCCCGGCAGATGTCGGCAAGCCTGCTTGACCTGTTGCGCCGTTAAAGGAGATCCAGAATGGATATGAAATCAGCCATCGCCGCCCTGTCCTATGCCGATGCCCGCCCCGCCACCGCGCCAAAGGCGCCGGACGGCGGGGATATGGGCAGCGGCTTTGTCGATCTGGCACAGGATTTTGCCGCCACCCTGAAACGGGGTGAGGATACGGCAAAGGCGTCGATGATCGGCGATGCGGACCCGCATGCGCTGGTTCAGGCGCTGGCGCAAACCGAACTGGCGGTTGAAACCGCCGTCGCGGTGCGCGACCGCGTGGTCGAGGCGTATCAGGAAATCCTGAGAATGCCGGTCTGAGGCCGCCCCGATGATGAGCGAGGCACAGTTTTTCGACACGCTGCGGCAGGGGCTTTGGGTGGCGGTGATGATGTCGGCCCCGATGCTTAGCGTCGCCTTGATCGCGGGGCTGGCGGTCGGGCTGTTTCAGGCGCTGACATCGGTGCAGGAACTGACGCTGACCTTCGTGCCCAAGGTCGCGGCGATGCTTGTCGTATTCTGGGTCTCGATGAGCTTCATGTCACAGATGCTTGTCGCCTTCTTCAACGATCAGATTATCCCAATGATCGCAGGTGGATAGCCATGGATAACGCCAACTATGTCGGCCTGACCCGACAGTCGGGCCTGATGCGGGAAATGCAGGCGGTGGCGCATAACATCGCCAACATCTCCACCACCGGCTTCCGCAAGGAGGGGGTGACGTTCGCCGAATTTGTCGTCGCCCCAACGGGCAGCGGCCCGTCGCTGTCGATGGCGCGCGCCGATGTGCGCCACATCAGCGACATGCAGGGCGCGCTGACACGCACCGGCGGCACCTTTGATTTCGCGATCGAGGGAGAGGGGTATTTCCAGATCCAGACCCCCGGCGGCCTGCGCCTGACCCGCGCGGGCAGCTTTACCCCCGATGCCGCAGGCAATCTTGCAACCCCCGACGGGCATCTGCTGCTCGATAGCGGCGGCGCCCCGGTGTTTGGACCGCCCGACGCCACCGCGATCACCCTGTCGCCCGACGGCACGCTGTCGGCCAATGGCCGCCCGGTGGCGCAGATCGGCCTTGTGGTGCCGACCGATCCCAATGACCTGCAACGCGAGGCGGGCGTGATGTTTCGCGCCGATGCCGGGGTGGAACCGGTGGAGGATGGCAAGATCGCGCAGGGGTTTCTGGAAGCCTCCAACGTCTCTGCCATCGCGGAAATCACCCGGATGATCCAGGTGCAGCGCGCCTATGAACTGGGCCAAACCTTTCTTGACCGCGAGGATGAACGCATACGCGGCGTCATCCAGACCCTTGGACGATAGGAGAAGCCATGCGCGCCCTTGAAATAGCCGCCACCGGGATGAGCGCCCAGCAGATGCGGGTCGAGGTGGTGTCGAACAACCTCGCCAACATGAACACCACCGGCTACAACGCCCGGCGCGCCGAATTCGCCGATCTGCATTATCAGCAGGCCACCCGCGCGGGCACGATCAGCGCCGCCGACGGCACGGTGCTGCCCACCGGGGTGCAACTGGGGTTGGGGGTGCGGCCAACCGCGATCAGCGTGATCCTTGCGCAGGGCGCATCCAGTGCGACGGGCAGCGATCTTGATCTGGCGATCGAGGGCAAGGGATACTTGGAGGTGACGCTGCCCTCGGGCCTGTCGGGGTATACCCGCGACGGCGGCCTGAAACGCAGCCCTGACGGGCTTATCGTCACCTCGGACGGGTATGAGGTGGTGCCGGGCATCACCATCCCCGAAGATGCCAGAAGCATCTCGATCAATGCCGATGGCGAGGTGTTCGCGTTTTTCAGCGATCAGGTCGATCCACAGCAGCTTGGCCAGTTCACCCTTGCCACCTTTACCAACGAAAAGGGGCTGGAGGCGATGGGATCGAACCTGTTTCTGGAAACCGGCGCCTCGGGGCCCGCAATCGTGGGCGATCCGGGCGAGGATGGGCGCGGCACCCTGCGACAGGGCTATCTTGAAGAAAGCTCGGTCGATGCGGTGCGAGAGGTGACCGAACTGATCGAGGCGCAGCGCGGCTATGAAATGAACGCCAAGGTGATCACCGCCGCCGACCAGATGCTCGGCGCAACCACGCAGATCCGGTGATGCGCGCCCTCGCCATATGCCTTGCACTGCTGCCCGCGGCCGCCCAGGGCGAAAGCCTTGTCGCGCTGCGCACCATGCCCGCGGGCACGGTGATCGGGCCGGGCGATGTCGGCATCTCTGCCGAAAACCATCCCGGCGCGGTTGCCACGGCCGCCGCCGCAGTCGGACAAGAGGCGCGCGTTGCCCTTTATGCGGGCCGCCCGGTTCTGGCCCAGAACATCGGCCCGCCCGCCATCGTCGATCGCAATCAGATGGTGATGCTGGTCTATCAGCGCGGACCACTGACCATCGTCGCCGATGGCCGCGCGCTTGGCCGGGGGGCGGCGGGGGATATGGTGCGGGTCATGAACCTGGGATCGCGCAACACCGTCAGCGGGGTGATCCTGCCCGACGGAACCATCCATGTCGCCACCACCGCACTTGCCCAACCCTGAAAGGTTTGCCATGCGCCTGATTGTCTGCCTTTGCGCCGTTTCGCTGATCACCGGCTGCGACCGCCTTGCGCATGTCGGCCGGGCCCCGGATTTCAATCCGGTCGAGGGGTCACCCCCCCACAGTGCGATGTATTCCCTGCCCCTGCCCATGGTGACGGACCGCCGCAAGCCGGTGGATCAGGCCTCGCTCTGGTCGTCCAACCAGCGGTCACTTCTGGGGGACCGGCGCGCTCAGCACCGCGGTGACATCCTGACCGTGGTGATCGAGATCGACGATCGGGCGGAAATTTCCAACGCCACCGACCGCAATCGTTCGGCATCCGAAACAGCGGGGGTGCCGAACTTTCTGGGCCTGCCCCAACGTATCGACCGCAAGCTGCCGCAAGGCGCCAGCCTTGCCAGTGCGATCGAAACCAGCTCTGACAGCGCCTATTCCGGCGACGGATCGGTAAAACGCAACGAAAAAATGACCCTGCGCGTGGCCGTCACGGTGGTCGAGGATCTGCCGAACGGGGTGCTGCGCATCGAAGGTTCGCAAGAGGTGCGGGTCAATTTCGAACTGCGCGAATTGCTGGTGGATGGCTATGTGCGCCCGCAAGATATCTCGCGCCAGAACGAGATTACCTATGACAAGATCGCCGGGGCCCGAATTTCATACGGTGGGCGCGGCCAGATCACCGACGTCCAGCAGCCCCGCTATGGCCAGCAGATCACCGATATCCTGTGGCCGTTCTGACCCATATTCACACGAGGCCCCCGATGCGCAAACTGTTACCCCTGCTTCTTGCTGTCATCGGGTTGGCAACCGGCG
>JACIYW010000067.1 GCA_014359745.1 Paracoccaceae bacterium | reverse complement strand
ACACGGGCCGATGCGTCGGGGGGCTGGTCGATGCCGGTCACCCTTGTTCTCTCCGATCCGATTGCCTAGACCTGCGGACAGCCTAGTCACGTCCTGGTTTCCGAAAGGTTAATGCCGCATGAACGCCGCCCCGTCTTCGCAGGCCCCGTCTTCTCGGGTCGTGACCCGGTTCGCGCCGTCGCCCACCGGATATCTGCACATCGGCGGCGCCCGCACCGCGCTTTTCAACTGGCTTTATGCGCGGGGGCGGGGCGGCAAGTTCCTGTTGCGAATCGAGGATACCGACCGCGCCCGGTCCACGGTCGAGGCGACCGAGGCGATCCTGCGCGGCCTGACATGGCTTGGGCTGGACTGGGACGGCGCCCCGGTCAGCCAGTTCGAGGGCGCGCCGCGCCATGCCGAGGTGGCGCATCACATGCTGGCCACCGGCCATGCCTATAAATGCTTTGCCACCCAGGACGAGATCGAAGCCTTCCGTGAAGCGGCGCGCAGGGAGGGCCGATCGACGCTTTATCAAAGCCCCTGGCGCGATGCCGATCCCGCGACCCATCCCGACGCCCCCTATGTGGTGCGCCTGAAGGCCCCGCGCGACGGGGAAACCGTGATCGAGGATGCGGTGCAGGGCCGGGTGCGGTTTCGCAATGACACGCTGGATGACATGATTTGTTTACGTTCCGATGGCACACCCACCTATATGCTGGCCGTCGTCGTCGATGATCACGACATGGGTGTCACGCATATCATCCGGGGGGACGACCATCTGAACAATGCGCCGCGGCAGATGCTGGTTTATCGGGCGATGGGGTGGGACGTACCGGTCTTTGCCCATATCCCGCTGATCCATGGCCCCGATGGCAAGAAACTTTCGAAACGGCACGGGGCTGTCGGGCTGGAAGAGTATCAGAAAATGGGCTTTCTGGCCGCCGGAATGCGCAATTATCTGGCGCGCCTGGGCTGGAGCCATGGCGATGATGAATTCTTTACCGACGATCAGGCAAAAGAATGGTTCGATCTGCCCGCAATCGGACGCGCCCCGGCGCGGCTGGATTTCAAGAAGCTGGAAAACCTGTCTGGCCAGCATATTTCGGCCGCAAATGACGATGTGTTGATGGATGCAGTTGCGTCATATCTTGCCGTCACCGGCGCGCCTGCGCTGTCGGATGTGCAGGCGGCGGCGATGCGGTCGGCGCTTTATTGTTTGCGCGACAGGTCAAAGACCGTTCCGCAGCTTATTGAAAAGGCCGCATTTGTTCTGAAATCGCGCCCGATCGGAATGGATGGAAAGGCGGCGGCGGCGCTGGATGATGTATCCCGTGGCATCCTGCGGGAATTGACGCCGCAGTTGCAAAATGCTAGCTGGCAGCGCGACGATCTGGAGGCGGTGCTTGGCAATGTGGCCGCGGCCCACGGGATCGGCCTGGGCAAGATCGCCCAGCCATTGCGGGCTGCCTTGGCCGGTAGTAGCGTGACGCCTAGCGTGTTTGACATGATGCTGGTCCTGGGGCGCGCGGAATCGATCGCCCGGATCAATGAGGCGGCTTTGGATGGGTGATCCGCCGATGCCGCAAACTGGCTTTGGCCGTTGGGCCGCGAAGGATGCATACGTCGCGCTTTGCGACGGGATTGAGAAAGGGACGACCGATGGCCGACTCCAATAAAACCGCGACGCTGACCACTTCCGACGGCAAGTCGATCGTGATGCCGATGTACACGCCCGTGGCGGGCCCCGATGTGATCGATATCCGCAAGCTTTACGCCGAGATGGATGTGTTCACCTTTGACCCTGGATTCACCTCGACCGCATCGTGCGAATCGACCATCACCTTTATCGATGGCGACAAGGGTGAATTGCTGTATCGCGGCTATCCGATCGAGCAGTTGGCGGCAAAATCGCATTTTCTTGAAGTGTGTTACCTGCTTTTGTACGGAGAGTTGCCGACCGCGACCGAGATCGAGGATTTCGAGAGCCGCGTGACCCGGCACACCATGGTGCATGAACAGATGCACAACTTTTTCCGCGGGTTCCGGCGCGATGCGCATCCGATGGCGACCATGGTCGGCATCATCGGCGCGATGAGCGCGTTCTATCACGACTCAACCGATATCAATGATCCCTGGCAACGCGAAGTTGCGGCGATCCGGCTTTTGGCCAAGGTGCCGACGATTGCGGCCATGGCCTACAAGTATTCGATCGGGCAGCCCTTTGTGTACCCCAGGAACGGCCTTGATTACGCGGGCAACTTTCTGAACATGTGTTTTTCGGTCCCGGCCGAGGATTATGTGGTCGATCCGATCCTGAGCCGCGCGATGGACCGGATCATGATGCTGCATGCCGATCATGAACAGAACGCCTCTACCTCGACGGTGCGGCTGGCGGGGTCATCGGGGGCCAACCCCTTTGCCTGTATCGCGGCGGGTATTGCCTGCCTCTGGGGCCCGGCACATGGCGGCGCCAATCAGGCCTGCCTCGAGATGCTGCGCGAGATCGGGACGGTTGACCGCATTCCCGAATATATCAAGCGCGCCAAGGACAAGGACGATCCGTTCCGCCTGATGGGTTTTGGCCACAGGGTTTACAAGAACTTCGATCCGCGTGCGAGGGTGATGAAGGAAAGCGCCGATGAGGTGCTGAACCTGCTGGGCATCGAGAACAACGAGACGCTGAAGGTTGCCAAGGAACTGGAACGCATCGCGCTGGAGGATGAGTATTTCGTCTCGAAGAAGCTCTATCCCAATGTCGATTTCTATTCGGGCATCATCCTGGATGCGATGGGCTTTCCCACCGCGATGTTCACGCCGATCTTTGCCGTGTCGCGCACCGTGGGCTGGATTGCGCAGTGGAAGGAAATGATCGGCGACCCGACGCAAAAGATCGGTCGGCCGCGCCAGCTTTATATCGGTGCCCCGGCACGCGATTATACCGAAGTTGAAAATCGCTGATCGGGGACGGGCCATTGATCCGGTCAGGGCCGGGCGGCGCGGGGCCGCCCGGCCTTTTGCATGGCCGCGGGCAGGTTTGGCTTTGCGGCGTCGGGGCAATCGGATAGAGCGCGGTCATGGAACTTGTGGTGCGCGATCTGGCGGTGGCCCGCGGCGGGGTGCGGGTGCTGGAAGGGCTGTCGTTCAGCCTTTCGGCGGGGCGGGCGCTGGTGCTGCGCGGCCCGAATGGTATCGGCAAGACCACGCTGCTGCGTACCCTGGCCGGGTTGCAGCGCGCCGAGGCGGGCGAGATGTCGCTGCCGCCCGAGGCGATGGCCTATGCGGGCCATGCCGACGGGATCAAACCCACGCTGAGCGTTGCGGAAAACCTGGAATTCTGGGCGGCGGTGCATGGCACTGTGCTGACGGGGGCGGTTTTGGGCGCGATGGATCTGGCGGCGCTGGCCGACCGCCCGGCGCAAAGCCTGTCTGCGGGGCAGAAGCGGCGGCTGGGGCTGGCGCGGCTTCTGGTCAGCGGTCGGCCGCTTTGGGTGCTGGACGAGCCGACGATATCGCTTGATGCGGCCTCGGTCGGGCTGTTTGTCGCGGCGGTGCGCGCGCATCTGGCGGGGGGGGGTGCGGCGCTGATGGCGACCCATATCGATCTGGGCCTGGCCGAGGCGGCGGTGCTGGATCTGGCGCCGTTCAGGGCAACCGGCGGCGGCTTTGACGGCATCGCCGATGGCGGGTTCGGGGGCGGCTTTGACGGCGGCCCGGCGGGCGCGTTCGGATGAGGGCGCTTTTGATCCGTGATCTGCGGCTGGCGATGCGGGCCGGGGGCGGCTTTGGTCTGGCGCTGTCGTTCTTTTTGCTGGTGGCGGTGCTGGTGCCGCTGGGCGTCGGGCCAGAGGCGCGGGTGCTGGCGCTGATCGCGCCGGGCATCCTGTGGATCGGCGCGCTTCTGGCGTGCCTTCTGTCGCTTGACCGGATTTTCGCGCTGGATTTCGAGGATGGATCGCTTGACCTGCTGGTGACGGCGCCGATGCCGCTGGAAGGGGTGGTCAGCATCAAGGCCCTGGCGCATTGGTTGGTGACAGGTCTGCCGCTGACGCTGCTGGCGCCGGTGCTGGGGGTACTGTTGCACCTGCCGGGGCCGGGGTATGGCTGGCTGGTGGTGTCGTTGCTGGTGGGAACGCCGGCCTTGTCGGTGATCGGCACCTTTGGCGCGGCGTTGACGGTGGGCCTGCGGCGGGGGGGGTTGTTGATGTCGCTGCTGGTGCTGCCGCTTTATGTGCCGACGCTGATTTTCGGGGCGGAAGTGGTCAAACGCGGGGCGCTGGGGTTTGACACCACCACGCCGCTGCTGCTGCTGGCGGGGATCACGCTGGGGGCGGCGGCGTTGTTGCCCTTTGCCTCGGCGGCGGCGGTGCGGATCAACTTGCGGTGATCGGCGGCGCATGGCGGCACTTGGTCACGGGGGCCGCGCTTGAGATGGCGCTTTGGGCAGGATAGACAGGCGCAATGTCGATCTGGGAATATGCCAATCCGGTGAAGTTCATGCGCCTGTCGGGCGCGCTGTTGCCGTGGGTCGCGATCCCGGCGGCGGCGGCGCTGGCGGTGGGGCTGGTGTGGGGGTTTTTCCTGACGCCCGATGATTTCCGGCAGGGATCGACCGTCAAGATCATCTTCGTGCATGTGCCCGCGGCGCTGATGGCGGTCAACGCCTGGTTCATGATGCTGGTCACCTCGCTGATCTGGCTGATCCGGCGGCACCATGTTTCGGCGCTGGCGGCGCGCGCGGCGGCCCCGGTGGGCGCGGTGATGACGCTGATCGCGCTGATCACCGGCGCGGTCTGGGGGCAGCCGATGTGGGGCACCTGGTGGGCCTGGGATCCGCGGCTGACGTCTTTTCTGATCCTGTTTCTGTTCTATCTGGGCTATATCGCCCTGTGGGAGGCAGTCCCTGACCCCGAGACCGCGGCGGATCTGACGTCGGTTCTGTGCCTGGTGGGATCGGTTTTTGCGGTGCTGTCGCGCTATGCGGTGAATTTCTGGAATCAGGGCCTGCATCAGGGGGCGTCCTTGTCGGTGGCGCCGGGTGAACGGATGGACATGACCTATAAACTGCCGCTGTATCTGTGCATGGTGGGCTTTGCGCTGTTGTTCGTGGCGTTGGTATTGCTGCGCACCCGAACCGAAATAAGGGCCCGGCGCATCAAGGCGCTGCTGGCGCGGGAACGGATGGCATGATGCCGGATCTGGGCAAATATGCGGTCGCGGTGCTGCTGGCTTACGGCGCGTCGCTGGTGTTGCTGGCGGGGCTGGTGTGGGCAAGCATCCGGCGCGGGGCGCGCGTGCGCGCCCAATTGCACACGATAGAGGCACGGCGCAGCGCGGCGGCCGCACAACCGCCCGCCGCGACAGACGCAACCCAGGGCAAGGGAGCACGGGTGCATGGCTAGGATATCGCCGTTGATGATGGTGCCGCCGGTGATATTCGTGGTGCTGGCCGGGCTTTTCGCCGGGGGCATGTTTCGCGACAACCCCGATCGCCTGCCCTCGGCGCGCGAAGGGCAGGGGGCGCCCGCCCTGGCGCTGACCCCGTTGGGCGATTACGTCAGTTTTGACGATGCGACCCTGCGTGACGGCGAGGTCAAGCTGGTGAACTACTGGGCAAGCTGGTGCGCGCCCTGCCGGGCCGAACACCCGATGCTGGAACGGCTGGCCGGGGAAGGCGTGGCGATCTATGGCATCAACTACAAGGATGATCCCGAGGATGCGATGGCGTTTCTGGGCGATCTGGGCAATCCCTATCGCGCCATCGGCGCCGATGAAAGCGGTCGCACCGCCATCGACTGGGGGGTTTACGGCGTGCCCGAAACCTATGTGATCGACGGGCAGGGCCGGATCGTCCTGCGCATCGCCGGCCCGGTTGACAGCAAGACGCTGGCCAATTCCCTGCGCCCGGCGCTGGAAAAAGCCGCGGGCGGGGCCGGTGACGGAGGCTGAGGCACTGGACCTTGGCGCGGATATTCCCTATATCTTTGCTCAGGTACCAAGCGAGGCAATCATGACACCCGACACCGGCGAACATCTTGAAGGGGCGCCGCTTATCCGCCCGTCCAGCACCGATCATCCGCTTTATGACGCGGTGGTCGAAGCATGCCGATCGGTCTATGATCCCGAGATTCCGGTGAACATCTATGATCTGGGGCTGATCTATACCATTGATATATCCCCTGAAAATGAGGTCGATATCGTGATGACCCTCACCGCGCCCGGCTGCCCGGTGGCCGGCGAGATGCCCGGCTGGGTTGCCGATGCGGTCGAACCGCTGGCGGGGGTGAAACAGGTCGATGTGCAGATGACGTTCGAACCGCAGTGGGGCATGGACATGATGTCGGACGAGGCGCGGCTGGAACTTGGCTTCATGTAGTGTGGGCGCGCCCCCTTGAGGACGCAGGTCAAAAGACTTACCTTTGACACAGGTATAAGGAGCATCCAATGTTCGGCATTCCCGGCAAACCGGCCGTAACCATGACCCCGCGTGCGGCCAGCCACATCGCGCGCCTGATGGCGCGGGGCGGCACCGAAGGGCTGCGCATCGGCGTAAAAAAGGGCGGATGCGCGGGCATGGAATACACCATGGACTATGTGTCCGAGGTGAACCCCCATGACGAGGTGGTCGAACAGGATGGCGCGCGGGTGATGATCGCCCCCATGGCGCAGATGTTCCTGTTCGGGACCGAGATCGATTACGAGGTGTCGCTGCTGGAATCCGGTTTCAGGTTTCGCAATCCCAATGTGGTCGACGCCTGCGGCTGCGGAGAATCGATCAAGTTTGCCGAAACCGGCACCACCGCGTAAGGCGGTCAGCACCCCGGTCAAAGGCCCGCCCGCGCGGGCCTTTTTTCATGGGCGACGGGTTGGTTCGGCAAAATCCGGTTCCCCCCGGCCTGCTTAGCCGCTATGCCTGTCACCGGTTTCAGAGGAAGCAGAATATGCGCCGCAAACTTGTCGCCGGTAACTGGAAGATGAACGGTCTTGGCGCGTCCCTGGCCGAGGTTGACGCGCTGGTGGCCGCGCATCCCGCGCCCGCGTGCGAGGTGCTGATCTGCCCGCCGGCCACGCTAATCCATCGGCTGGCGGCGCGCGCCGGTTCGGCGATTTCGGTCGGCGGGCAGGATTGCCACGCGGCGGCGTCTGGCGCGCATACCGGCGATATTTCGGCGCTGATGCTGCAAGATGCCGGGGCGAGCCATGTGATCCTTGGCCATTCCGAACGCCGCGCCGACCACCATGAGACGGATGCAGATGTGCGCGCCAAGGCCGCCTCGGCAATGGATGCCGGGCTGGTCGCGATTGTCTGCCTGGGCGAAACCGGGGCCGAACGCGACGCGGGCCGCGCGCTGGCGGTGGTGGCGGGGCAGGTTGCGGGATCGGTGCCCGAGGGGGTAAACCCCGGCGCGCTGGTGCTGGCCTATGAACCGGTCTGGGCGATCGGCACCGGGCGCACCCCGACGCTGGCCGAAATCGCCGAAGTTCACGCCCTGATGCGCGCCGAACTGGCCGCGCGGTTCGGCGCGGATGCGGCGGCGCGCGTGCGGCTGCTCTATGGCGGATCGGTAAAGCCGGGGAATGCGGCGGCGATCTTTGCGGTGCCCGATGTCGATGGGGCGCTGGTTGGCGGGGCCTCGCTGAAGGCGGCGGATTTCTCGGCGATCATCGCGGCGCTTGAAGGTGCCCCGGCGTGACGGTCCGCTTTGATCTGACCGCAATCGACGGGGCCGCGCGCGCCGGGGTGATCCACACCCCGCGCGGCGATATCCGCACACCCGCCTTCATGCCGGTGGGCACCGCGGCCACCGTCAAGGCGATGCGCCCCGAAGATGTGCGCGCCACCGGCGCCGATATCGTGCTGGGCAACACCTATCACCTGATGCTTCGGCCGGGTGCGGAACGGATTGCACGGCTGGGCGGGCTGCACCGCTTCATGAACTGGGACAGGCCGATCCTGACCGATTCAGGCGGTTTTCAGGTCATGAGCCTGGCAGGCCTGCGCAAGCTCAACGAGGAGGGCGTGCGGTTCAAATCGCATGTGGACGGGTCGGATCACATGCTGACCCCGGAACACAGCATGGAAATTCAGCGGCTGCTTGGCTCTGACATCGTGATGGCCTTTGACGAATGCACGCCTTTCCCGGCCGATCAAGGGGTGGCGCGCGCCTCGATGGAACTGTCGATGCGCTGGGCCGCGCGGTCGCGCGATGCCTTCGGCGACCGTCCCGGCCACGCGCTCTTTGGTATCCAGCAGGGCAGCGTGTTCCACGATCAGCGCGGCGAAAGCGCCGAAAAGCTGCGCGCCATCGGCTTTGACGGCTATGCGGTCGGCGGTCTGGCGGTGGGCGAGGGGCAAGAGGCGATGTTCGGCGTGCTCGATTACGCGCCCGGCATGCTGCCCGCCGACCGGCCGCGCTATCTGATGGGGGTGGGCAAGCCCGACGATATCGTGGGCGCGGTCGCACGCGGCATCGACATGATGGATTGCGTGCTGCCAACGCGGTCGGGGCGCACCGGCCAGGCCTTTACCCGGCGCGGCGTTGTCAACCTGCGCAACGCCCGCCACCGCGACGATCCGCGCCCGCTGGATGAAGACTGCACCTGCCCCGCCTGCCGGGGCTATTCGCGCGCCTACCTGCACCACGTCGTGCGCGCGGGCGAGGTGATCGCGATGATGCTGCTGACCTGGCACAACCTGCACTATTATCAAGACCTGATGCAGGGCATGCGCGATGCCATTGCCAACGCCCGCTTCGCCCCCTGGCAGGCCGCGTTTCACACGCTGCGCGCCGAGGGCGATATCGCGCCGCTTTAAGGCGTGGCGCGCGCAATCAGACCCGCACCCTGACCGCTCAAGAAACCGCTCTTTCCCATCCTCTCGAAAAAAATACTCAAATCCCGCACCCTCCCCGCGCGCGCCGGTCAGGCGAACGCGCCCGACCGACGAAGATCCGCTTCAGCGCAGGCGCGGCGCCGGGCCGAGCGGCAGCGGACCAAGCCGCATCTGCCCATCCGCCAGCGTCAGCGGAACCTCGACCTGATCAAGCGGTGGCGACAGATCGGCCAGCACCTGCAAGGCATTGGCATAGGTGGGGGCGATTTCGGGGCGGATCAGCCCGGCGGCTGTGGCAAGCGGCACCAGCACCTGCCAGCCGGTCGCCCGCATCTCTATGCGTCCCGACAGCAGCCCATCGGGGCCAACGGCCAGCGTGCCGGTGGCGGTCACATCCAGATCGCCCCAGATCAGGCGGGCGTTCCTGACCCTTAAGGATCGCGGTTCGGGCAGCGCCCGGTTTCGGGCGGCATCTTGGGCCGCAAAGCGGTCAAGCGGGCGGTCAAGGCCCAGCAATCCTTCAAGGTGAAGGGTGTCTATGGTGTCGGGCAGGGGTTGATTGGCGGGCAACCGGGCCAGGATCGGGGCAAGATAGGCGGGGTCGGGGCGAAGGCCAGTGATCTCGGCCCCCAGATCATAGGTGTTCGGCTGATCGTCGACCGCGCGCAGGGCCAGGCGCAGATCGCGCAGCGTCGCCCCCTGCGAACCGGCGGCAAGGGTCAGGTTTCCGGCCACGAAAATCACCCGGTCAAGCGGCAGCGCGGCAGCGGCGCGCACCGCGAAAGAGGCGCGCATATCGTCGCTGGTGACGGTGATCTCCTGAACGCCTGTCGTCACCACCTGCCGGTGCGGCCAGACCGCGATCATCTTGTGCGGCTGATAACTCAGCGCGAAAAGCTGAAAGAACGGCGCCTGCCAGCCGACCCCAGAGGCGGGGTCTTGCAGGGTCAGATCGTTCAGCGTCAGGTCGAACCGGTTGGGAAAGCCCGTCACCTCGGCCTGAAAACGGGCGGCAAGGCCCGCGGCTTGTGCCCTGGCCTGGGCGGCGTCAACCTTGTGGATCAGCGCGCGGGAGCCGACAAACCAGTAGCCCCCCCATAAAGCCGACACAAGCGCCACCAAAGCCAGCAATATCCGCATGATTGGCCCCTTTCCCCGGTCTGGCGCGATGTTTACAAGGGCGGGCATGGAAGGGCCAGTAAAGATGCATGATCAAGGCGGCGATCCGCTGTGGGTGTTCGGCTATGGCTCGTTGATGTGGAATCCGGGCTTTGCGGTGGCCGAACAGGCGATCGCCCGCTTGCCCGGTTTTCACCGGTCGTTCTGCATGCGATCGATCCACCATCGCGGCACGGTGGCGCGTCCGGGGCTGGTGCTTGCGCTTGATGCGATGCCGGGGGCAAGCTGCGACGGGGTGGCGTTTCGGGTGGCGCCGGGGCAAGAGGATCAGACGCTTGCCTATCTGCGCGAACGCGAACTTGTGTCTGCGGCCTATCTGGAACGGGTGCTGCCGGTGGACCTGGCCGACGGGCGGCAGGTGGCGGCGGTGGTCTTTGTCATTGATGCCGATCATGCCCAGTATTGCGGCGGCCTGCCGCTGGAGGAACAGGCCCGCATCATCGCCGCCGCCCGTGGCGGGCGCGGCCCCAATGATGAATATCTGCACAATACCGCCGACCATCTGGCCGCGTTGGGCATCGCCGATGACGATCTGTTGTGGCTGGCCGACCGGGTGCGCGCCCTGCGCGCCGCCCCGCCGACATAGCGGTTGGATTACGCCGCGCTGCGGCTTATGGTTGGCGCGTTATCGAGCAAGGCAGGACATCCCCCATGGCAAGATCCGCACGCGAGACTGCGCTGTTGTTTTCGCAGCCGGTGCGCCAGATCACCATCATGCTGATCGTGGTGGGGCTTTTTGCCGCCGGGGGCTATCTGGCCTATTCGCGGGTGGCATCGGTGTTTCTTGCCAACCCTTACCTGAACGGGGTGATCGGGGTTGTGTTCCTGTTCGGGGTGGCAAGCTGTTTCTTTCAGGTGTTCCAGCTTAGCGCCTCGGTCAGCTGGATCGAAGGTTTCGCGCAGGATCGACCCGGCCACAAGATGACGATCGCGCCGCAGCTTCTGGCACCCCTTGCGGCACTTTTGCGGTCGCGCGGGGCCAACCGGGCGATCAGCGCAAGCTCCACCCGCTCGATCCTTGATTCGGTGTCCAGCCGGATCGAAGAGGCGCGCGATATCACCCGCTATATCGTCAACCTGCTGATCTTTCTGGGGCTTCTGGGCACGTTCTATGGGCTGGCAACCACGGTGCCGGCGGTGGTGGAAACCATCCGTTCCCTGTCGCCCTCGGCCAATGACACCGGGCTTTCGGTGTTCGACAAGCTGATGACCGGGTTGGAGGCGCAGCTTGGCGGCATGGGCACGGCGTTTTCATCCTCGCTTCTTGGCTTGGCGGGTTCGCTGGTGGTGGGGTTGCTGGAGCTGTTCGCGGGGCACGGGCAGAACCGCTTTTACCGCGAATTGGAAGAATGGCTCTCTACCATCACCCGGATCGGCTATGCCGGGGCGGATGGCGAGGCAGAGGGTGCGGGCGGCATCGACAGTTCGGTGGTGATCGAGGTGCTCGATCAGTTCGCCACCCAGATGGACACCCTGCAAAAGGTGGTCAAGGATGCCGAAACCGGCCGGATCGAAATCAACGACCGTCTCACCGCGCTGACAGAGGCCGTGCACCGCCTGGCCACCAACACCGCCGCCGAGGCCGGAACGGCCGCCACCCTGCGCGACATCGCCCAGGGTCAGACCCGGATCGCCGAAGCGCTTGACCAGTTGAATGCAAGAGAGCGCGAACCCCAGGATGCCGAGGCGCGGATGCGCCTGCGATCGATCGATGTGCAGTTGCTGCGCCTGCTTGAGGAAGTGTCGGCGGGTCGTCAGGAAAGCATCGCCGATCTGCGCCACGATCTGTCCACGCTGACCGGGGCGATCCGCCAGTTGTCACGCGGCGGTGGCCAGCCCCCCGCATCCCAGCAGGCCGCCGCCCCCCAGCCCCGGAGAGACTAGGCCATGGCACTGCGGCGCGGCGGGCAACGGATGAATGCGTCGATCTGGCCGGGCTTTGTCGATGCGATGACGGCGCTGCTTCTGGTGCTGATGTTCGTGCTGTCGATCTTCATGATCGTGCAATTCGCGCTGCGCGAGGTGATCACCAGTCAGGACTCGACGATCGAAAGCCAAAGCAATGAACTGACATCGCTGTCGGCAGAGGTGGCGAGCCTTGCCGATGCGCTGGGCCTGGAACGCCAGAAATCCGACCGGCTGGAAGACGAGTTGGGCGCGCTGGGCGCCACCCTGGCCGACACGCGCCAACAGGCCAAGGAACAGGCGGCGCTGATTGGCGCCTTGCGCGGGGATCTGGCCGATCGCAACGCCGCCTTGCAGGCCGCCACCGGCCGCATCGCCGATTTCGAGGCGCAGGTGGCCAGCCTTCTGGCCGAACGCGATGCCGCCACCGAACGGGGCAGCAAACTGGCCGCCGATCTGAGTGACCTGCAATCGGCGCAACAGCGGCTGATATCGGAACGCGAGGCGCTGCAACTGGCGCTGGCGCGTGCGCGCGACGAAATCGACGCGGGCGCCGAGGCCGCGCGCCTTGCCGCCGCCCAACGCGAGGCGATCGAGGCGATGCTGGCCGAACGCACCGCGCAGACCGAACAGCAGGCGCAATCCCTGCAAGATGCGCTCGCGCGACTTGAAGCGGCGCAATCCAGGGTGCAGGATCTGTCGGGCGAGGTGGCCCGCAAGGACCAGGCGCTGGGCGATCTGACCGGCCGGATCGACAGCCTGCAATCCGCGCTGACCGAGGCCGAACGCGCCCGGCTGGCCGAGGCGGCGGCGGCCGAGGCGTTGCGCGCCCGCCTTGCCTCGGTCCGGAGCGAGCTGAGCGCGGCGGAAAAGGCGCAGCTTGCCAATGCCGCCGCCGCCGAGGCGCTGCGCGAACGCCTGCGCGCCTCGGATGCCGAACTGACCGCGATGACCCTGTCGCTGGAACAGGCGCGCCAGAAGGCGGAAGAAACCCTGACCCTGCTGGCGGCGGCGCAAACCCAGAATGATACCCTGATCGGGAAGTTGACCGAGGCCGAGGAACGCGCGGCGCTTTTGGCGGTGGCACGTCGTGAACTGGCGCAGGAACAGGCCAGATCGACCCAAAGCCAGCGCGAGGTGGCGGCACTCAACCAGCAGGTGGCCGCGCTGCGCAGCCAGCTTGGCGCCCTGCAGGCCACCCTTTCCGAGGTGCAGGAACGCGACAGCAAGGCGCAGGTGCAGGTCAAGGCGCTGGGGTCGCAGTTGAACGCAGCCCTGGCCACCGTGGCCGCCGAACAACGCCGCCGCGCCGAACTGGAAGAGGCGGAACGCAAGCGGCTGGAACAGGAAACCCGAAAGCTGGAACGCTACCGGTCGGAATTTTTCGGGCGCCTGCGCGAGGTTCTGGCCGGGCGTGAAGGGGTGCGCATCGTCGGCGACCGGTTCGTGTTTTCGTCCGAGGTGCTGTTTGCCCCGGCCTCGGCCGATCTTTCGCCCGAGGGGCGCGCGCAGATTGCCGGTGTGGCGAACCTGCTTGGCCAGGTCGCGGCCGAAATTCCGTCGGGCATCGACTGGATTTTGCGCGTCGATGGCCATACCGATGCGACACCCCTGTCAGGCGCCGGGCAATTCGCCGACAACTGGGAACTGAGCGTGGCGCGCGCCCTTTCGGTCGTGCGCTTCATGATCGAGGATCTGGGATTTCCGGCCAAGCGGCTGGCGGCAGCCGGCTTTGGCGAATATCAGCCCGTCGCGCCCGGCGACACCCCCGAGGCGCGCGCACAAAACCGCCGGATCGAATTGAAGCTGACCGAACGCTGACGCGCACGGCGGGCGCCGGAATGAGTATTTTTTTCGAGAGGATGGGGGTAACAGCCGATTTCCTGCCGTGCGCTTGTTGCGCGGCAGAATGAGTATTTTTTCCAAGATGAAATGAGCCCGTGTTTATGAGCCTGTGTTTATCGCGCGGTCAGGGGGCGGGCCTGAATGGGCGCAGCACGCGTCAGCCGCCCGTTTCCAGGCAGTGGCGCCGAAACGCCTTTTTCAGCATGTCCAGTTCGGCGCGCAGCAGGTCGATTTCGGCGCGCAGATCGGCCTCAAGCGGTTCTCCCGCGACCACCGAAAAACTGCCCAGGGTGCTGCCGCTATCGCCGTTGCGGATCAGATAGGTCTGCACGCCATCGTTCAGGGCGGCGGCGGGAACCGGCGCGCGCAATTGCCAGCGACCGGGCGGGCCATCGAGCGCGATTACCTCTACCCCGGCAAGCGGTTTTTCCAGATGCACCACCTCTATCCTTGGCAGGGTCGGGCTGCCGTCGGCTGTGCGCAATTCGGCTTCCCAGACGCCGGCGCGCAGGCGGGTGGCGGTTAGCAGGGGTTCGGAACGGTCCATGGGCCCTCTTATATCTCGGCGCGCGGGCGGCGGCTGAAGGTGACATCGTGGAGCAGGATCTGGTTCATCCTTGGGTCTTCGAAGATCAGGTCGACCCAGACCTTTTCCACCCGTTTTTCATTGACCTTGGTATAGGCCAGATCGAATTCGACCATCTGTTCGCCGCCGCCATCGCGGGCGAATTCCCGCACCACCTGATCGACATTCGGCCCATGTTTGACATTGAGGCGGGCAAAGATTTCCAGCGGTTTTTCCAGCGTCACCGATATGTCGGTGCGCACCACATGCTTGCGGCGCAACGATCCTGCCATATCGCCCGGCAGATCGATCACCAGCGAAAGAAAGGTGCCGTCAAAGCCAAACACATCAAGCCGCACCCCGAAGGGCGCCAGATCGGTTTCGCGGGTGTTGCGCACCTGCCGCAGGTTCAACTCGCTGTGCTGGCAGTCGTGAAACAACGTCGCACCGCTGCCAAAGGCGGTGCGGCTGGGCACGGTGGCCCGTCCGGGCGGCGATACCGGGCCGCGCCAGAGTTCCGGGCGCCAGACCCAATCCGATCCGTCGGGCCGCAGCATGGCGCGCGAATCGATCAGCGGCAGGGCAAGCCGCCCCTCTGCCAGATGCAGGAACCGCTGGATCGGCTGGTGCAGGGCGCGGGCGCGGGCGCGCTGGCTGCGCAACGTTTCCAGATCGACCGTGGCCGCGTTTTCACTGGCCTGCTGCCAGCGGCGCCGGGTGCGCCGTTCTGTCAGCCGGTCGATGAGGGCGCGAAAGCCTGTGGTCATGATCCCATCCGTCGGGTTGTCTGTTTCCGTTACAGTCCTGCCCAATCAGGGACTGACAGAC
>JACIYW010000066.1 GCA_014359745.1 Paracoccaceae bacterium | reverse complement strand
TGCGTCGTTGATTTTGCTGGCCAATCTGATCAACCTTCGCAACCGTGGATAATATAGCCACAGCCTGGAGCAGTTGTTGATCTGACGCGGCGTAACAGATTGACGACATGACGCCCCCCTCGCAAGATCATTACCCAAGGGGATGTGCGACGGGCACGAATGGGGGGAATATCAATGAATAACACGATAATCGCAGCAGGGCTTCTGGCAAGCAGTGCAACAACCGCCCTGGCGGGCGGGCTTGATCGCAGCAGAACCGATGTCGGCCTGCTGTTCGAAGAGGGCAACCGCCTCAAGTTCAGCTACACTCTGGTGGCGCCCGGCATCAGCGGCAAATTCTCGCCGGTCTTTGGCCCGGCGGCGGGCACATCGACGGGCGACATGGCCGAGACCTTTTCAAGCTTCAGCGTGGGGTTGAAGCAGGAGCTGAACGACACCTGGTCCATCGCGCTTCTGGTCGATACGCCCTACGGCGCTGACGCCAGCTACCACAGGGGCCCCTATAACGGGCTGCAAGCCACCTGGAACAGCGAATCGGTCACCTTCCTTGGCATGTACCGCTTTGCTGAACGCTTTTCGGTCTATGGCGGTCCGCGCATCCTGCGGTCGCGCGCCGATATCACCATTCCCGCGACATTGCTGGGCGGGGCGCAGTACCAGGGCAAAATCGATAACGAAACCGATATCGGCGCCGTGGTCGGGGCCGCCTATGAGATACCGTCGATCGCCCTGCGGGTGGCGCTGACCTATCAGACGGAAATCGAACATAATTTCGACAGCAGCGAACGTTTTGTCGGCACGCCGCTGACCCTTGAGGGCAAGACCAAGGTCAAGCTGCCGCAGGCGGTGACGCTGGATTTCCAATCGGGCGTGATGGCCGACACTCTGGTGTTCGGGTCGGTTCGCTGGTCGGATTGGTCCACCTATGACGTGCGCCCCGACCTGTTTCTTGGCCAGACCGGCCAGTCTGTGGCCGCGATCGAGGATGACGTGTGGTCATTCAGCCTGGGCGTGGCGCGGCGCCTGAACGACAGCTTTTCGGTGTTCGTGCGCGGCGGTTACGAACCATCGACCGGTGCGGTGGTCAGCCGTCTGGCCCCCACCGACGGGCGTTGGTCGGCCGGTTTTGGCGGCACCTATACGGTGGGTAACGCCAAGTGGACCGCCGGTCTGGAATATATCGACATCGGTTCGGCCGAGGACAGCACAGGCACCAAATTCCGCGGCGGCGACGCGGTTGCGGCCGGGGTTTCGGTGTCTTTCGGGTTCTAGGCACACCCTGCAATACCATTGGCAACGCCGCCCCGCGCTCGGGGCGGCGTTTGCCGTTTCTGGCCTGGCCAAGCGGTTGGCGGGCCCATTCCATCGGCAGCACGGTTGGCCTATACTTGGCCCATGCCTGATCCAGACCAAGCGGCGGTGCCATGATCCCCCCTGAAACCCCAGCCCCCCGCACCGACCAGCCGCGCGCGGACGATGACATCGCCATTCTCATCCCCGCCGCCGGGGCGTCGCGCCGCATGCGCGGCACCGACAAGCTGCTGGAACCGGTGAACGGGGTGCCCTTGTTGCGCCATCAGGCGCTGCGCGCGCTGCAAACCGGCGCGCCGGTGCTTGTGACCTTGCCGGGGGACCGGCCCGCGCGACGGGATTGCCTGGCAGACCTGCCGGTGCGCCTGATCACGGTTCCCGACCCGACCGAGGGTATTGCCGCCTCGATCCGCGCCGGGGTGGCGGGGCTGTGCGACAAAGCGCAAGCGGTGATGATCCTGCTGGCCGACCTGCCCGAAGTCACCGCCGATGATCTGGCCGCGATGATGGCCGCCTTTCGCGCCGATCCCGCCCAACCGATCCTGCGCGCCTGCGCCGCTGACGGCACGCCGGGGCATCCGGTGATCTTTGCGCGCCGCCACTTTCCCGCCCTCTCCCGCCTGACCGGAGACAGCGGCGCGCGGGCTTTGCTGGCCCGCGCCCCCGACCTGCGCCCCTATCCCCTGCCCGGCACCCGCGCCACCACCGATCTGGACACGCCCGAGGCCTGGGCACACTGGCGCGCCCGAAACGGCGCGCCCGGCAGCAAGGGCTGACGACCTAGCTAGCTGCGGGTTTAAGTCAACGGGTTCATACCCTTGACCGGCGCGCGCGGCGGGCGCGGGAGATGAGTATTTGGGCCAAGATGAAATGAGCAAGCGTTTTCTTCTGCGGTCAAGGTGCGGACCCGATTGAGCGCAACACGCGCTGAAGCCGTCGAATCCACTCTGCTCGATCGGGACGGGTCAAAACTCGAGGTGACCGGAAGATGTGGAAACGGCGATCCTGCGGGCAAAGAACGCCCGCAGGTGGAATTGTTTGCGGCGCCGGGGATCCGATCATCGGTTTCGGCGGCGGCACATGTCTGTGAAACTGCTGACAGCTGCGCGCGCGTTTTCCGGTTACGGCGTCAGAACCGCCCGCCCGACGATCTTGCCCTCTTCAAGCCGGTTCAGAACGGTCTCGGCCTCTTCCAGAGCGACGGTTTGCGTCGGCAGCGCCGCGACCTTTCCGGCCTTGGCAAGTTCCATCAGTTCGGCGAATTCGGACAGTGAGCCAACATAGCTTCCCATGATCGACACGGCCTTGACCGGGATCAGTGGAAGCGGCCAGGGAGCCGCCCCGCCGAACAGGCCGACAATAACGATCTTGCCGCCCTTGCCGACCGCGTTGAAGGCCAGGTTTGCCGTTGGCTCCGCGCCAACCAGATCGACCACCGCAAGGGCGGGACCGCCCGTCGCGGCCTGAACCTGGCCAACCGCGTCCGTGGCCGCGCCGTCGATCGCCGTGCCAGCGCCGGCCTTCAGCGCCGCGTCGCGTTTGGCAGGATCAATATCGACGACAACCGGCGGCAGCCCGCCCATGGCCTTTACCAGGCCAATGGCCATGAGGCCCAGGCCGCCTGCGCCGATGATGACCACCGGGGCGACCTTGATGGTATCTTCAACCTTTTTCAGTGCCGAAAATGTCGTTAATCCCGAGCAGGCCAGCGGCGCCGCTATTTCCGGACTGATGTCGCCAATATCAAACAGATACTTCGGGTGCGGGATCTTGATCCTGTCCGCATAGCCGCCATCCGCGTACATACCCAGGTACCGAGGTGCCGCGCAGTAGTTTTCGCGGCCGCTATTGCACTGGTGGCATTCACCGCATCCCTGCCATGGGTAAATGACGAAATTCTTTTCGCGCACCAGATCGCCGGCATCCGGCCCGGCTGCAATCACCTGTCCGACCGGTTCGTGCCCCATCACCAACGGGAGTTTCATGCCGCGGTCAGCGAAGCTGAGCGTCTGGCCGTGCCCCAGATTGTAACACCCCTCGCGGATATGCAGATCGCTGTGGCACACGCCGCTTGCGGTAACCCGCAACAGCACTTCGGTGCCGGTCACTTCGGGATCGGGACGGGTTTCGGATTGCAGACGTTTGCCGAATTCGGCCAGGGATTGGCATTTCATCGTTCTTGGCTCCTTGGATTCGAGCATACCTGAATTTGGGTGACACGCATTTTCAGGTGCCGCGGTTTGCTGCGCCGAAAATCACTTCGACGTCGTCATCGAACTTGATTCCCTCGATGACTTTTGGCAACTGATTTCTGCCATTGACGCGCAACCATTTCCTGAATGCAGCCTGAATAAGGGTGAAGACCATCAGCCGCGCGGTCTTTTGCGAGAGACCGCCTTTGGTGCGGCTGTCCTATGCCGAACCGTTGCAAAGACCCTTTCAATGGATTTTGTCGTGCGCAGATGGCCCCAGTGATTGGTCGGATATCTAAGAAGGCCAGCATGATCCTGCGCCTCATCCTATCAAGAGTATGGCACCGGAGGTCGCGCATTTTGACGTGTTGAAGCGGCCGGAATTCCTTGTTCCGGCAGGAATCAGTCAGCCCGAAGCTGATACAGGTCTATCGCGACGGCGAATTGACACTGGATCAGTTGATGGCTTTCACCACCACCCAAGATCACGGCCGACAGGAGCAGGTTTACGAGAGCCTGTCCTGTAACCGCGACCCGTGGATCATCCGGCGCGACATGACCAAGACCAACGTGGCGGCAACGGATCGGTGCGCTGTTTTCGTTGGCGCGGGGTCTATAGGTGCAAGCGGGAGGCAACATCATCCGCGACCTGATCACCAAGGACCGGGGCGGCTTCTGCGAGGATGCCGTGTTGCTGGATCGGTTCGTCATCGACAAGCTGGAAAGGATCGCCGCCGAGGTGCAGACGGCGGAAGGATGGAAGTGGGTTTCGGTCCATATCGACTGCCCCCACACCCATGGGATGCGCCGCACCTATCCGCATCCGCTGAAACTCTCGGAGGACGATGCCGTCCCTCATGATGCCGCGCAGAAGGAGTATGGACCAAGCCTGCGGAAGACATCCTCATCCGAGAGCGCCTTGCGCTCCACGCGCCCGGCGAAATCCGGGGAAACGGATAGGAAGCGTCAGGCCCTGAACACTAGCCGATCAGGGGCGCGCCGCCCTGCATTTCGTCATAATGTCGGCGCAGGCGCACCAGGGCGATGCGCAGCACGATCTTGCCCGACCGCGCCGACCAGCCAAGGCGGCGTTCGGCCGCCTCCAGCCCCTCAAGATAACAGCAGCAGCGCAGCACCATGTCGCCCAGCCCCGGCCCCAGATCACGCAGCGCCGCCGCCACCCGGTCGCGCGCGGCGCGCGGGCCTTCGGCCGGGCCACTGCCGTCAAACCCGCCGCGCCCGCCCCCGGTCAGAAACCGGTCCCAGTTCTGCGCAACCCGCGTGCCCATCTGCGCCAGTTCGAAATCTTCGCGCAGACGTTCGGCGGCGGCGACCAGATCGGGGCCAAGGAACGGCTTGCCGTTCTTGTCGCGCCGTCGGGCCAGGGTCGCCACCGGCGATTCGGCCATGTTGACGCGCAGCCGCCGCCCCGGTCCGTCATCGCCGCCGCCAAAGTTGCGAAAGTCATAGTCGCGGTGCTGATCGGCAAAGGGGGTCGCGGCCCCGGCAAAGCCCCCGACCGCGCCCGACCCCAGAAACCGGCGCAGGGCCGCGCGCCCGGTCGCAGAAATCTCGTATTGGGCAACGCGGCCCCGGGTCTGGCAGGTGATCCAGTCCTTCAGGGCAAAGGCCTGCGCCACCACCCGGTCAACCACCGCCACCCGCACCACATCGCCGCCCGGTCCATGCCGCAGCACCACCGCCTTTTCCATGTCCGGCGCAATCGCCAACCGCGCGCCCCCCTCGCACAGATGGCGCAGAATGCGGGGTGCCTCATGGGCGATGGTCTGTTCGTCGCAGATCGATGTTGGGCGGATTTGTGCAGTCATGTCAGCATCTTCCTTTGATGGTTGGGGCATGGTGGATGGCGTGCCCGGATGCCGGTTTCCCAGCCGAGACAGCGCGTCGTCGATAAGCGGATCCTCGCGGCGGCTTTCGAACCGGCGAACCTTGCGCATGACCGTCGAGGCATGGCAGCCCTCGCGCCGCGCCAGGGCGCGCAGCGACATACCCGCCTCTGTATGGTCAAGATACAGCCTGACCGCGGGTGGCAACCAGTCGGGCAGCCTTCCCACCGCGGCCAGATCGCCGGAAGTTATCTCAGTCACCGTAATTTCCCCATTATTCAGGCAGTTCGATTAGGCATTTCTTAACCTTGTTCGATTTCCACCTGTGCGTGCATAAGTTACCGGATTGTTAAAATCCGTGCTTTTGCTGATAATTGTTTCCAAAAGCTAAACTGTTCTGAAAGCACCGCACGGCGGAAATTCGCATTCCGCAACACCCACAATGGTTGTGCAATACTCACCCCCGCATAACTGGGGGTTCTGCCATGACCGATTTTTCCGCCATCCTGAAAGACCTGCGCCGCCCGCGCCTGTTGATCCGCGCCGCGCGCCACGGGCTAAGCGATTATCGTCGCGACCGCGACCTGAAGCGGCTGCTGCACCTGGGGGCCCTGCCCTCGCCCGATCGCGCCCTGAGTGTGCTTCTGTCCGAAGAGGCCGAGATAGAGGGCAACCGGCAAACCGGCAGCGCCTGCTATAACGTGGCCCGCCATATAGAGGTGCTGATCGCGCTTATGGCCGAGGCGCGCCTGCTGCCACGCGCCCCGGTCTGATCGCCACGCCCGGCGCCTTACCCGAATGCGTCGGGCATTTCGGCCTTGCGCCGGGCAACATAGGCGTGCAGCGCCTCGGAAATCGCCGGGTCAAGCGGCGGCTGCACATAATCGTTCAAAATTTTTTTCACCCGCAGCGCCGCCAGCGTCACGGTATCGCGCGCGCCGCCTTCATCCCAGGTTTCGAAGGGTTTGTAATCCAGCAGGTCACTGCGCCAGAACGCGCTTTTGAAATTGGCCTGGGTATGGGCACAGCCCAGATAATGCCCGCCCGGCCCCACCTCGCGGATGGCATCCATCGCCTGGCCGGTCTCTGACATGTCGATCCCCTGCGCCAGATGGTGCAGCGCGCCAAGCTGATCGGCGTCCATCACGAATTTCTCATAGGATGACACCAGCCCGCCCTCCAGCCACCCGCAGGCGTGGAGCATGAAATTCACCCCCGACAGCAGCGCCATGTTCAGCGAATTCGCGCTTTCATAGGCGGCCTGCGCATCGGGCAGTTTCGATCCGCAAAACGCCCCGCCCGACCGATAAGGCAGGCCCAGCCTGCGCGCCAACTGCCCCGCGCCATAAGTGATCTGCGCGGCCTCGGGCGTGCCAAAGGTGGGCGCGCCGGAATTCATGTCGATCGAGGTGACAAACGCGCCAAAGATCACCGGCGCGCCGGGGCGCACCAGTTGCGCATAGGCGACACCCGCCAGCACCTCTGCCAGCACCTGCGTCAGCGTGCCCGCCACCGTCACCGGCGCCATCGCGCCGCCGACGATAAAAGGCGAAATGATCGTGGCCTGATTGGCGGCGGCATAGATTTCCAGCGCGCCCATCATCACCGCGTCGAATGTCAGCGGCGAGTTGATGTTGATCAGCGAGGTCATCACCGTGTTTTCCGCAACGAAGTCGCGGCCGAACAGGATCTCGCACATCTCGACCGAATCGCGGGCACGGCCGGGTTCGGTGACAGACCCCATGAACGGCTTGTCAGACAGGGTCATATGGGCCAGCAGCATATCCAGATGGCGTTTGTTGACCGCGATATCGGTCGGTTCGCAAACGGTGCCGCCCGAATGGTGCAACCATTTCGACATATAGCCAAGGCGCACGAAATTGCGAAAATCCTCCATCACCGCATAGCGGCGGCCGCCTGCCTGATCGCGCACGAAAGGCGGGCCGTAAACGGGGGCCAGCACCAAAGACCCGCCGCCGATTTCGACGTTTCGTGCGGGGTTGCGGGCGTGCTGGATGATGCGCGCGGGGGCGGTGGCGCATAACTGGCGCGCAAGCCCGCGCGGGATGCGCACCCGTTCGCCGTCAATCTCGGCCCCGGCCTTGCGCCAGCGTTCGAGCGCTGCGGGGTTCTCAACAAAATTCACCCCCACCTCGGCCAGCAGGGTTTCGGCATTGGCCTCGATGATCTCCAGGGCCTCGGGGGTCAGGATCTCGAAATTCGGGATGTTGCGTTCGATGAAGCGCGCGGTTTCAAAATGCACGGCGCTGCGTTCGGCGCGCCGCGCCGCGCCGCCCCCACCCCGACCGCGCCGCGCCGGTCCTGCCTCGGTCATCACGCCCTCCTGTCGGCAGGTCTTGCCCGGCCAATACCCCCGTTCTAGCGCAGCGCCGCCGCGCAACTTCGGATTTTCCGCCGCCCCATGCGCCAGGTGCGACATTCGCGCCGCACCTTTTACCCGTGCCGGGCAAAGCATTGCTCGGCCCCTTGCGTTCACGCAGGCACTGGTTAGGAAATCGCCCGCGCATTTCAAAGGAACATCGATGACCCGCCACCTGCCCCCCCTTGCCGCACCGTTTGCACCGCTTCTGGCCGTTTCGATGATCACGATGGCCAGCCCCGTCGCCGCCACCAACGGCTATATCGCGAATGGATTCGGGCCGATTTCCAAGGGGATGTCCGGTGCGGGCGTGGCCGTTGACGCGGGCGTGACCGGGCTTGCGCAGAACCCGGCGATGGGGGTGCGCGTCGGCAATCAGGCCAGCGCCTGCGCGTCGGCCTTTGCGCCAGATCGTTCGGCCACGATCAGCGGCAGCGGCGGGCTGACCAATGGCAAGATCACCAGCGACAACGAATTGTTCCTGATCCCCTGTTTCGGGATGAACACCCTTGTCGATCAGAATACCGCCATCGGCCTGACCTTTACCGCCAACGGCGGCATGAACACCGAATATGATACCAACCCCTTTGCGCCGGGGTTCGGCCCGGCCAGCACCGCGCCGCTGGGTGTCAACCTGGTGCAGGCCTTGGTCGCGCTCAATTACGCCCGCCGGGTTGCGCCGAACCTGACGCTGGGCCTGGCGCCGATCCTTGCCATTCAACGCTTTGAAGGGCGGGGCTTGCAGAACTTTGCGTTCTTTTCCGCCGACCCCGCCAATGTCAGCAACAATGGCACCGATTGGTCTTTGGGCGGCGGTATCAACCTGGGCCTGATGTGGGAACCCTCGGCCAACTGGCAGTTCGGCATGTCGTACCGATCGCGCATCTATATGGAAAAGTTCAACGATTACGCCGGGCTTTTCGCCGAACAGGGCGATTTCGATATCCCCGCCACCTTCAAGGCGGGCGCGGCCTATACCCCCGCGCGCGAACCCCGGCTGACCGTGACGGCGGAATACGAGCACATCTTTTACGGCGACATAGACGCCATCGCCAACAGCGGTGTGCGCCCGCCTGCCGATTTCCAGCTTGGCGCCAACACCGGCGCGGGCTTTGGCTGGAAGGATATGGATGTCGTGCGCCTGGCGGCGATCTGGCGGGCCAGCGATCAACTGACCCTGCGCGGCGGCGTCAGCTATGCCACGGATTTCATTGATGATGACCAGGTGGTGTTCAACATCATAGCCCCCGGCACGCCCAAGTGGCATGTCTCGGTCGGGTCGACCTATGCCATCACCGAAAACTGGAAACTCTCGGGCGGCCTGACCCATGCGTTCAGCCAAAGCTTCGAAGGCACCAACCCGTTCATGACCCCCGCGCAGCCGGTGAAACTGAACATGCACCAGACGGAATTTTCGCTGGGCATGGGATATTTCTGGTAGGGGTGGCTGCGTGGGGCATCTTGCGCAAAATCGCCCCGCCGCGTATCAGCCCGGCATGACCCAACACGCGCATGACCGCCTTCTGATCATCGACTTTGGTTCGCAGGTAACGCAGCTTATCGCGCGCCGCTTGCGGGAACTGAACGTCTATTGCGAAATCCATCCGTTTCAAAAGGTTGACGACGCCTTTCTGCGCGCCTTCGCGCCCCGCGCCGTTATCCTGTCGGGGGGGCCGGCCAGCGTCTTCGACGCCGGATCGCCGCGCCCGCCCGAGGCGGTGTTTTCGCTTGGCGTGCCGGTGCTGGGCATCTGTTACGGCCAGCAGGTGATGATGCACATGCTGGGTGGCAAGGTGGAACGCGGGCACGGCACCGCCGAATTCGGCCGCGCCTTCGTGACCGGGGCCGGGGAACGGCTTGACCTGCTGGATGGCTGGTTCACCGCGGGACGCGAACAGGTCTGGATGAGCCATGGCGACCACGTCAGCCAGATCGCGCCCGGCTTTCGCGTCTTTGGCACCTCGCCCAACGCGCCCTTTGCCATCACCGCCGACCCCGATCGCCGCTTCTATGCCGTACAGTTCCACCCAGAGGTGCACCACACCCCGAACGGCAAGCGTCTTTACGAGAATTTCGTGCGTATCGCGGGCTTTACCGGCGACTGGACGATGGGCGCCTACCGCGAAGAGGCGGTGCGCCTGATCCGCGAACAGGTCGGCGACGCAAAGGTGATCTGCGGGCTTTCGGGCGGCGTTGACAGCTCTGTCGCCGCCGTGCTGATCCACGAGGCGATCGGCGATCAACTGACCTGCGTCTTTGTCGATCACGGCCTTCTGCGCCAGAACGAGGCCGCCGAGGTGGTCACAATGTTTCGCGACAATTACAACATCCCCCTGATCCACGCCGACGAGGCCGATCTGTTCCTTGGCGCCCTCGAAGGCGTGTCGGACCCCGAGGTAAAGCGCAAGACCATCGGGCGGCTGTTCATCGACGTTTTTCAGAAATACGCCAACGGCATCGAAGGCGCGGAATTTCTGGCGCAGGGCACGCTTTATCCCGATGTGATCGAATCTGTCAGCTTTTCCGGCGGCCCCTCTGTCACCATCAAATCGCACCACAATGTCGGCGGCCTGCCCGAAAAGATGGGGCTGAAGCTGGTGGAACCGCTGCGCGAGCTTTTCAAGGACGAGGTGCGCGCGCTTGGCCGCGAACTGGGCCTGCCCGCGTCCTTCATCGGGCGTCACCCCTTCCCCGGCCCCGGCCTTGCCATCCGCTGCCCCGGAGAGATCACGACCGAGAAACTGGCCATCCTGCGCCAGGCCGATGCGGTGTTCATCGACCAGATCCGCCGCCACGGCCTTTACGATGACATCTGGCAGGCTTTTGTGGCCATCCTGCCGGTGCGCACCGTCGGCGTGATGGGCGACGGGCGCACCTATGATTTCGCCTGCGCCCTGCGCGCGGTCACCTCCGTCGACGGCATGACGGCGGATTACTATCCGTTCACCCACGATTTCCTCGGCGAAACCGCAACCCGCATCATCAACGAGGTCAAGGGCATCAACCGCGTGACCTACGACATCACCTCAAAACCCCCCGGCACGATCGAGTGGGAATGAGCGGCCG
Source organism: Paracoccaceae bacterium (assembly GCA_014359745.1). Lineage (GTDB taxonomy): Bacteria > Pseudomonadota > Alphaproteobacteria > Rhodobacterales > Rhodobacteraceae > JACIYW01. The sequence goes on along the minus strand of JACIYW010000066.1, from coordinate 4,394 downwards.
CCCCATATCCGCCTGACCTTTTCGCCGAAGCAAAAAGCCGATACTGACTTGACGAAGGGATTGCAGCCTCGTCAATCGGAGACAAGCCATGCGCCTGCGGGATCATTTCGACCAGATCACATTGCAACGTGCGCGCGGCTACGCGTCCGCAGGGCAGGTGCTGTCGGTGGAACCTGAGGGCGACGGACGGCTGCGCGCGCGGGTGTCGAACGGGCGCGGGCAAATCTATCTGCAGCGGATCGGGCTGGATGAGGGCGGGCGGGGGCTTGTTGACGGGGTCTGCACCTGCCCGGTAGGCTATAATTGCAAGCATGTCGCGGCGGCCCTGATGACATGGCTCGATCGGGCCGAGCCCCTCGCCAAGCCGCCCGCGACCCGATCAAAGCTGTCAGGCCGGGCGGCGCAGTGGCTGGAAAGGGTGGTGCAGCCGCGTGGTACCCCGGCCGAAGAAGAGCGCCCCGAAGACTACCCCGCGCGCATCAAGGAGCGGCTGCTTTATGTGCTGGAGCCGGGTTCGGCCTCGTTGAAGATCGACGTGCACAAGGGACAGGTCAACGCGGCGGGCACCGCGCTCAACAAATCGATCCGGCGCTATGACGGGATGCATCTTCTGCGCGGCAACATGCCCGCGAAATTCATCCGCCCCGTCGATCTGGAATTGCTGGCCGCCCTCGCGCAGGCGGGGCTGTGGGAGGTGCATTACGCCTATGGACTGTCCAACCTGCTGCGCCCGAAGGGCGAGGCCGCCATCGCCCTGATCCGGCGTTTGTGCGAAACCGGGCGCTTCCTGTCCGACGCCCGCCCGGATGCGCATCTGAACTGGTCCGATGACAGGCCCGCGCCCGAACTGACCTGGCACGCGGATGAGATGGGCCGCCAGCGGCTGGGCATCGCGGATGGCGCGGGGCGCGCGCTGACGATTCATGCGCTTGACGGCGCGGCGATCTGGTGTGACGCGGGCCGTGGCCTGATCGGGCAGCTTGCGGTGCCCGTCCCGGCGCATGTGGTCGGGCTGGTGCAATCCTGCCCCGAGGTTGCGCCAAAGGATGCCGGGGCGATGCGCGCCGCACTGCCCGCAACGATCGGCGATCTGCCGCTGCCACGGCCCCGCGCCTTTCGCAGAACCACGCGCGCGCCGGTGCAGCGCATGGCCCGGCTCACCCTCGGGGCCGGGGCCGCGCGCGAAGGCCCGCGCCGATGGGGCGGTCAGGTGCAATTGCCCGCGATCAACCTGCGGTTTGTCTATGACGGCCACGAGGTCGGCCCCGACGACACGGCCCCCGCGTTCCTGGATGGCGACGAGATCGTGACCCTGGCACGCGATCCGAAATGGGAGGCGGATTGCGCCCTGCGCCTGCAAGAGGCCGGGGCCCTGCCGGTGGAGGGCCTGGAGACCGTCTGGCCGTCAGAGCGCCTTCTGGCCTGGGACTTTGCCTTTGCGGACGGCGAGCGGACATTGCACGACCTCGGGGTCAGCCGGGCGCACGACGGGCTCGATTTCGCCTTTCGCACGGTCCCGGCGCTGCGCGCCGAGGGCTGGGAGATCACCGAGACGGCCAAATGGCCCTACAAGCTGAGCGAGGCGGAGCCGGTCCTGTCGGTCACCACCCGCACCGGAGAGTCGGCGGGGTTTCAGGGCAATGACTGGTTCTCGCTGGGGTTTTCGGTAGAGATCGACGGCGAGGCGCTGGACGTGGCACCGCTGGTCAGCGCCTTTCTGGAACAGGCGCGCGACGACTGGGCCAACGATGTGCCGGATCTCGGGACGCTGCGCGCAGAACTGGCCGATCAGCCGGTCTATCTCGACCGGGGCAAGAAAGGCTATGTGGCGCTTGACCTGTCGCCGCTTGCCCCGCTTTTACACCTGGTTCTGACCCATCACGTCGAGCTGGGCGCGCTGCACCCGTCAGAGGCGGCGGTGGCGCGTCAGGTCGAGGCGGCGCTTGACGGCAGCGCGGTGCGCTTCGCAGATCAGGCCGGTATCCTGCCGCTCGCGCGCAGCCTTGAGGCACTGGCACAGACCACCGAGTTTACGCCGCCCAAGGGGCTGACGGCGACATTGCGCCCCTATCAGGCCTATGGCGCGGCCTGGATGGGCAGCCTGCTGGAGGCGGGCTTTGGCGGCGTGCTGGCCGACGACATGGGGCTGGGCAAGACCGTGCAGGTGCTGGCCCTGTTGCAGGCGCGCGCCGAGGCGGGCGCGCCGGGCCCCGCGCTGCTGATCGTGCCGACAAGCCTGCTGCATAGCTGGCAGACGCAGGCGGCGCAGTTCACCCCCGGCCTGCGGGTGCTGGTGCTGCATGGTCTGGACCGCAGGGCGCTGCGCGACCGCGTCGAAGCGCAGGATCTGGTGATCACCACCTATCCGCTGCTGGCGCGTGACCGCGACTGGCTTTCGGCGCGCGACTGGCCGCTGGTGATCCTTGACGAGGCGCAGGTGCTCAAGAACCCGGCCGCGCAGATGGCCAAGGCCCTGCGCGAAATTCCGGCGGGCGGGCGGCTTGCGCTGACCGGGACGCCGCTGGAAAACTCGCTTCAGGATATCTGGACGCTGATCGACTGGATCAATCCGGGGCTGCTGGGGGATCGCAAGCGGTTCCAGACCGTATTTCGCACACCGATCGAGAAACACGGCGACAGGGCCGCGCAGGCGCGGCTGGCGCGGCGGCTGCGCCCGTTCCTGCTGCGACGCACCAAGACAGAGGTCGCGGCCGACCTGCCCGCCAAGACCGAGATCCTCGACCGCGTGGATCTTCCGCGCGCGCAACAGGCGCTCTATGAGACGGTGCGCAGCGCGATGGATGCCCGCGTGCGCGCGGCGGTCGCGGCGCGCGGGCTGGCGGGCGCGCGGATCACGGTGCTGGACGCGCTGCTGAAGCTGCGGCAGGTCTGCTGTGACCCGGCTTTGGTCAAATCCGCCGCCGCCGCCACCGTCACCGAAAGCGCCAAGCGCGCCCGGCTGCGCGAGTTGCTGGCCGAACTGGTGGCCGAGGGGCGGCGGGTGCTGGTGTTTTCGCAATTCGTCGAGATGCTGCGGCTGATCGAGGCCGACCTTGCCGAGGCGGGGATCGACAGCGTCAGCCTGACCGGCGCGACCCGCGACCGCGCAGGCGTGCTGGAGGCGTTTGCGAATGGCAACGCGCCGGTGTTCCTGCTCAGCCTCAAGGCGGGGGGCGTTGGCCTGACGCTGACCGAGGCGGACACGGTGATCCTTTATGATCCCTGGTGGAACCCGGCGGTGGAGCGTCAGGCGATGGACCGCACCCACCGGATCGGGCAGGACAAACCGGTCTTTGTCCATCGCCTCGTCGCCACCGGCACGGTCGAGGAAAAGATCCTCCAGATGCAGACCCGCAAACAGGCCCTCGCCGACGCGATTTTCGACGGCGGGACCGAGGCCGTCGCGCTTGACGAGGCCACGCTTGCCGACCTCTTCGCGCCGCTCTCCTGACACCCGGTGCCCCGTCGGCCGTGCAAGTTTCGAGATCGAGGACAAGCGCCCGCTGACCCAGTCCGGGATCTACCGTCTTCACCGCATCCTGATCGGCGATGATAGCCTGCCCCCATCGGCTATCGCCAAGACGGGGTCTTTCCGCGCGACCGGAACCAAGCGTCACGACACGGCGATGCGCGGCATCATGAACGAGATCGAGATGCCGGACGGCCCCGCCCGGCAGGTGATCCTCTTCATGACCCGGAATGACGGGAAGTCGCCGAAGCGCAGGCGCGACCGGGGCCCCTTCTTGAAGCTCACCGATGACCAGATCGCGGCATTGGAAGCGATCGTGACCACGGCCTTCGCCGAGTCCTGACCGGCGGCCCCCTTTGTAACGACATGAAACACCCGCAAGACAACAGCGCTGGCCTTCCACACAGGCGCGCCCATTGCAGGCGGATGCGCCCCGGCACGGATCGCGCCGGACATCGGACTAACCGGCCTACCGGAAAAACGCTGGGCGGTCTGTCACAACTGCATTGGAGATACCCAGGTAGAAGACTTCATTCCACTTGACCGAATCCATATTTATGTCTCACATGTCCATCATATGGATCAAACCTGTGTTGCAGGCTAAGATTCGGACACTGAGGGAGGAATGTCCAATGAAGGCAGCTGTTCTGCGCGCTTATCGTGAACCTTTGACTATTGAGGACATCGACCTTCTGTCCCCCCAAACCGGGGAAATCCGCATCCGCTTTGCCGCAAGCGGCATCTGCCACAGCGACATGACCCGTATCGAGGGCGCGCGCCCCTCCGCCCTGCCCATCGTTCTGGGGCACGAGGCATCGGCCTATGTCGAGGAACTCGGCCCAGGGGTCGACGGATTGCAGGTCGGGGACCGGATCGTACTATCCTTTCTCTATGATTGCGGGCGCTGCTTCTATTGCCGGTCCGG
>JACIYW010000065.1 GCA_014359745.1 Paracoccaceae bacterium | reverse complement strand
AGCGGGCGGCACCACGGCGCGGATCGTATCGCGGCGGGCGCGGTTCACGCCTGAATACGGCAAGGTGAACAGCAGGTCGCGCGGCCGCTCTATCCCCATCTGCGCGAACAGTTTTGCGGTTTTGGGGCCAACACCATCCAGGGTTTCCAGTTCGGCAAAGAGCGGAAACAGGATCTCGGGGCGCGATCCCATCTAACCCTCGCCAATCAGGGCGCGAAAGGCGTCTTCGTCGATCACCTCGACCCCCAGCGCGGCGGCCTTGGTGGCCTTCGATCCCGCGCCCGGCCCGGCAATAAGGATATCGGTTTTCGCCGAAACCGTGCCGACAACCTTGGCCCCCAGCGCCTCGGCCCGCGCCTTGGCCTCGGCGCGGGTCATGCGTTCCAGGGTGCCGGTAAAGACAAGGGTCTTGCCCGCGATGGGGCTGTCGGTCTCCGCCTTTTCTGGTGCTTCGACTTCGAGGTGCTCCAAGAGTCTATCAACCATGGCTGATTGCGATTCATCATGCGCAAACTCGAATAGCGAATTTGCGACTTCACGCCCAACACCCTCAGTTGCGGTGAGTGTTCGTAGAACCTTATTGTCCTCCACAATCAAACGACTGATCTGGTTAGAATAGGATGCCCACATCTCGTCGCTCAAGCGGAGCGTCTGTCCAAAGCACTCACGCCAAAAACGCTTTGCTTCTTCAATCCATGGGACAAGACTTTGAGAAAAAGACTCTGGACCACCAAAAATCTTTCTCGCCTTACTTAATTTGTCAGGGTGTTTCTTCGAGTTGCGAAACGCTGCGAAAAAAACTTCATCGCTCGTTTTTCCTCGTGCGCGTGCATACATCGCAAATAGAAGGAGTTGCCCGCCCAGCCCCGGAAATTCCTGCGCCTCTGGCCAAAGCCCAAGCTCTCGCTCGCGAATACGAAAAGGAATCTCCCATGGCCGTTGAAGCTCCGCATCCTTACTCATAAAGCTTTGTGTAAAGGGTCGCCAAAGGCGTTGTCGTTCATCGTAAAGGTCGCGAGCGGCTTGCAGAAGACTCTCGATATCTCCCCAATACTGAGCCAGACGCCTCGCTTGATCCTCGCCCACGTGGCGGATACCAAGCGCGAAGACCAGCCGGGCCAGCGGAATTCTGCGTTTTTCATCAATGGCGCGAAACAGGTTTTCGGCGGATTTCTCGCCCCAGCCTTCGCGATTTTTCAACTGCTTGCCGCCACTTCCATAGCGTTCTTCAAGCGTGAAGATATCGGCGGGTTCCCTGATCCAGCCGTCGCGCCACAACGCCTCAACCTGTTTGGCGCCGAGCCCCTCGATATCAAAGGCCGCGCGCGAGACGAAATGCTTCAACCGCTCCACCGCCTGCGCGGGGCAGATCAGCCCGCCGGTGCATCGGCGCACCGCGTCGCCCTCTTCACGAATGGCATCCGATCCGCATTCAGGGCATTTTTTAGGAAATTCATATGGTTGCGCGCCGTTCTTGCGCCGCGTCAAATCCACATCGCGCACCTTGGGGATAACATCGCCCGCGCGATATACCTCAACCCAATCGCCGACACGGATATCCTTGCCGCCCCGGATCGCCTCACCGCGCGAATCGCGCCCGGCGATGTAATCTTCATTGTGCAGCGTGGCATTCGACACCACCACCCCGCCCACCGTCACCGGGGCCAGCCGCGCCACCGGCGACAGGGCCCCGGTGCGCCCCACCTGAATTTCGATCGCCTCCAGCCGGGTCCAGGCGGTTTGGGCCGGGAACTTGTGCGCGATCGCCCAGCGTGGCGTGGTGGACCGAAAGCCAAGCCGGTGCTGCAAGCCAAGGTCGTTGACCTTGTAAACCACCCCGTCGATGTCATAGCCAAGGGTTGCGCGCTGCGCCTCGATACTTGCCCAGACCTCCAGCAATGCCTGCGGCCCGTCGCAGACCTGCATCAGCGGGTTGGTCGAAAACCCCAGTTTTTTCAGCCGCGCCACCGCAGCGGCTTGCGTATCGGCCAAGGCGTCCGACACCTCACCCCAGGCATAGGCAAAAAACCGTAGCGGCCGCGCGCGGGTGATCCTTGGATCAAGCTGCCGCAGGCTGCCCGCCGCCGCGTTACGCGGATTGGCAAAGGTTTTGGCACCTTTTTCTGCCTGCGCCGCGTTCAGTGCCGCGAAATCCGCGTGCAGCATGTAAACCTCGCCCCGCACTTCCAACACCTCGGGCGCGCCGGACAGGCGGGTGGGAATGTCGCGTATGGTTCGGGCGTTCGCGGTAACATTCTCGCCCGTCTCGCCATCGCCGCGGGTGGCGGCCTGCACCAGCACCCCCCCCTCATAGCTCAGCGAAAGCGACAGACCGTCGATCTTGGGTTCCGCCGTATAGGCAAGCGGCGCGTCGCCCAGCCCCAGATAACGGCGGATACCCGCATCGAATTCCACGACATCCTCGGCGCTGAACGCATTGGCAAGCGACAGCATGCGCACCGCGTGCCGCACCTTGGAAAAGGTTTCCGCAGGGGCCGCCCCCACCTGATCCGACGGGCTGTCGGCGCGTTTGAGGTGGGCAAAGCGCGCCTCGATCGCGGCATTGCGGGCTTTCAGCGCGTCATAGGCGGCATCGCTGATCTGTGGCGCGTCCTCGGTGTGATAGGCCCGGTTCGCCGCCGCAATCGCCCCGGCCAGCCGCGCAAGTTCCGCCGCGGCCTGTTCTTCGGTCAGATCGTCGGGCAGGATGTCAGACAGATCGCGGGGCGCAACCGCCCCTTTCCGCGCATCTGTTTCCGGCTTTGTCCGTGCCACGGCTGACCCCCTGGTGTTTTCCCTGTGATAGGGTCACATATTGCCAAGGTCCAGCCATCCCGCGCGCAGCCCTTACGCACCCAACGCGATTCGCCGATCGGATTCCACCGGCATCGGATCCCGCAGCACATAGCCCCGCCCCCAGACGGTTTCTATGTAATTCGCGCCATCCGTCGCCTCGGCCAGTTTCTTGCGCAGCTTGCAGATGAATACATCGATGATCTTGAGTTCGGGTTCGTCCATGCCGCCGTAAAGATGGTTCAGAAACATCTCCTTGGTCAGGGTCGTGCCCTTGCGCAGCGACAGAAGTTCCAGCATCTGATATTCCTTGCCGGTCAGATGCACGGTCTTGCCCCCGACATCGACGGTCTTGGCGTCAAGGTTGACGTTGACCAGCCCGGTTCGGATGACCGATTGCGCATGGCCCTTGGATCGGCGGATGATCGCATGGATGCGCGCCACCAGTTCCTCGCGGTGAAACGGCTTGGTCAGATAATCATCGGCCCCAAATCCGAAGCCCTTGATCTTGTTATCGGTATCATCGGCCCCCGACAGGATCAGGATCGGCGTATCCACCCGCGCCAGCCGCAATTGACGCAACACGTCATGCCCGTTCATGTCGGGCAGATTGAGGTCTAGAAGGATCAGATCGTAATCATAAAGCTTGGCAAGATCGATCCCCTCCTCGCCCAGGTCGGTGCAATAGACGTTAAGGTTGGCATGTGTCAGCATCAGTTCGATGCTGCGCGAGGTTGTTGGGTCATCTTCCACCAGTAAAACGCGCATTGGTTGTCTCCGCTCCATCCAGGTTCGCCGTTCACACTGTCGAACAATGGTTAACCGGGGGTTAGTGTGGCAGAGTCATTTCGAAAAACAATCTAAAGTTGTCTGTATTTTTGCAAACTGGTGACTTTAAGCGCCGATTCACCGTGGGTTTCCACCGCCGCCCGCCACAGATCGAATTCTTCCTGCGACAGGGCATAGGTTTCCAGCGCCTCTTCAAGCGGCAGCAACCCGTATATCACCGCCCGCACCACCATCGCCTTGCGGCTTGCGACCCATCGGCGGGTGTCGGGTGCGGGCAGGTCGCCACGGGTCAGAACCGTTCCGTCAGGCAAGGTGATGGCCCGCGGCCCGCCAACTTTTTTCAGATACATGTGCTTTCCTCGCATCCCCACCGCCGACAGCGTGCCCAATCAGCCTTAAGGAGGCGTGAAACGAGGGGTTGAGAGTGTGTTGCATTTTCCTATATTGCGACGCATTCAGGAGAAGCCATGCCCCTAGATCGCCCACACCCGCTCAATTCCCTCGGTTTCGCGAAACCGCCCTCCGAAACCCGCGTGGTCGTGGCGATGTCGGGGGGTGTTGACAGTTCGGTCGTGGCGGCAATGCTGGCCGAAGAAGGCTATGACGTTGTCGGCGTCACCTTGCAGCTTTACGATCACGGCGCGGCGCTGGCCAAAAAGGGCGCCTGCTGCGCCGGGCGCGACATCCACGATGCCCGCCGCGTGGCCGAAACCATGGGCTTTGCGCATTATGTGCTGGATTACGAAGACATGTTCCGCGCCGCCGTGATCGACGAATTCGCCGATGCCTATCTGGCTGGCGCCACGCCGGTGCCCTGCATCCGCTGCAACGAACGGGTGAAGTTCCGCGATCTTCTGGGCACGGCCAGGGATCTCGATGCCGATTGCATGGCGACGGGCCATTATATCCGCCGCATGACGGGTGAGGGCGGGCCAGAATTGCACGCGGCCGCCGATGCAAACCGCGACCAAAGCTATTTCCTGTTCTCGACCACGCGCGAACAGCTTGATTATCTGCGGTTTCCGCTGGGCGGGTTGGCGTCAAAGGCCGAAACGCGCCTGCTGGCGGCGAAATACGGCCTGCCGGTGGCCGACAAACCCGACAGCCAGGACATCTGTTTCGTGCCCAACGGCAACTATGCCGCGGTGATCGAGAAACTGCGCCCCGGCGCCGCCGATCCCGGTGAAATCGTCGATACCGAAGGCCGGGTGCTGGGCAGCCATCGCGGCGTCATCCACTATACCGTCGGTCAAAGGCGCGGGCTGGGTATCGGCGGCCTTGAAGACCCGCTTTACGTGGTCAGGCTTGATCCCGATGCGCGCCGCGTCATTGTCGGCCCCAAGGCGGCGCTGGCCACCCGGACCGTGCCGGTGCGCGAGGTCAACTGGCTGGGCGATGGCGCCTTTGCGGACCAGGACACGATCGAGGCGCGGGTGCGCGTGCGCTCCACCCGCCCGCCGGTTGCTGCCCTCTTGCGCCCCACCGGCCCCGATAGCTGCGAGGTGGACCTTCTGACCCCCGAAGAGGGGGTGGCCCCCGGTCAGGCCTGCGTCTTTTACGCGCCCGAGGGATCACGGGTTCTGGGCGGTGGCTGGATCTGGAAAGGGTAACGCGGATACCTGACCGGCGCGCGCAAGGCGGGCGCGGGATTTGAGTATTTTTTTCGAGAGGATGGCAAAAAACGTTTTCTTGTGCGGTCAGGGATGCGGACCCGGTTGAACGCAACACGCGCTCATCACATCCACATTTCCCCTTCATCTTGGCTTAAATACTCATCTTCACGCCCCCGCGCGGCACCCTGTCAACAGCGCAGCGTTGCCCGGATTTCCGCCGTGTCCCCCGCGACCGACCGGCGGATCACCGCGCAACCCGTCGCCTCCTCCATCACCGAAACCAGCAAGAACGGCATATCGCGGTGGCGGGTGCCGGAAATACGGTCCAGCCGGATCGCTTCGGCCCGGTTGCCGCGCTGGAATACGGCAAAGCGGATGCCTTCGCGCGTCAGCCTTGTTTCCTGCGCGCCGATGAATTCCGGCGCGGGCGAGGCGCAGGCGGCGATCAGGGCAAGGCACGACAGATGCAGGAACCGGCGGAAATGGCGCATGGCCCTGTCTGGGGTGAACCAGATTAACAAATCGTTAACGCTGTGTGTTACGCCAAAGATCAGCCGCCCCCGGTTTCGGCCTTTTTGACCCAGGAGCCGCTTTCCTCCGACCAGTATTGCGCGGCAATTCCGGCCCTGGTCAGGCCGCGCCACTGATCGCGGGCCCGCGCCACGGCGGCACTGTCGGTGCCATCGAAGAAAATGCAGACCCGTTGCAGGCGCGCCACCTCTTCGGGGGCGACATCGGCCCCGTCGATGGCCATCAGACATCCGGTCCCGTCGGGCATCGACGCCCCGGTGGTCAGCAGGATCGGCTGATCGGCGTCATGGGGGCCACCGGCGCGGCCATGCGGCAGAAAGCCCGCGTCGGGCTGAAGCCAGAGCTTTTCGTCAAGCCAGTCCAGCCGCGCCGCATCCTGCCCGCGCACCACCACCCGCCAGCCCCGGCCAAGCGCGCGTTCCAGCAACTGTCGCAGCGCCGCGTCAAGGGCCGATCGTGTCAGGTGGTAGAAATAGACGTCGGACACGGGGCCTCCGATCTGGTGCCCCGCCGGAACTGCGGCGACTTGCGCCAAGGCTTTCGGCGGGGGTATTGGACCACGGGGATTGGGAACGCTCAGCCCTCGATCATGTCGCGTATCAGCCGGTCAAGGGCGCGCACGCCCCAGCCGGTGGCGCCTTTGGGCGCAAGATCGGTGTCGGTCTTGACCAATGCGGTGCCCGCGATATCCAGATGAACCCAGGGGGTTTCGGGTTTGACGAACCGTTGCAGGAATTGCGCGGCGGTGATCGACCCGGCTTCGCGGCCGCCGACGTTCTTCATGTCGGCGATGCGCGATTTCAGCAGCTTGTCATAGGCGGGTGCCAGCGGCATGCGCCATGCGCCCTCATTCTCGGCCTCGGCGGCCTTGAGAAACGCGGTGGCCAGCGCGTCGTTGTTGGAAAATACCCCGGCCTTTTCATGGCCAAGCGCGATGATGATCGCGCCGGTCAGCGTGGCAAGGTTGATCATGCCGCGGGGGGCGAATTTTTCCTGCGCGTACCACAGCAGATCGGCCAGAACCAGGCGGCCCTCGGCGTCGGTGTTGATCACCTCGACGGTGTCGCCCTTCATCGACCGGATCACATCGCCGGGGCGCATCGCCTTGCCGTCGGGCATGTTTTCCACAATGCCGACAAGGCCCACCACATTCGCGCGCGCCTTGCGCAGGGCAAGGCCGCGCATCACCCCCGCAACCGTCGCGGCGCCGCCCATGTCCATGGTCATGTCTTCCATGCCCGCGGGCGGTTTCATCGAGATGCCGCCGGTATCAAAGACCACGCCCTTGCCGATCAGCGCGAAGGGCGGCGCATCCTTTTCGCCACCGCGCCAGTGCATGACCACAACGCGGCTGGGGCTTGCCGATCCCTGCCCCACCGCCAGAAGCGTGCGCATTCCCAGACGTTCCAGATCCGGCTCTTCCAGGATCTCGACCTCAAGACCAAGATCCTGCATGGCGGCCAGTCGCGCGGTGAATTCAAGCGTGGTCAGGATATTCGCGGGCTCATTGACCAGATCGCGGGTAAAGAACACGCCTTCCGCCAGCGCGGCCATGGGCGCGGCCTGCGCCGCGACCTCTTCGGGGTTGGTGACCATGACGGTCAGCGTGCCGGGGCTGGGCCGTTCTTCGGTCTTGTGGGCGGTGAAGGCGTAATCGCGCAGCGCCACGCCGAACGCCAGATCGGCGGGCCGCCCGATGGCCTGGGCCAGCACCAGCAGCGATGCGTCGGCGCGCGCGGCGGCGATGGCCGCGCCGGCCTTGCGCGCAAGCGCGGGGGCCGCGCGGCGCCCAAGGCGCACCACCTGAACCGCCTCGGCGGCCATGCCTGCCGGAAACGCCATATCGCGGGCCTCGCCATCGGCCAGTTTTTCGAATTCGGGGCTGGCGACCAGCCGTTGCAGCGCGCCCCGTGTCAGCCGGTTCACCCGGCGCGCCGCCGAGTCGAGCCCGCCGGTGGGGACCGCGAACACCACCACCCGACCGGGAAACGCGGCGATGGCATCAAGGTCGGTTTCGCGAAAATCGATTGCGGCGGGAAGTGTCATCTCAGTCTCCTGGGTTGGGCCGTGGCACCCTAACCCGTGCCCCGGTCATTTGCCAGATAGCAGTTTTCCCCATTGCCCAATTCCGTTAGGCTGCCACCAGATCAGGATTTTCAAGGAGCGCGCGGTGTCAAGATTCGACAGATACATGCTGTCGCAACTTTTGATGATGTTCGGTTTCTTCTCGTTGGTTCTGGTCTCCGTCTACTGGATCAACCGCGCCGTATCGCTGTTTGACCGGCTGATCAGCGACGGCCAGACCGCGACCGTGTTTCTGGAATTCACCGCGCTGACCCTGCCCAACGTGATCCGGCTGGTCATGCCCGTTTCAAGCTTTGTCGCCGCGGTCTATGTCACCAACCGGCTGACCACCGACAGCGAGCTGCTGGTGATGCAGGCCACCGGGTTTTCGGGGTTCCGGCTGGCGCGGCCGGTGGTTGTGTTCGGGGTTGTGGTGGCGCTGTTGCTGTCGGTTCTGACGCATTGGCTGGTTCCGGCAAGTCGCGCGGAACTGGCCCGGCGCAGCGCCGAGATCGCCGAGAACATCACCGCCCGTTTCCTGATCGAGGGGCAGTTCCTGCATCCCGCCGATGGCATGACCCTGTTCATCGACGAAATCACCCCCGAGGGCGAATTGCGCAACCTGATGCTTGTGGATGCCCGTTCGGGCGGCACCCGAACCACTTATACCGCGCGCCGGGCGCTGCTGGTGAAATCCGACACCGGGCCGCGGCTGGTCATGATCGACGGCATGGCGCAAACGCTGACGCTGTCGGGGCGGCGGTTGTCGACCACCGGATTTTCCGATTTCGCCTATGACATCAGCGGCCTTGCGCCCGCCGCCTTGCAGGTGGGCGGCGATATCCGCGGCTTGTCCACCGCCACGCTGATGGCGGCGACCCCCCAGACCCAGGCCCGCACCAACCGCGCGCGCGCCGCCCTTCTTTACGAGGCGCATGACCGCATCGCCCAGCCGTTGCTGGCGCTGAGCACGGCGCTGATCGGCTTTTCCACGCTGATCCTTGGCGGGTTCAGCCGTTTTGGCGTGTCGCGCCAGATATTTGCGGCGACGCTGCTGCTGGTGGCCATTGAAATGCTCAACAATTCCGTGACCCCGCTGGCGATGGCCGATGTGGCGATGGTGCCGCTGACCTATCTTGCGCCGCTTGCCGGAAGTGTGCTGGCCTTTGGCATGCTTTGGCTTTCCGGGCGGCCCCGGCGCGTGCCCAGGGGCACCCCCGAGAGCAGGTCCGTGACCGCATGACGTTGAGCTTTTACATCGCGCGGCGGTTCGCGCTGAGTTTTCTGTTGGTGCTGGCGGTATTTTACGGGCTGATCCTGCTGATCGACATGGTAGAGCAATTGCGCCGCTTCGGTGAGGCAGGCGTCGGCCTGCAACAGGCCCTTGGGCTGGCCGCGCTTAAGGCGCCAACGACGATCTATCAGATCCTGCCGCTGATCATGATCCTTGCGACGGTGGCGCTGTTTCTGAACATGGCGCGCACCAGCGAACTGGTGGTGATGCGTGCCGCGGGGCGATCGGCGTTGCGGCTGCTGGTGGCGCCGTTGATCACGGCGCTTCTGATCGGCAGTCTTGCCGTGGCCGTGCTCAACCCTATCGTCGCGGGAACCTCGCGCCGCTACGAGGCGATCGCGAACCGCTACGAGCAGGGCGGCGAGCATATTCTGTCGGTCGGGGCCGAGGGGCTGTGGCTGCGCGACGGGGGCGGGCAGGAACAAACGGTGATCCGCGGCACCCGCACCAATCCGGATGGCACCCGGTTATATGACGTAAGCTTTGTGATCTTCAGCGCCGCGGGCGCGCCGCTGACCCGCATCGCCGCGGCCGAGGCGGTTCTGACACCCGGCGCCTGGCGGCTGAGCGATGCCAAGCTGTGGGATCTGACCGCGCCCAACCCGGAACTGACCGCGCAACTGCTGCCCGAACTCTTGCGCCCCTCGACATTGACGGGCGACAGTATCCGCAACAGTTTCGGCGCGCCGTCATCCATCCCGATCTGGGAATTGCCCGATTTCATCGCGCGGCTCAACGATGCCGGGTTTTCGGCGCGCAAGCACCGGGTCTGGTTGCAGCGCGAACTGGCCTTGCCGCTGATGATGGCGGCGATGGTGCTGCTGGGGGCGGGGTTTACCATGCGCCACACCCGGCTTGGGCAGACCGGGCGCATGGTGATGCTGGCGATGCTGGCCGGATTCGGGGTGTACTATTTGCGCAATTTCGCGCAATTGCTGGGCGAGAACGGGCAGATCTCGGTTGTCCTTGCGGCATGGAGCCCGCCGGTGGCGGCCCTGCTTCTGGGCTTTGGCCTGTTGTTGAACCTGGAGGACGGCTGATGGCCCTCAGACATCTTGTCGGGCTGATCATGATGGCACTGATCCTGTCAGCCCCGGCGCGGGCGCAGGATTTTGCGACGCTGATCGCCGACCGCGTGCGCGTGGATGGCAACAGCCGCCTGATCGCGAGTGGCAATGTCGAGGTGCTGCATCAGGGCATGCGCCTGCAAGCCACGCGGATCATCTATGATCAACGGGGCGACCGGCTGGATATCACCGGCCCGATCGTGTTGACCGACGGGTCGAATGTGACCATGCTGGGCGAGTCCGCCAATCTGGCGCCGGACCTGCGCGACGGTATCGTGAACGGCGCGCGCCTGGTTCTGAACCGGCAGTTGCAGCTTGCCGCCAATCGGATCACCCGCGTCGAAGGGCGGTATACCCAGCTTGACAAGGTCGTTTCCTCGTCGTGCAAGATCTGCGAGGCCAACCCGACGCCGCTTTGGGAAATCCGTTCGACACGGGTGGTCCACGATCAGGAAAAGCGGCTTTTGTATTTCGACAACGCGCAATTTCGCGTGGCGGGCGTGCCGGTGGCCTATCTGCCGCGCCTGCGCATGCCCGACCCCACCCTGAAACGCGCGCCGGGCTTTCTGATCCCGGTGATCAAATCCACCAGCCTTCTGGGCACCGGCATCAAGCTGCCGTATTTCATCCCGATCGGCGATGACAAGGACATCACCATCACCCCTTATGTGACCACCGGCATCGCGACGGCGGTCGAACTGCGCTATAGGCAGGCGTTCAGAAACGGCGAGATGGAATTCAACGGCGCCCTGGCGCGCGACGATCTTAACCCCAACACCACGCGCGGCTATGTCTTTGGCGCGGGGCGGTTCCGGCTGAAGAACGACTTCGTGCTCGATTTCAACATCGAGGCGGTATCGGATGACGCCTTCCTGCTGGATTACGACATTTCCGACAATGACCGCCTGGAATCGCGCATCGGGCTGAGCAGGACCAGCCGCAACCGGTATTTCAACGCCGAAGCGCTGCATTACTATTCCCTGCGCGCGGGCGAAGACAATGACACCCTGCCCCGGCAGGTGGCAGACATATCTTGGGAAAACCGCTTTGATCCGGCCTTGATCGGCGGGCAGGCGAAATTCCGCATCCAGGCGCTGGGCCTGCGACGCCCCTCAAGCATTGGCTTTGACGGGCCCGATGCCGATTCCGTCGTGGACGGGCGCGATGTGGGGCGCCTGACCACCGGCCTGAACTGGCGGCGCAACTGGACCTTGCCAAACGGCATGCTGGCCGGGCTTCTGGGCGATCTGTCGACCGAACATTACCAGATCGAGGATGACGACACCCTTGGTCACAGCGTGAACCGCATCACCCCCGCCGCCGCCGTCGAACTGCGCTGGCCCTTTGTCAAGACCACCGCGACCGGCGTTGCGCATGTGATCGAACCCGTGGCGCAACTTGTCTGGTCCGAGGCCAACAACGGCAAGGTGCCCAACGAAGACAGCGAACTGGTGGAATTCGACGAGGGCAACCTGTTCGATCTTACCCGCTATCCCGGTGTGGATCGTCGCGAAGACGGCCTGCGCAGCAATGTCGGCATCGGCTGGACCCGGCGCGATCCGGCGGGCTGGTCGATAGGCACGACCGTGGGCCGCGTGTTCCGTTTTACCCAGAAATCGCAGTTTTCAAATGCCTCGGGCCTGTCGGGCAGCCAGTCGGACTGGCTGGCCGCCGTCCGGTTCGAGGGGCAGGATGGCCTGTCGCTGATCAACCGCACCCTGCTGGATGACACCTTGTCGCTGGCGATGAACGAATTGCGGCTGGATTGGCGGGGTCGGCGCGTCGATCTGGCGACCACCTTTGTCTATCTCAGCCGCGACCGGGCGGAAAACCGCCTTGACCGCAGCAGCGAACTTGCCATCGATGCGGCCTATCGCTTTACGGATACCTGGACGGGCAAGGCCTCGGGGCGCTATGATTTTTCGGCCGATGAAACCACAAGGGCCGGGGTCGGCATCCAGTTTCGCAACGATTGCACCACGGTTGACCTTTCCCTCTCGCGTCGGTTCACGTCCTCGGATAATGTCAGGCCGACGACCGACTTCGCGATTTCGGTATCGCTGGCCGGATTTGGCGGCAGCGACCGCGCCCCCGGCCCATCGCGCTGTGGCCTTTGACTGTCGCCTTTTTCTGTGGCCTTTTGCGGCAGGGGATGGCCGCCCCGAAGACCAACCAACGACACAGACCTGAACGGACCCACCTGATGAAACCTGTGATGCCCCACACCATCCTTGCCAGCCTGATCCTTCCCAGCCTGCGGATGCTTGGCATCGGCCTTGCGTTGACGTTGCTGCCGCTTTCGGCCGTTTCGGCGGCCGAAGGGGGGCTGTTTGCCCCGCGCGTGATGATCAACAACAGCGTCGTGACCAATTACGAGGTAGAGCAGCGCGCCGCGATGCTCAAGGCGTTCAACTCGCCCGGCGATCTGACCGCCATGGCAATCGACCAATTGATCGAAGACCGCCTGCGCCTGGATCAGGGTACGGCCCAGGGCATCAAGGTCACCGAGGCCGGGTTGGAAGGGGGAATGGCCGAATTCGCCGCGCGCAACAACGAAACCGTCGATGCGTTCGTGGCGCGCATGGCCGAACAGGGCGTTTCGCGCGAAACCTTCCGCGATTTCGTCAAGGCCGGCATGGTCTGGCGCGAGGTGATCCGCGTGCGGTTCGGATCGCGCGCGCAGGTGTCTGACGCCGAGGTGGATCGGGCACTGGCGCTTTCCTCGCAAAGCGGGGCGGTGCGGGTGCTTTTGTCGGAAATCATCCTGCCCGCAACCGACGAATATATCGACCGCACCCGCCCCATCGCCGAACGGATAAGCCAGATCCGCAGCATCGAGGAATTTTCCGAAGCCGCGCGGCAGGCATCGGTTTCCCCGACCCGCGAAAACGGCGGCAAGCTTGACTGGTTGCCGCTGACCAACCTGCCCGAGGCTTTTGCCAGCCAGATCCTTGCCCTGTCGCCCGGCCAGGTCACCGAGCCGCTTTCGATCCCCAACGCGCTGTTGCTGTTTCAGTTGCGCGCGATCGAGGTGCTGGAAAACCCCGCCGCGCAGAATGTCAGCGTGGAATACGCGCGGTTCTTCATGCCCGACGCCAGCATCGAGGCCGCCGACAAGCTGCGCGCCAGGGTGGACACCTGCGACGATCTTTATGGTGTCGCCAAGGGCCTGCCCGAGGAACGTTTGCAGATCGAAACCCACCCCATCGACGAGGTGCCCAAGGATATCGCCACCGAACTGGCCAAGCTTGATGAAAACGAGGTATCGACCCGCTTGGTCAACGGATCCGCGCGGGTGTTCCTGATGCTGTGCGGGCGCACGGCACAACAGGAGGAAAGCCCGTCGCGCGATCAGGTGCGCCAACGGCTGACAAACCAGCGGCTGAATTCCTTTGCGGATGGCTTCTTGCAGGAACTGCGCGCCGACGCCTTCATCCGCTTTCCATGACCGCGCGCGTCCTGGCGCTGACCTGCGGGGAACCTGCGGGCATCGGCCCTGAAATCGCGGTCAAGGCGTGGCAGGCGCTGGGGGCGGATCTGCCGTTCTTTCTGATCGGCGACCCGCGCCACCTGCCCCAAGGGGCGGTGTTCGAGGTGATCGATGCGCCCGGTCAGGCGGCAGGGGTCAGCGCGCGCGCCCTGCCGGTGCTGGCACACCGGTTTGCGGGCGCGGCAACGCCCGGCCGGGCCGATCCCGCCAATGCCGCCGGGGTGATTTCCGCGATCGCGCGCGGTGTCGATCTGGTGCAGGGCGGGCATGCGTCGGGGCTGGTGACCAACCCGATCCACAAGAAGGCGGTGAAGGACGGCGCGGGCTTTGCCTATCCGGGCCACACCGAATATCTGGCGGCGCTGGCCGGTGTGGACCGGGTGGTGATGATGCTGGCCTCGGATCTGTTGCGGGTGGTGCCGGTGACGATCCATATCGCGCTTGCCGATGTGCCCGGCGCGCTGACGGCGGACCTGCTGCGCGATACCATCCGGATCACCGATGCGGGGCTGCGGCGCGATTTCGGGCTTGCGGCGCCGCGCCTGGCGGTGGCCGGGCTTAATCCGCACGGCGGCGAAGGTGGGGCGATGGGGACCGAGGAAATCACCCTGATCGCCCCGGTTCTGGATGCGCTGCGCACCGAGGGGATGGATATCGCGGGGCCGCTGTCGGCAGATACGATGTTTCACCCGGCGGCGCGGGCACGCTATGATGTGGCGATCTGCATGTATCACGACCAGGCGCTGATCCCGATCAAGACGCTGGATTTCGACGGCGGGGTGAATGTGACGCTGGGCCTGCCCTTCGTGCGCACCTCGCCCGATCATGGCACCGCGTTCGACATTGCCGGGCGCGGGGTGGCGAATGCGGCCTCATTGATTGCGGCGCTGCGGCTGGCCGACCGGATGGCGCGCCTGCGGGCGGGTGCGGACGCCTCCGGCGGGAGTATTTTCGCCAAGATGAATGGCCAGCGTCAGTGAGTGCGATCGACGCCCTGCCGCCGCTGAGCGAGGTGATCCGCGCGCATGGGCTGGTCGCGCAAAAGCGGCTGGGGCAGAATTTTCTGCTGGACCTCAATCTGACGGCGCGGATTGCGCGGGCGGCGGGCGATCTGCGTGGCTGTGATGTGCTTGAGGTGGGCCCCGGCCCCGGCGGGTTGACGCGCGGGTTGCTGGCGATGGGGGCGCGGCGGGTGGTGGTGGTGGAAAAGGATCCGCGCTGCCTGCCTGCCCTGGCCGAGATTGCCGGGGCCTGTCCGGGGCGTCTGGAGGTGATCGAGGGCGATGCGCTGAACTTTGACGCGGGGGCGCATTTGCGCGGGCCGGTCAAGGTGGTGGCCAACCTGCCCTATAACGTGGGAACGGAATTGCTGGTGCGCTGGCTGACGCCGGACGAATGGCCGCCGTTCTGGGAAAGCCTGACACTGATGTTTCAGCGCGAGGTGGCGGACAGGATCGTGGCAAAGCCGGGCGGCAAGGCCTATGGGCGGCTGGCGTTGCTGGCGCAATGGCGCTGCGATGCGCGCATCGTGCTGACGCTGCCGCCCGAGGCCTTTGTGCCCGCGCCCAAGGTGCATTCCGCCGTCGTGCATCTGACGCGGCTGGACGCGCCGCGCTATCCCGCCGATGCGGCGGTGCTGTCGCGGGTGGTGGCGGCGGCGTTCAACCAGCGGCGCAAGATGCTGCGATCGGCGTTGCGCGGGCTGGCCCCCGATATCGAGACGCATCTGCGCGCGGCGGGGCTGACGCCCACGGACCGGGCCGAAACCGTCTCGCTTGCGGGGTTTTGTGCGCTGGCGCGCCAGCTTGGCGGTGAACGCGGATTTTCGGCAAAAGGATGAATTCCCTTGACCGGCGCGCG
>JACIYW010000064.1 GCA_014359745.1 Paracoccaceae bacterium | reverse complement strand
CCACCGAACCAAACATAACCATACAAGTGCAACCCGGCCCGCCATTCGCGCGGGTCTTTTCGTTTGAGGAACGCGATGACTGCTGGAAATTACGAGCCGTGCCTGGCGCATGTGGTCAAGTGGGAAGGCGGCTATGTCGATCATCCGCGCGATCCCGGCGGGCCGACAAATCACGGCATCACCCAGGCAACGCTCGCGGCGCATTGGGGCCGCGCGGTGTCAAAACAGGAGGTCCGCGATCTGACCCTGCGCGAGGCTGGCGAAATCTATCGGCAGCTTTATTGGGTCAAGGTAAAGGGCGATCACCTGCCGGATGGCATGGACCTGGTGGCCTTTGACGCCGGTGTGAATTCAGGGCCCGCGCGTGGCATCCGCTGGCTGCAAGCGGGCCTTGGGGTAGCTGTGGATGGCGCGATCGGCCCGCAGACGCTGCAAGCGGCCCAGGGCGCGGTCAACGGCATCGCGGTTATCCAGAAAGCTTGCGCGGCGCGCATGGGATTTTTGCGAAAGCTTGGCACATGGTCAGACTTTGGGCGCGGCTGGGGGCGCAGGGTCGCGGATACCGAGGCAACGGCGGTGGCGATGTATTCACGATCCGCCAGCGTCGTCGCGGATGAGGCCGGGCGGGCGCAAAGGGCGAAAGTCGCGCAATCGACCGGGGCGACCGGCGCGGTGGCCGGGAGTGCCGCGTCTGGCATGACCGATCTTGGGAACTGGGCGGTCGGCGGCGTGATCGCGGTGGCGGTCATCATCGCGATCTGCATGGCGGTCAACGCGGCGCATCACGCCCGCCGGGCTGCCGCGTACCGGGAAAAGCAAAGGGAGATGACGAATGGCTAAACCGTGGTGGAAGTCGAAAACCTTCTGGTTCAACGTGCTGATGGCCGTGGCGGCCGTCGCGGCGCAACTGACGCCGATCATCGACGATCTGGTTGCGGCGGGCTATGACGCCGATTGGGTCGCGCCTGTGCGCGCGGCGATCGCGTTCGTGACGATCATCGGCAACGTGATCCTGCGCGCGGTCACCACCGGGCCCGTGACGCTGCGATGAGCGCGATCATCGCGTTTCTGATCAAGCTTGGCTTTGGCGGCATCGTCGGCAAGGCCATTGATCACATGGAGCGCCGTGCGGAATTGCAGAACGACCGCGAGCGGCTGAAATCGGAAACAACCGTGGCGCTGGCCCGAGAGGCTGTCAATGAGGCCAAAATCATGGCCGATTTCAACCGGGCCAAGCTGTCATTCCCGTGGTTCTGGGTCTTCGCTGGCATGTTCATCGCACCGCTGGCGCTGTGGTGGTGCGCCGTCATCCTTGACAGCGTGTTCATGTTTTCATGGAACGTGGCCGATCTGCCGACGCCGCAGATGCAGGAATGGGCGGGCGACATGATCCGCTGGCTGTTCTATGTCGGGTCAGGGGTTGGCGCACTGCGCGCCCTGCGCTGATTTGCGACCTGGGGACAGTCACAACATAAGCCATTGATTCCTATTGTATGGGGTTTGTCCCCACGATTGTCATAAGTGGTTGTTTTAGCGTAATTTTGGTAGGCCCGGAGGGTATCGCAGCACCCTTGCTTGCCGTTGTTTTTATTGTTCTTTTTGTCCATTATGCCCCCATGGAATTTCTTGGGGACAAAATCACCAATCCAGACCGGCCAGTTTTGTTACCGCCATGCCGCCCAAGCGCATGCGTTCCACTGTGTCGGTGTAGACCTGCGATGTGGCTGCATTGGCGTGGCCATGGACGGCCATGATTTCGTATTGCGTGGCACCGTGCAGCGCCAGAAGGTGCCCGGCTGCCTTGCGGATGCCGTGCGAGGTTCGATCTGCCAGTTTGGCATCCGCGCACCATTTCCCGAACCTGTTTCGAAGCGCCTCGGGTGAGGCGAAGGGCTTGCCGTGGCCGGTGATCAGGTAGGTCGGGCCGATCACCTTGCGGGCCTTGAGCGCGCGTTCCAGCGGCGGCAGGACGGGGATGCGGACGTGGCGCGATCCCTTCTTGCCCGGCTGCCATGCCAGCCAAAGCGCGCCCGCGTGGCGTTCCTCATGCGCGCGCCCCAGAATGACCGCATCGCCGATCCGGCAGGCCGTGAACATAAACAGGGTCAATGCAAGGTGCGCCATGGTGCCGGGCGGATGCGCATGGCGGTATCTTTGCAGATCGTCCAGCGTCCACGGTGTCGCGCCGCCCTTGCTGGTGTAGGGCGGTCTGGCGACGGCGCGGGCCGGGTTCTGGCTGATCATGTTGCGCTCTGTCGCGTGATCGTAGGCGGCGCGCAGGGTTTTCCAGACGTTGCGCGCTTTGCCGGGTGTCGCGGCCATGCGGTCGCGAAAGGCCACAAGTTCCGGCACCGGGATCGTCATGGGCAGGGTTTCATAGCGCTGGCCTTTCGTGCGCGGCTGTTCGCTTTGCTGGTCAAGGATGAATGCGATTTGCCCGCGGCGCTGCTTGAGGGTGAGCGGCGAGGCCTGCCCGGCCTTTACCATGCGCGACAGGTGATCAAGGTAGGTGTTGAGGATCCAGCCCATCGTGCCCGGTGTCACGGTGCTGGCGCGCCTGCCTTCCGGCGTCTTGCCTGCGCGCGCGTTGGTGTAGAGGCGATGAAATTCCGGATCATCGGGGCCGCATGGCAAGGTGATCCGCCTGGTGCTGTCTTGCACCCGCACGCGCCAGCGGCTGCCCTTTCCGTGCGCCTCGTGTACCAGCCCCGGATAGCGCAACCGCATGTTACCAGCCCCCATTCGCAACCTCGTGCTGTTCATAGGGGAGCGAGTCGGCCCATTGGTCAAGGTCGCGGCGGTCATAGAGGCGCTTGGCCCCGACGACCTTGCGGGGCAGGCCTAGGCCGCGCAGCGTGGATTCCGACAGCCCGAGATAATGCGCAGCCGCCGGGGCTGGCATCAGCAATGGCGGGAATTCACGGGCGGCGGGCATGGGTTATCTGTCTCCATGCAGGGAAAATGGAAGCGGGCGAAACAGCACCCAGATATGATACATGTCGGCCTGATCAACGACCTCATCGGCGGGAGGATAAACCTCTATTGCGGTTGCCTTTGGTCCCGCCAGTTCATCCTTGATGCGCTGCATTTCCGGCCATGTTGGGCGGTTGCCGGAAAGGCTGGACACGGCGAGATGGATGGCCGTCCCGACATCGCGAACCAGAACTGAAAACACCCGGTTCTTTCTGACATGATCGACCTCGCCAAGCCAGACATTCGATATCAGGCGGTGGGGGTTTTCAATGCGCTCCCACTCTCCCCATTCTCCAGATCGACGTAAGCGCCGCTCACGCTCCAGAATGGCTTTGCGTTCTTTTGTCGGGACAGAAAAAAGCGGATTTCGCGTCTTGGTGAATGACAAATGTCTGTTGGCGGCGGGCATTGGTCAGTTGTCCTTTGATCTGTCCGGGCGGATTCCCAGTGCTTCCAACAAGCGAATTATTTGCGGGTCGGTTTGTGAACTGGCCCAGGACTCGCTTTCCTCTGCGTTGGCGTCAAACTCCCCGGCTGCGACACGGGCCGCGAATTTGTCCAGGCCCGCCGCTCTTAATTCAAGGTAGATGGCGGTCGGGCCGCATACATGCACATCGGCATAGTCGTCAAACTCGCCGGTCTCGGCGCGATCTGCCAATGCCAGGTAAATGGCGGCATTGGCTGGATGCGCCTTTGCCGCGACGGCGCGAAGTTCCGCCGCCAGGCGATGTTTCGTTGGTATGTTCATCGATACTTCCCATGGCTGGTTTCCGTCGCTGGCCCCTGTTGCCGGGGGCCAGAAAGAGAAATCATGCCTCCGGGGTGCCCCTGAATGTCGGAAGGCCGGTTTCCACCGTTGCTTCCTCGACCGCTTCCTTGAAGGCCGCTTCGAATGCCTTTTCTGGATTGTAGATCGACAGGATGAAGGCCACCGCGCCGCCGGACTTGCGATAGCGAAAGCGCACCGGCATGCGATAGAGCGCGCCGCCCATGAATACCGGGATGGCGATGATGACAAGGTTCGGGATGCTGAGCGGCTTGCCGTCCGGTGTCTTGTGTTCGTTGAGGAACTGGAGTTCCTGTTCGCCGCTGTCGCGATTGGTCTTGACCGTCAGGTTGCTGGTTTCATGCACCTGGAACTGCCTGGACATCGCGAGAAGCTGCGAAAGCTGGCCATAGCGCCCCTCGATCTTTTGGGCGATTTCGATCAGCCGGTTTTCCCATGGCTGGTTCGTCTCGTTGAGCCCGCCTTTCAGGATGGCAGGGGTTGGATCCATGATATCCTTGGCCTGGGCTTCGATGAATTCGCCAA
Source organism: Paracoccaceae bacterium (assembly GCA_014359745.1). Classification (GTDB taxonomy): domain Bacteria; phylum Pseudomonadota; class Alphaproteobacteria; order Rhodobacterales; family Rhodobacteraceae; genus JACIYW01. The sequence goes on along the minus strand of JACIYW010000064.1, from coordinate 11,376 downwards.
GGTCATCCTTTCCAAGCGGCTTTCCGGATATCGCGGCCCATGCCTTCCATTCTTCCGACAGCGGAAAATAATAGACGGCGCGGTGACGGCAGTGGCGGGCCGTGGCATCGCCAGAGGGTGCCATCACGTCTGCCGGTCCCGCCCCGTGATAATCGGCGATGCAGGTCAGTGTTGGCGCTGTCATGTCAGGATTGGCGAAAAGGGCCGATGTGTCGCCCATGAAGCGGTTGGCCCAGCCGATCAGGCTGTCGAGATCGGCGAGGCGGGCGGTGCCCCGGCGGCGCGCCGGTTTCAGGAATTCGGCCGCTTCGCGCAGCGTGCTTGTCAGATTCTCGATCTTGCGGTGGCTGGGGACCGCGGAAAGATACGCGGTAGTCATGTTAAAATCATCTGGCGTGCAGATGGGTTCGGTTTCGCCGATCCTTTCCATCACGTCGCGCATGGTCTGGGCCGGGTTTTCCATGCCGGATTTGGTTTCTTCACTGGTCATGCCATTGGTCCTTTTGCTGTGGTTTCGTCAGATATCGCGCACTTCGCCGGTTTCCGGATCGTGCGGTGTGGCGTCGCGCAACCCGCCGTGCATGCGTTTCATCAGCGGGCTGTAAAGGGTCAGTTGCCCGTTGCCATCGACATAGGCTGCCGCCTGGCTGGCGGGTTTTACCGGCCCCTTGAAATTCGCCTGCGCGCGCATGCCAAGATCGCCCGCGCCGCCGAGTTCATAGGAGATGGCGAGCGTGAAAGAGCCCTTGGCGCCCTTGTGGCCGAATTCATCGTTGTGGTCCTGCAACTGTTGCAGGAGGTCGCGGTGATCGGCCATGAACCGGGCAAGGAAATCACCGCCATCGAACAGCGTCATCACCTGTTCAAAGCTGCGGATCGCGAAGGGATCGTTTTCTTCGATCGCGGGTGCGGTTGGTGGTTTTTTAACGGCCATCACGGGTTTGGTCCTTTCTATCGTGGCGATGCGATTTTTAGCGATCGATCAGTGAATTTTCATACGCCGGTTGATCAATCAACAGCGTTTTTTTCCCAGTGCTTTCGCCACATCCTGTCAGCCTTGTCGGCCATTTTAGCGATAAATCGCAATTGGCCACTTTCGAAAGCCTGATACTTGTCACCAAGGTCGTGTCTGAATACGACAAATCCGTCTGGATCGAATATAACGTGATATGGATCACATTCAGCATCCATCATGAACATGACGATTTTCATCTCGTCATTTTCATCATAGACCACATGCAGTTTATCGAGTTCAAAACCGCCGGTGAGGTATTCAAAGTATTTTTTGAGTTTGTCAGACATATACGTTTTCCTTTGCTTTTCACGCCTATCGTGGCGATGCTATTTTGCCTGTCCAGGCGTCGAAATCCGTGCGCAGGGCCTGAAAGCGCGCGGCGGCAACGTGGTTGCTGGCGAGGTCGCGGCGGCTGCTGATCATGCAGATATCGCGGATGAATTCGGCGGCGGCCTGGCTGCTGAACTGCCCGCCGGGAAATCCGCAGCGGACAGCCGCGAAGTGCTGAAAACGCGGATCGTTGCACAGGATGCCAGCCTGTTGCGGGATTGGAAGGTCGAAAAAGTTCATGGATGGCGTCGCGGTTTCGCCGCGTTTGGCAGACCGCAAGACTGGTGACTTATTATCCATCGCCGCGCGCCTTCACGTCTTGGTGGATCGTGGTCAGTGCCAGATTATCCATGGTCTCCATCAAACGTGGCATGATTACCCCGGTCAGATCGCCGCGCTCGAATCCAATCCGCCACGGCGCACCGTCTTCGGATGGCTGCTCAAGGTGCAGGGCTGGTTCAGTACCCTGGACGCGCGAAAGGATGCGCGCGTTAATACCGAAATCGTTGTACGGTTTCTGGACCTGTTTTACTTTAACTTTTCCCGTCATCACTGCGCGCCAGTCAGGATAGTGTTTTGCGTCTTCGATTTCCTCAACCAGCGCATGAAAATAACCCCTGCTGGAAGGATTATGAAAATGTGCAACGGATGGCGCATTTTGCCCGTCAATTTCCATGTGCAATCTTGATCGATCCCATGGCGTGAATTCGATTTCATCCCCCCATTCATCGAGTTCCCGTTGTGGCATTTTCAGGCGAAGAATGGTGGGGCGCGTGGCCGTGGCGCTTTGGTCAAGCCCGACAAGCATCACGCGCCCATCCGTGGCCACCAGGAACGCGCCGCCGCTTTCGCGCGGTTCAACCAGCACACCGAGCAAACGAATGCGCGACGATTCGTCATCCGCCACCGCGCGCCGCACTGCCATGAACAGGTTTGCGTCAAGATCAAATGTTCCGGTCATCTGTCAAACTCCTTCAAAAGCGCCCTGCATGGGCATATTGTTGTTGGACGTGGCGATGCCGTCGCCCTGTCATGCGGCCTGATCCATCGCGGCGCGTGTCCATTGCATGGCGGCGGCGCGTATCATTCCGGGGAAGCTGCGCGATCGCAGGCGCTGGCGGTCCGGGCGGGGCGCGATGCACGGCGTTCCATTTTTTCCAGTCGTCGCTATCGCGCGCCGGTTCCGGCAGCCGGGTGGTTGCCGCAAGCGCGGGAAGATTGCGCAGGAACCAGCCGGTTTTCTTGTAGGCCGGTTCGCCGAACCAGAAGGGTTGCACCACATGCGGGGCTGGCAGATCGGCGGGCATGCGATCGCGCGCCAGATCGTTCATTTCGGGATTTTCGATTGCCACGCGGTCAATCGGCGCGGCCCAGCATGTCGTGAAGATGTCGATCCCGAGTTCGAATTCCGCCTTCATGTCCGCCCAAGTGCGGCCCTTTGGCAGGCGTTTCGGCGGCGTCCATTTACCGGGTCCGGACATCCATTGCCTGCCTGACCGGCACAGGCGCGTGCAGGGCGGGTGCATGACCGCCAGGAGATCCCAGCCCCATGTCAGGATGCCGTCGCGGATGTCGCAGACGATGTGGCGGTTGCTGCGATCTTCCGCCGGTTCGATATCGCATGACCATGCATCATGTCCGAGTGCCGCGAAGGCGGTGCGCGCGATACCAGATGTTTCACAGCCGATCAGCACCTTCATCACCCCTGACCAATGCGCGATTTCAGGCCGGGGCATTCGGGGCGCATGCTGACGCCCTGGCAGCCGCAGCCCGGCCATAGCGGGCAGTGGAACACCGGGGTATCGCGTGCCATCGGCATGGTGGCGCGGATCTGGGTGGCACTGATCTGGGGCGCGCGGTTCTGGTTGGCGTGAGTGGTGGCAGAGGGGCCGCGCGCCCCGGCACGGGCGGCCCGCATGCGCCCGTTTCGGAAAATGCGAAAAAAGCCGGGCGCGTCGAGCAGACCGCGCCCGGCCAGTTTACCGGCAAACAGGCGGTTGCCGGTTGTGGTGATGTTGTCTGTTCCGGTCATTCGCGCGCCCCCCGGCAGGACGCCGCGCGGGCGTTGGCGATTTCCTCGGCATGGTTGCGGGGGCGCTGGAAAGGCGGGTGCACGGTGATAAAGCCATCCGCTTCGATCAGCGGTGCCACCGATTTGGCGGCTTTGGTCCAGTTGCGGATCGCCGCATCTTCGGTCATGCCGGATGTGATTATGCCGTGCAGGGTAATTTCGAACCAATTCCCGGACGGCAGATACCTGCCGCCGCATTCCATCGCCTCGTTCATGAACGCATCCTTTTGCCCGGCGCTGTCGAGGCATTCGAGGTTCAGAAGGAAGGCTTTCAGCCGATCGTGCAGAAGATCATGGGTCATAGCAGCATGTCCTGCGTGGTGTCGCCGGGGCGCGCGGTGGCGACGGTTTCGAGGATGTGGAACTGGGCATCGTTTTCCACGGCAAGCTTGCGGGCCGCCGCCATCGCGTCATCGAATGACGAATAGCGGGCGCGCGGTTCGGTTTTGGAATGCGGGCCGGTCGGTTTGCGGCAGACCATTCAGAAGCGGGCGAATTGGGGCAGATCGGCCATCACGCGGCCTGCCGATCCGGCGCGGCCGGTGCGGATGCGAGGCGGCGCTGGCGCAGGGTCTGGCCGCGTTCGGATTTCAGCATCGCCCAGGCAAGCAGGCGCAGGCCGGGGCGGTGATGCGGTTGCGGGTTGGAGATGACAGACAGGGCTTCCGCAAGCTGCCGTGATGTGCAGGACGATCGGGTGTGCATTCTGGCCTCCTGTTGGGTGAGGCCGAAAATAGATTGGGATAAATCCCACTGTCAATCAAAAAATGGGAATTTTGCCACAATCAGGCATTCATGATGCGTCTGTCGGTCGTGTCAGGATTCGTTTTTCGCGGCTGGTTCGATCTGAACGGCAGTGCCAATTGCTGCGGCCAGAATGGCATTTCCCCGGCTGCCGAAGTCTGAAAAGCGCAGTGAGACGCCTACAATCATGTCTGCTTTCATCTGCGCGGCATCGTCTTTGAGGCGATTGAACAGTTCATCCCTGACGTCGCGCATGGCATTTTGCTGGGTCTTGCTGCGCCCGCCAACCAGGTCGCGCATCTCGAACATCAAATCCTTGAACACATTCATGCCAACGACTGCCTCGGCGGTTACGATCCCGAGTCGGCGCTTTATCTGGATGTCCAGCGCGGTTTCGGTTGTCATCACGATGCTTTTGCGCCGTTCCTGATGTGTCGTCGGTGGGGGAATTTTTGGTTTTGACGGTTCCGATGGCATCGTGGCGGTCAGATTCCTGCGAATTCGCGCGCGTTCCGCCGCGCAGGCATCGCAGTACCAATTGGCGTCAAGATCAGGAAAATTGAACTGTTTATGGCATCCGTGACATGCAGGCATCTGTTGCCCCTTGCGGTTGTTCTGGTATTGTTCTTGTTATGGTAGATTCGCGCACGGGTTTTGGCAATGCCGATTTGGTCAACCGTCTTTCGGATCGGCAGGCGATCCTGCTGATGCTGCACCTGGCGGCGCTGCCGGGGCCTGATCTTGGCGATGAGAGAGCAGCGCGGTTAGAGAGGCTTCCAGTATCGCTTGTTCTTTCGGGGTAAGGCGCGCGATCTGTTCGGCCAGCTGGTCGCGCACCCGTGCCGGGGACATTCCCATGAATTCCTCTATGGTCTCGCCGAACGCCGCCGCGACGCGGATAGCATCATCGACACCCATGTTGAGCGATTTTCCGTATTTCAGGCTGTAAAGTGCATCCTTCTTCACGCCAGAGCGATTGGCGATGTCGGTGACCTTTGCGCCGGTCTTGCCAAGGTGGGCTATGAAGGCCTCGCTGAAGCTCTTGTGCATGGCTGATACTTACTTGGGCTAAATTCCAATGGCTAATGGGAAATCAGCCATTGACGGGATTTGGAAATTACCTAATAAACTGTGGTCATGACCCATGAGACCATCCTAGAAGAACTCGAAGAGTATTGCCGGGCGACGGGGCTGAAGGCCTCCACCGTCTGCGTGCGGGCGCTGAACGACAGCCGCTATGTCGCGCGGCACCTGCGGCGGCTGGAAGCGCTGGACCGGGACGCGGAAAAAATACGCCGGTTCATCGCCGACAACCCGGCCAAGGGATCCGGCGCGCATGTGGCAGGCAACGCGGCAGGCAACACGGCGGGAAAGGTGGCGGCGGAATGACGATCGGCCAGGCTGTTCCATATCGCGATTGTTGCGCCGGGCGCGGGTGCGCACAAGGAAACGAGGTTTCGCATGGCTGACCCGGTGACGCGCGGTATTTTCGACGGGTTGGTGCGGCGCGCTGGCGGTGTCGAGGCGGTCGCGGCGGTGCTGGAAGCGCGTTACGGGACGTCCAGCAAGGGCACGGTCAGCAAGATGTGTTCTGGGCAGATCGGCGTGACGGTGGATGCGGCGGTGGCGGTCGAGGATTTCGTCGGTGCGTTTCCGATCACCAGCCGCATGTTCGAGCGCACGGGACGCGAGGGGGTGCGCGCGGGCTGCCTGAAGGAACTGGCGGCGCAGAGCACCGCCGCCAGCGGTCAGGCGCATTCGGTGCTGATCCGGGCGTTTTCGCATCTTGGCCCCGGTGGCGCGCGCGTCACCGCCGAAGAGCGCGCCGAGGTCATCGCCGAGATGCGTGCGGCGCGACAGGTGCTGACAGATATCATTGACGCGGCGGAGGCCGGGGCATGACCGGCGCGGCGCATATCGAACATCCGGGCAGTGGTATGGCTTACCATGCAAGGCGCCATACCGTGGGGGGCGTGGCGGCCCGTGTGATGTGCCCCCCGTCCTTCCGATGTGACCTGGGCGCGTGGTTTTTGCCGCGCGCCCGCTTTTTCCGGGTGGGTGGTGAAGATGCCTGATTGCATGCCTGATGCCGTGCCTGATGCCGGTCTGCCGATCCGGCGCGATTGGGGCCATGCCGCCCTTGATGCCTATGCGGGCGCGCATCTGTTGGTGCGGGGTGTCGGGCCGGACGAGGTGGCGCGCCTGGCGGGCGGGCGGCTGGCCTATCTGGCCACGCCATATTCAAAGATCGCCTGCTGCAATTTCGGCGCGTGGCATGCGCATGCCTCGATCGAGGCGGCGGTGCGGGCGGCGCGATGGGCGCGGGAACTGGCCTTGCTTGGGGTGACGGCGGTTTCGCCGGTCATTCAGGCGGTGGAAATGGTGCATGCCAATGTGGATAACCCGCTTAATCCGCTTGATGCGGAGTTCTGGGGTCGCTGGTGTCAACCGCTTCTTGACGCATCCGGGCTGGTGGTGGTGCCGCCGATTCCCGGATGGCGCGAAAGCGACGGTATTTGGCGCGAGGTTCGCGCGGCGCTTTGCAGCAACCGGCAGGTGTTCCTGATCGGCGAAAACGGCGGGGTGGCGTGATGGACATGTCCGGCCTGTTCCATGGTGACGGGTGTCACGCCGAAATAGACCCGCGCGCCTGCCGCGACCTGTGGTGCGCGGTGCTGATGGAACAGATCGAACTGGCGCTGTCGCCAAAGCGGGCTGACCGAAAGTCGGAAATAAGCGCGGCGCGCGGCTGGTTGGGAAGCCGCGATTTCTTCACGATCTGCGCGCTTGCCAATGTCGATGGCGCTTTCGTTCTATGGGGTGTGCGCCGACAGCTTGCGCATTTGGGGGTGGCATGATGGGCCGGACGGTTTACCGCGATATCGAGATACGCGGGGTCGTGTACGCCGATGTCAATGCCGCAGCGGCGGCGCTTGGTGTCTGCACGCATGCCGTGCGCAGCGCGGTGCGCCGCGGGACGCAACATCGCATCGGCACCTGCGCAAAAGGGGTGGAGCCGATGCCGGTCAGCCTGGCCGGGCAGCAGTTCGCCAATGCGCGGGCGGCGGCGGCGCATTTCGGCGTTAGCTGCGATGCGATCTACAAGGCGATAGACTCTGGCCGGGCGCAGCATTTCGGTGCGCCGCGCCGCCGGGTCAGCCCGAAGTCAAAGCCGCTAGCCATCGGCAGCCTTCGGTTTGCATCCATGGATGAGGCCAGCAGGGTTCTTGGCTTTGGGCGCGGTTACATTTCCCTGGCGATGCGCCGCCGGTCGAAAGCCGGGTTGCAGCGGATATTGGCCGCCGCGATGCAAGAGGCCATGCGCGACGATGCCAGAAGGGACGCGGCATGACCGGCATCGAGCGCGATATCACCATCGGCACCTGCCGCCTGATCCTGGGCGACATGCGCGACGTTCTGCCCGCCCTGCGCCCGGCGGCGCGGCTGTGCCTGACCGATCCGCCGTACCGGCTGACCGCCGGGGGCAGCAGCACCGGCGAGATGGGCGGCTGTTTCGCGAAATCGGCCTATGACAATTCCGGCGCGCTGTTCGACATGGTTGCCTGGGAAGAGATGGCCCCGCTGATCGGCGGCGCATTGGCCGATGATGCGGATGCCATCGTCATGGTGTCGGATCGCGAAGAGGCATCTGCGCGCGCGGCCTTTGCATCCGCAGGGTTCGGGTTTCACCGGCTGCTGGTCTGGGACAAGATCACCGCCACCCCGAACCGCTGGTACATGCCGAACTGCGAATTCGGCCTGTACCTGTACAAGGGCCGCGCCAGCCGCATCAGGGATTGCGCATCGAAGGCGCTGATCCGGTGCCCGCAACAGGACGTGTCGCATCTTTACCTTGGGGCGGATGTGCCACCGCAAGAGCGCCGCCCGCATGCCACCGAAAAGCCCGTGGCGCTGATGTCATACTGGATGGGCAATTCGACCGATCGCGGCGACCTGGTGATCGATCCGTTCATGGGATCTGGATCGGTGCTGGTGGCAGCGATGCGCAGCGGGCGCGCGGCCATAGGGATCGAGAAGGATCCAAAATGGTTCGATGTCGCCTGCGCGCGCGTGGCGGATGCGGCCAGAAGCGCCCAGGCGGAACTGCCCGTAAATGCGCGCGTGAGCGCCCGGCAGGAGGCGATGGTGCTATGACCCCCCAGATGCCATCACCCGCCGATGCCATGGCACGGCATTTTCATCTGGAAGATTTCCGGTCCGCCGCCAGCATTGAGCTGTCCCTGTCGCCGCCGTGGCGTTCAGGTATCTGCTTTCTGCCGGACTGCGGCCATGTGTTCGTTCCTGGCAGGCCGTGGCAGATTTATTGCTCTGCGGCCTGCGAACGGGCTGGCACCGCCGAAATGCGCAAGTGGGGGCACCGCATGGCCTTCGCGGCGCTGGTCTGGCGCATGGGCAAGTATGAGCAGCGCGACGATGGCATCCGCGATCTTACCCGCGCGGCCCGGCGCTATCTGACCAATGTGCAATCGGCATGGCTGGCGGATCGCCAGCAGCGCGCCGCAGATCGGGGGATGTGATGGGCAGGCCCGCCAAGGTTCACCTGATCGATACAGGCGAGATCGCCGTCTATCCGATTTCCGCAAGCGAGCGGTTGGATTCGCATTTCTTCGTGCCGTGGAACCTCAAGCGCTGGCGCGGCAGCGAGTTCCGGCGCTTTGGCTATGCCGACCCGGAAGTGGGGTGGTATGGCATGGAGTTGTTCTTTGTCGCCCAGGATGAGACGCCGATCGGCACCCTGCCCTGCGACGATGAGGCGCTGGCATTCCTGTTGCGGGTGACCCCCGCGCGGTGGCGCGATCTTAACAGCCGGGCGGTGTCGCCCCTGCATGGCTGGCACCGCGTCCAGTGCGACGACGGACAGGTGCGGTTGGCGCATCCTGTGGTCACGGAAGTGGCCATGGACGCGCTTGGCGGCAAGCGGCGCAACGATGCGAAGAATGCCGATGACCGGATGCGCAAGCGGCTGGGGACCATCATCGGCCAGTTGAAGACCATTCCCGGTGCGGCGCGCATCGCCGAGAATGACGAGCGGGTGAACGATATCAGCGACTGGATCGAAGCCGCCTATCCCGGCGGCAGCGCCACGTTGAAGCGCGTCAAGGAAGCCCTGAACGACCTTTCATCGCGATACTGAAATCCTCCGAAAATCTTCCGCCGGAAGAAATGGAAATTTTTTGGGAAGTTTTTGGAGGTTTTCGTTTTTTCCGAAAACCGCGCGGCTGAAAGGAAAAGAGAAGAAATGAAAGGAAAGGAAACTTCCGTTGCGCGTCAATTTTTAACGGGGTTTGCCTGTGGATAAGTCGGATTTGCCGAGAAGATGAAGGGATGAGCTATGGAAGGTCAGGAACTAAAAGACGGCAAGGCGCGCGTCAGGACCATCCTGACAGGGCCTTTGGCAAGGGGCGGGATGGTACGAAAGCGCGGAGTGTCTGTTGAGGATCACGAAAGGTTCTTGTCACGGCTGGAAGCGCGCCTGTCCTACATGGCCGATGACCGGCTTTCGGCGCTGGCGGAAGTGATCGAGCGGCTGGCGGGCGGGCCGATGAAAAACATCTGGCCTGCCGAGGTGTCGATCATGAACTGGGCGCGCGATTTGCAGGAGGTTCCCGCCAGCGAAAGCCGCCTTGTGCGGTCTTACCTGCAATCGGCGGCTGGCGATGCCGCGATGTCAGGTGAGTGGCTGGTTGAACTGTTCCTGCATCTCAAGCGCACGGGCACGCCGCCGAACGACTATGCGATGAAATGCATCCGCGACGAGGCGATGGAGAACATGAGAACCCGCCTGGCGATAGAGCATGCCCGCGAGCAAGGCCGGGCCAGCCCGCGCGATCTGGCGTGGCTGGATGGCTACATGGACACGCGGCGGCGCTGCCTTGATATCGTCAACGCCAAAACAGCGAGGGCACCGGCATGAGGCGGGACAGGATAGCCGCAGCGGTGGACCGAATCGAGCGATCAACCGGACGCGATGAGGCCGACAGGATGGCGGATGTGCGCGCCATGGGCAGTGTTCCCGCCGATGTCGGCCCGGAGATCCCGGTTGCCCCGGCGCGCGGCCCGGTGCGCATGCTGGACATGATGGCATCCTATCCGAAGGGCGATGATGCGTTCGAGGTAAAGATTGCTGGCTTCCTTGGCCGCAAGACGTTGCGCACCGCCGACAGTTTCGACGTGATGGCATCCAAGGCGGCGCGCCATGGCAAGGTGCCCCCGTTCAGCCCCGCGCAGGTTGCGATGGGCCGGTTCTATCGCGATCTGGTCGAGAAGCATGAGTGCGCCGGTGTGCGCTGTTCATCGCTGGAAAGCCAATCGCAGCGCGGTGCTGGCAATGGTGGAGAGTACCTGGACGCGGTGCTGCGCGACAGGGACCGCATAGCGGTGCTGCGCAGGCGCATTGGCAGTGGCTCTGCCATGGTGGTGCGGCGCACAGGTGGGCGCGCGGCGCGCGTAACCATCATGGACCGGCGGCTGGTGGATATCGTCTGTCTCGAGGATGGGACGATCAGCGATGTGTTGCGGGCGCATGGCTGGGCCGATGACGGCGCGTTGCGGGCCGCGTTGCAGGTGGCACTGTCTGCGGTTCTTGACAGGATGATGGGGCCGGTGCGGCGCGGTTCCGTGTCTGTTGCGCACTTTGGCTCAGGCTGTCTGCCGATCTGGGATGAAGAAAAACCTTGACGCTTACCCTGTCAGCGTTTTATGAAATGTGCATCATCCAGAAAAGCGCCCACGGGAAACCGGCGGGCGCTTTTGCGTTGGGTGGATCGCGTGGTGAAGGGGATGCAGTGCCAAGGAAGCCATGCGCGCATCCGGGCTGTTTCCTGCTTGTCGAACTTGGAACGGTCTATTGCGAGGCCCATTCGGTTTCTGACAAGCGCGACAGGGACAGGCCAGCCGATGCCAAGCGGGCCGACAGGCCAAGCCGCAAGTGGTACAAGCGCAAGGCGTGGTCCGGCAAGGGTGGTCGGCGAGAGGTGCAGCTTGATGCTGAACCGCTGTGCAGGCTTTGCCCGGATCATTCGAAGCGGCCTGCGACCGTGGCTGACCATGTGATTCCGCACCGCGAAGACCACGGCCTGTTCTGGTTCGGGGAACTGCAATCGCTCTGCAAGGCCTGCCACGACAGCAAGAAGCAACGGTTGGAACATCGGGCGCTGGGGGGGGGTCAAAAGTCCACCACCCCATGGCCGGGGAC